>JBBQDH010000348.1:0-4823 GCA_038319515.1 Bryobacterales bacterium
TTCCCATTCGCACGACTATGATGCGCGCCCGCGTACCGGACCCAAAGTCTTTGTCGGTGAGTGGGCGACTCGGGTAGGTGAACCAACCCCCACCATGAGCGCGGCGCTGGGCGATGCGGCGTGGATGACGGGCATGGAGCGTAACTCCGATCTGGTGATCATGTCGAGCTATGCGCCGTTGTTCGTGAATGTAAACCCGGGCGGGATGCAGTGGAAGACGGATCTTATCGGTTACGACGCGATGTCCAGCTATGGGTCGCCCGGTTACTGGGCCCAGCAGATGTTCAGTACGAATCACGGCGACAGGGTTGTGCCGATCGAGACCGAGGCCATCCCCACCAAGATGTGGCAGCCTCCTCCTCCCCGGGTGCGTCCTGGCGCTGCCTCTGCCACGCCGCCGCCAACTCCCCCTCCGCAGCAAGTGCCGCTGGTTTTCTTCAGCGCCACTCACGATAGCAAGACGGGGACGATCTATGTGAAGGTCGTCAATCGTTCCGGGACGCCGCAACCCGTTCATTTTTCCATTCGCGGCGTTGCTACAGTCGAGCGTACCGGGAAACTGCTCGCGATGGCGACGGGTAGTCCTGATGACACGAATTCAATTACCGCTGCAGCGAAGATCGTGCCGGTCGCCTCGAATGCTGAGGGACTCAGCGACAATTTCAGTAGAACGTTTCCGCCGTATTCGATCAGCGTGTTGCAGATTCGGAGCAAGTGAGGTAAATCGTATGCTGCGTTTTCAGATTGTGTTTGTGGTTTCCGCAATGATGGCGGTGGCCGCCGATACAGCCGAGCCGCCGACCTCGTGGGTCGACCCGGATACCGGTCACCGCGTGGTCAGGTTGACGAAAGAGCCTGGTAGCGCCAGCCTCTACTTCAACCAAAACGGCTACACGCCTGACGGGAAGCGGCTGGTGTACACCACGCCCGGAGGGATCTCCGTTCTGGATCTGCAGACGCGCGAAGCAAAGCAGGTGGTGGAGGGGCGCGTGCGGCTGATTGACGCGGGGCGGAAAAATGAACGCGTCTATTACATTCGCGATGGAGCAGCGTGGTGGACCGATATCGATACCGGCGAATCGCATAAGCTAGGGCCGGTGCCGCCGCGCGGGTCGATCGCGACTGTGAACGCTGACGAAACCCTGCTGGCAGGGACTTTCATCGAAGGCACACAGGGTCAGGACTATGGCGGAGGGCGCTCCCAGCCTGCGTCTGGTGCGGCGGCCCAGGCGCATCCTCTGGATCAACCGCGCAACAAAGGCCAGATGATGGAGGAGCGGCTGGCGGCTCATTTGCCCATGGCCATGTACACCATGAACGTGAAAACGGGTGAGGTGAAGACGATTCATCGCGCGACTGACTGGTTGAATCACTTGCTGTTTTCACCAACAGATCCGACTCTACTGATGTTCTGCCATGAAGGTCCGTGGCACAAGGTGGACCGGATCTGGCTCATGCGTACCGATGGAGGCGAACCGAAAAAGGTTCATACCCGAACTATGGCGATGGAGATTTTCGGCCATGAGTTCTGGAGCAAGGACGGCAAAACAATTTTGTTCGACTTGCAAACACCGCGAGGGCAGGACTTCTGGCTGGCCGGCTACAACGTGGAGACTGGCAGCCGTGTGCAGTATCACTTGCAGCGCAACGAATGGTCGATTCATTTCAATGTGACGGACGACGGCAAGCTATTCTGTGGCGACGGCGGCGACCCGGGCCAGGTGGCGCACGCGCCGGACGGAGAGTGGATCTATCTGTTTCGGCCGGAGTTGATTAAGAATGGCGGCATACCTGACAAGAACTTCATTCAGCCAGGCGTGTTTCACGCCGAGAAACTGGTGAACATGTCAAAGCACCAGTACCGGCTGGAGCCGAACGTCAGCTTTACTCCGGATCAAAAGTGGGTGGTGTTCCGGTCTAATATGTTCGGCCCGACCTACGTTTTCGCAGTTGAGGTTGAGAAGGCATCGAAGACTTAATAAGGAAACTATGCGACTAGGCATTTTGTTCGCCGCAGTGGCGCTGCTCGGAGCTTTACCGATTGCAGCCCAAATCGCGGGGGCTGGATCGATTCAGGGTCTGGTAGCAGACCCGTCCGGCGCGGCGATTCCGGGCGCGATTGTTACCGCTACGGACGTGAAGAGGGGCGTTAAGACAGAGCGGCAATCTACGGCTGCCGGCCTCTTCAACTTGTCGCCGCTGCAACCAGGCGAGTATACTGTGACGGCTTCGGTGGGTGGCTTCGAAACCGCGACGCAGGAGCATGTTGTCGTGGACGCGCTGCAGGTGGTGGGCCTCAATCTGACGCTGCAAGTGGCGGGCTCTGTCCAACAGGTCACAGTGACCGCGGCAGCTCCACAACTTAATACCACGGATGCGAGCCTGGGCCAGACCATGCGCAATGAAACATACACGGCGCTGCCGCTGGCCATGGGGAATGCGCCGCGAGACCCGACCTCGTTCACCCAATACATGCCGGGCGTTACCGTGAACAGCAGCACCGGCAATACGGCGGGCAACGTTTTGGGTGCGCAGGATCATTCCCAGGAAGTTTACGTGGAGGGACTGGCGGTGACTAGCCCCGTTGCGCAGGGCGAAAGCAGGACGCTCGGCCTGGGTGTGTCAGTGGAAGCGGTGGAGCAGTTTCAGATGGAGACCGCGGGTACGGCGGCGATGTACAACGGGCAAGGTGCGGCCAATTTCGTCCTGAAATCCGGCACCAATCAGTTTCACGGAGCGGTGTACGAGTATTTCCGGAACACGCACTTGGACGCGCGCTCGTTCTTCTCAGCCGTGAGAAGCGTGGAGCACCAGAACGAGTTCGGATACAGCCTGGGCGGTCCCATCATTCGGAACCGGCTGTTCTTCTTCAGTAATTACGACGGTTTCCGCTATGCGACTATGCCGCAGGCAAGCCTGATGACCATCCCGACTCCGGCGGAGAGAAGTGGAAATTTCTCCGCGTTTCCCGCGCAGATCTATGATCCGGGGACCACGGATTGCTCGAAGGCCCCCTGCACACGCAAGCCGTTTGTGGGCAATATCATACCCCCAAATCGAATCTCTGCGATATCGAAATACTTCCAGTCGTTCCTTCCGGACCCGACCAACGGAGGCATTCAGAATAATTATCTTGGAACAGTTCCGGTGGGCTACCACGACAACAGCACGACCAACAAAGTAGATTACACGCTGAATGATCGCAACACATTTTATGTACTTTACAGCCACGGTCATCGCAACCAGACGACGCCGTACCGGGGCAACACGCTGCCGTTGCCGTACGCAAGCGCGCGGGCGGTGGACGAGTTCCCGACGACGGCGCAGGCCAAGTACACGTATGTCATCAGTCCGAATGTCTTGAACCAGGTGAGTTTCGGGTTTTCGCGTTTCGCGGTGCCGATCACGAACGTGACGATTGCGGGCGACTATCCCACCAAGGCTGGACTGAAAGGCCTGCCTCCGGGCGAGGCCGCGAGTTCGTTCATTGAAGTCGCGTGGGCCGGTCCGAATCCGCCGGATGGGTGGCGGTCCGGCGGAGGAGGCCGTGCCTTCAACGACGTTTCGAACACATTCACGCTCCAGGACGGCGTGCAGTGGACCCGTGGAAAACATGCGATGACGTTCGGGGCGCAAATCCAATGGCTGCAGATCAACGAAAAACAGCGTACCTACGGTAGCCTGGCCACTTGGAATTTCAGTAACAATCAGACGGCTGGTTTCAGCGCGGCCGGGACGCTGAACACGGCTACGGGGAACGCTTACGCGAGCTATCTTCTGGGAGCGGTGAATACCGCAAATATTGTCGAGGACTCCGTGGTCGCCACCGGAGGACGGTTCAAGGATTACTCCTGGTGGATCCAGGACAACTTCCGTGTGACGCAACATCTGACGCTGAACCTTGGGCTGCGTCACGATATCTGGCTACCTTATAAAGAGGTCCTGGACCGCCAATCGTTCTTTAATCCGACCGCGCCGAATCCCGCGGCGGGTGGCAGGCCGGGCATTCTAGAGTTTTACGGCAACGGCCCGAATAGCTGCCATTGCAGTACCACGATTAAGACGGACTACCTGAACTTCGGCCCGCGCATCGGGCTGGCTTATCAGTTCATGGATAAGAATGTGATTCGCGCGGGGTATTCGGTGATGTATACGCATCGGGGCGGGGTGGGTGGCAGAGGTGGTGGAAGATTCGGCACCGACACGCTGGGTTACACGGCGAGCCCGGTGTTCAATACGCTGGATTCGGGAATCAGCCCGGCGTTTTATTGGGACCAGGGCGTTCCTCCGTATCAACATCCGCCCATCTTCGATCCGTCTTTCGGCACGGGTTTCAATGGAACAGGAGCGGCGCCAGCAACGGTTACTTATGGGGATCCCGATATTGGTGGTAAGCCTCCGCGCTACCAGAATTGGAACTTCGGACTGGAGCGCGCGGTGACCAGCAGCCTGATTGTCGGCGCCTCTTATGTGGGTAGCAATGGACACCGGCTGGGAGGCGCGGGGCGCGGGATCTGGTCGGATCAAATCGATCCGAAATATTTGGCGCTTGGGAACCTGCTGCAACAGCCGGCCAACCCGGCAAACATCGCGGCTGCGAACGTCATCATCCCGGGCATCTCGCTTCCGTTCACCGGCTTCAGCGGATCGATCGCTCAAATGTTGCGCCCATTCCCGCAGTACAACAACGTAAGCGATGTATGGGGCGACATCGGAAATTCCAATTACAACTCGCTACAGGTGGTCGCGGTGAAAAGACTTTCGCGCGGGCTGACCTTCAACTTCAACTACACCTGGGCAAAGGCGTTTGACGATACGGGTGG
>JBBQDH010000349.1:0-4816 GCA_038319515.1 Bryobacterales bacterium
TGGGGTGTGTCCCACTGCGGGGGTTCCTACAAACACTTTTCGGCCCCCAAAAAAAAAAACCGCGCCCCCCCTCTAAACCCCGGGGCCCCCGCCGATGTGTTCAGCTGCCCGGAGCGCTTTAGAATCGGACCTTCAGGCCGAACCGAAGATATCGTTCATCGATCAAACGGCTGGCGGTCGTTGTGCCTGTAATCTGGCCGAATGCCGCGTTGGTGACATTGCCCTGCGGATTGCCAAAATGCGGAGTATTGCTCAGGTTGAGTGCCTCTGCCCGAAACTGCACTGAATAGCGCTCGCGGTAACGGAAATCCCGGAAGACGCTCAAATCCAGGTTCGTGACCCCGGGTCCCCGCAGCGTATTGTAGCCAGTGTTTCCAATGACCCCCGCCGCCGTTACGGCGACGAACGCGCTGGTATCGAAGTAGAACTGGCCCGGCCCATGGTTGCCGATGTAATTGACGTCCTGCTTCACCTGCTGGGCGCGCTGGGTGAAGCCAGGCGTGTTGAGCGCGGTGCCGCCGGACGCAGAGAACGGAGCGCCGGAGTACTTGCTGAAGATCCCGTTCACCTGCCACCCGCTGGTAATCAGCGAAGCAACGCCGCCGGTATTGAGAAACGCTTTCCCTTTTCCAAACGGCAGATCATACGTGGAACTGATCCGCAGGTTATTGGGGCGGTCAAGGTTCATGATGCCCTTATTCAGATTGGTATATTGCGGCAGCACAATCTGCGGCGCGCCATCACCGGAGTCGTCACAGCATGTCCCGATTGTCTTCGAGCGCGTATAAGCGAGACCGAAGAGGAAGCCCTTCGAGAGGCGCTTATTCAGTTGCGCCTGCAGAGAGTTGTAGCGCTGCGTTTCATAAGGCAGGATCACCGTGATGCCTGACGTGATGCCTTTTGAGAAGAACGCCTGGCTGGCTGAGCCGCCGTTGATGGTGCCGTAATTCACGTTGTAACGGGTGTGCTGGTGAATCGAAAGCGTTCCCACGTAGCCGGCCTGAGCAACCCAGCCGTGACTGAGGTCTTTCTGAACTGTGAAGTTCATCGATTCTGTATAGCCCCGTGTGAACTTCTGATTACGGGGGATAATGGCGCCAAGCACCAGACCCCGCGGAGCATTGATCACGCCGCTGGTAATGTCCGGAGCCGGATTGACGGGAATACCGGTTGTGAGATTGCCGACCGGCGCGTAAGTGGAAAGGCCGCTCTGATCGAAGTCAGCGCGAACCGGATAGTTGTAAATACCGTCGCGGAACATATTGATCTGTTCCGGGCTCAGCGAATAGCCTGCCCGAATGACCATCGATTCAACCGGCCGGTATGCAATGCCGATTCTGGGCGCGAACAGCAGTTTCTGCGTTGTGATGCCGCAGTTATCGCCATTGGAAGCAACGCCGCAAATCAGGATCTGATTGGTGTCGAAGTTGTAAGACTCAATCTGTCGGTTGCCACGCGATGGGATAGGGTAGTACTCCCAGGCCGTGCCGACAGCGACGGTCAGCTTACGGCTCGCCTGCCAGGTGTCCTGTACATAAACGCTGTGTTGCCAGGTGCGCAGAGTAATTGGCTTATTTCCGCTGGGGCTGTTGACGTATCTCTGAGGCAGGCCCAGCAGGAAGTCCGCATAGCTGTTGAACGCGTTCGCCGCGGGGTTCGCCGCGCAATTGGGGCCACACTGCGTGGCGCCGCCGTTGAAGCTGAACTGCGTGGGCGTTACCTCAAAGTGATCCATGTGCTGCTGGCTCATGTTCACCCCAAAGCGCACATTGTGTTTGCCCTTGATCCAGGTGGCGTTGGCAACGTACTGGAAGACGGGGTCGTCATATTGCAGCGGAGAGTAGGAATAGCCGTAGCCCGAGAAGTTCGAAATATTGAACTGAGGCAGGCCCCCTGAATGTGGGAGGTCACCCAGATTGGTGCCGGGTATGCCGAGGAAATCCGCGCCCAGCTTCTTATCTGTCATCGGCGGGTTCAAAACCTGGTGAGCCTTGGTTCGGCCCCAGTTGCCATCGATAATAAACGACGGGCTGACGATGTAGGTTGCATTGACCGCATACGCCGTGGCATTTCAGAAGGCCTCGAAATTCGGGCTTCCGCCCAGCTGGGGGCCAAAGATTGTTGGCTGCGTGATGTTATACGGCTGATAGCCATAGCGGCCTGTGAATTTCCACTTACTGCTGGCAACCCAGTCGAATTTGGTATCCACATGCGACAGGGTGTTGCTGATGGGCGTGTTCACGTAGTAGTTATTTACCGGCGTGGGAAGGATGTTCTGGTTGGGGTCCGGCACCAGCGCGACCAGCTTCGAGGAAGCCGCGTGAAAGCGGCTGATCGGGATGATATTGCCCGTGAAAGGCGTTCTGCCGGACGGGATGCCGACCGCGTCGTATGTGCCGGTTGCCGGGTCGAAGATGGGATTTGGCGATGCTGAAAAATTGCCTTGCTTAATGGCAACGGTCGGCACTGTGACTGTGGAGTTGGCGCTGCCCTGGCGAATGTAGTCGCCTTCGTAGCTGCCGAAGTAGAAGAGCTTATTTTTAATGATGCGACCGCCTGCAGTGGCCCCGAAATCGTTCTCAATCAGCTTGGGAATCCCCTGATTGGCCGGCAGGAAGTAGGGGCGGGCTTTCAAAGCGCTGATGATGTTGTATTCGTAAAGCGAACCGTGAAAACTGTTGCTCCCGCTCTTGGTCTGCACGTTGATGGAGGCTCCGTTCGTGAGGCCCTGGTCAGCCCCCGAACTGCCGGTCACCACGTTGACCGTCTCAATCGCTTCCACCGAGGGGGCATACGTCGCGAAGAACTGAACCCACGGGTTGGTGGCGCTGACCCCGTCGATCAGTACGTTGGTGCCGCTGCGACTGGTGCCGTCCGCGCTCACCTGGAACGATTTGCTTGGATTGTTGGTGCCGCCGCCGCTCGCCGAGGGCGGCGCGATACCGGGCATCAAGGCAACGATCCCTTCAAAGTTGCGGGTGGGCTGCGGCAGGTCGATCATCTGTTTACTGCTGAATTCGTTGTGAACATCCGCCCGGTCTGTCTGCAGGGCGGCAGCCTCCGCAGTGACTTCCACGCTCTGGCTCTGGGCGCCCACCTGCAGCGATGCATCCACGCGAACGACAGTATTCAGTGTCACCTGAATGTTCTCGGCGTTGAAGGTTTTGAACCCCTCTTTGGTGACCGTTACTTTGTAGGTTCCGGCATGGATTGTGCTGAGGGTATAGCCGCCGGATTCATTCGTTTTGGTTTCGCGAACTTCGTTGGTTTCAATTTGCGTCACTTTCACCGACGCACCGGGAACCGCGCCGCCACTGGCGTCGGTGACGCCGCCGACCAGTGAACCGAACAGAACCTGTGAGTACGCCGGCCGTGAGGCCACGCTGCCAATCAACAGCGCTGCGCAAAATGCAAATGCAGAGAACTTCTTCGTGCCGGACCGGAATTCAAACATGGAAACCCCTTTTGCAGTGGAGGTCCGTAAACCTTGAATGCTAAATCGTTTACTTTAGACCCGTTCCGGAAGTTATATCATCATTTGCTGACCCGATGCAATCCCCGGAGGGGGCAAACGGGTTGCCGGCTAATGAGTCATCGAGTAAACGACGTCGTTGAGACCGAGACGTATCCCGAGCGCGGAGTATTTTTCCGGATAGTTGTGGCTGTCCGCCCACTCCCAGGAATCGCCGATATCGGAGTTAAAAGATAACACCACCATCAGCCGTCTCTTGTCGTCGTAGATCCCCATCCAGTGGGGCTTTGACCCGTCGTCGCGATAAGTTGTGCCCTGACGCAATGCCCATTGTCCGGGGATTTGATAGCGTTCGTTTACATCGAAGACCACGTGGAAAATGGCGTCGTCGTCGCCAATCTCTTCAAAGCTGCGGTCGGGAAAAATGATTTGCATGCTTTCGACGAAGCGACCCCACTCGCGGGAGCCCCACAGATCGTCCATCATCAGAAATCCGCCACGCAGAAGATATTCGCGGACCTTCAGCGCCTGGGACTCCGTCAGCTTCCAGTCCCCCATTTCGCCTACCACCATCCAGGGCCAGTTGAAGATGTCTTCGCCATCATCCGGATTGACGGGTTGCTCCACGGAACGGCTGTGAATACGGGTGAGACGCCGTATTGCCGCGGCGAAATTGCGATCGGCACGCGGATAGTCCTGCGACCAGCTGGTCCCGCCTTCCCGCCAGTCTCGGTTCCCGCCAAAGCCCAGCGGGCGTGAGAAACGCCCGTTGGGATGGGGCGGATACATGAGGCGCGCCTGTACCCATTCCGCCTGCTCTTTGTAGTCGCCAGGTAATTCGATGTCGTCGAATGGTTCCAGGCTGGCGTAGACCCGAAACGGACGGGGCAGGGAAGGGTCGCGATCCTTCAGGGCTGCGCCTGTTACCGCACTTCCGCAAAGCGCGGCGAGCATCGCCACACTAGAAACGGACAGCCAGAGCGCCTTCCGAAGCGTCATCCCGTGGACCTGCCTGTGAGGATAGCATTGCAACCCCGTAACGCTTACCAGGAGTCGCGATTGGCCACCTTGACGCGGAAGGGCGGTTTCACACGTTCGGCCTCGTCCATCTGGTACGCCTGCTCTTTCTTCGCAGGGTCGTAATCGCGCCACAACCAGGCCAGGGACTCCGGCAGATCGAGCGCGCCCTGGGCGATGGCGTGCATGCCGTCGCCGAAGCGGAAGTGGAAATCGTAGCCCTTCAGCTTCAGGGAATTGGCGAGCATGATGTTGTTGAGCGGCCAACTGCCTCCATTGCCCTCCTGGTCGTCCGTGCCGTCTGACAGCCACACACGCAGGTTCTTC
>JBBQDH010000350.1:0-4814 GCA_038319515.1 Bryobacterales bacterium
CTGGATCTGAAGTCGATTGCCGACCGCCGCGCCGGTGGCTTCTCACACGGCGAACGCGCCAAAGTGGCTCTGGCGCGCGCGCTGGTGCACAACCCGCAAAACATTATTCTGGACGAACCCACCAATGGACTGGATGTCATGAGTACACGCGCTGTAAGAGATGTAATCCGGCATCTGAAAGCCGAGAACCGCTGTGTGGTTTTTTCGAGCCATGTGATGCAGGAAGTTTCGGCGCTCTGTGACCGCATCGTCGTGATCGCCGCAGGCCGCGTCGTGGCTGAAGGCACCGCCGACGATCTGATCGCGCTCAGCGGAAAGACCACGCTGGAAGATGCGTTCGTGGAACTGGTTGGCCTGCAGACGACCGGAGCAACCGCGTGAATCTCTCCCCCATCCGTATCGTCGCCCGCAAAGAACTGACCGATAGTTTTCGCGACCGCCGCGCCCTCTACACACTTCTTTTCAGCACGCTGTTTGGGCCTGTCCTCATCGCCTTTATGCTGAACCAGATCGCCGGTCAGGAGAAGGCCGCGCATGACATCAAGGTGCCGGTGGTGGGCCGCGAATACGCGCCCATTCTGGTGAACTGGCTGCAACAGCAACCCGGTGTGGAAGTGATCGCAGGTCCCGCCGATCCAGAAGCTGCCGTGCGCGGGCGTAAGTCTGATTTCGTGGTGGTGATCGACAAGGAATTCGCCGAAAAATTCAACGATTCCCGGCCCGCGCCGGTCCAACTCTATGCCGACTCCACCCGCAGTACAACCCGCGCCAAGGTGCGCCGCATCCGCACCCTGCTCAACCGCTTTAGCAGCATGACCGCAGGGATGCGTCTGGTCGCGCGAGGCATCAGCCCCGGCGTGGCCAGTGCCCTCAAGCTGGAAGAGGTGGAAGTCTCGAACGCGCAGCAGCGCGCCGCAACCATCTTCAACATCATTCCGATGTTCCTGTTGCTGGCAGCCTTCTCCGGTGCCATGCAACTGGCCACCGATTCCACCGCCGGCGAACGCGAACGCGGCTCGCTGGAGCCTCTGCTGCTGAATCCCGTGCCACGCTGGCAACTGGTGACCGGCAAGTGGCTGGCGGCCGCTACAGCCGCTGCGGGCAGCATGATCGCCACCCTGGTGGTCACCTCGTTTATCCTCTCGAAACTTCCGCTCGAAGACCTCGGCGTTCGCTATCACCTCGGGCGCCCCGAAGTGCTCCTCATGATCGCCGCCGTCGCGCCTGTCGCTCTGATCGCACCGGCCATGCAGCTCTACCTTGCCTGCTTTGCCAGGTCGTTCAAAGAAGCGCAGAGTTACATGGGCTTCCTGATCATGACGGTGACGATCCCGGGTGTCCTGTCCACCTTCTACCCGATCACCAACCAGCCGCTGCTGCACCCGATTCCGATCATCGGCCAGTATGCGATGGCAAGCGATATTCTCGGCGGCACCATCCCGTCTCCGCTCAGTCTTATCGGCGGCGCTGTCATCGCGCTTGCAGGGACAGGCATCCTGCTTTCACTCGCCACAAAGCTTCTGTCAGCAGAGAAGATCATCTTCGGGCGATAACGTTTATCAGATTTTAGAAAATCAGCTTCAGCCCAAACTGAATCTGCCGCGATGTCGTGACCGTGCCGGTAATCAATCCCGCCGAAGAACTCGTCACACCATTCGCAAAAACAATCGGATTGGGTGATGCGAAATTCGCGTGGTTCAGCACGTTAAAGAACTCCGAACGGAACTGCAGCTGCACGCGCTCCGTAACCGGAAAACTCTTGAACAGCGACAAATCCAGGTCAGAAAGGCCAGGCCCGTTCAACACGCCCCGCCCCAGGTTTCCATACGTCCCCACCGTCGGCAGCACAAACGCATTCGGGTTATACCATCGCCCCGGGGTACCCTGAATCACCGAGCCCGAAAACGCCGGATTCAATGAAGGCCGGTCCGGGTTGCGCGTGTCGCCATCGCCCGAACGATTCGAACCAACCTGCGGCGTGAACGCGAAGCCGCTCAGGAAAGTCGCAATGCCGTTCACCTGCCAGCCGCCCGTCAAACGCCCCTTGCCGAAGGGCAGTTCATACCGCGCGGAAATGCTGCTTTGCCCGGTGACGTTCAGCGCGGAAGGGCCCCAGTCCCGCCGCAGATCGTTGCGGTTCAACACCATCTGCGCCTGGTTATTCGCCTGCGCGCCCGTGAGCGCCGAATTATGGTCCAGGTTCTTCGACCATGTGAAATTCCCGCGCATCTGCAGCCCGCGCGTCAACCGCCGAGTCACATCCACCTGCAGTGAGTTGTAGCTGCTGTTGCCCTCTGAATACCAGAAGAAACCCGCGCCCAGATATGGATTCGGGCGCGTTGCCGAAACCGGAATGTAGTGTGCACCCTGTGCCACCAATCCGCGCGCCGCGCCGTTGCCGCCCGAAGTGCAGCCGGCGGCATTCGCGCAGACCTGCCCGGGTATGCTGTTTGGGTCAATACTCACCAGCCCGTGATACCCGAACGACCCCACATAGCTTACCCGCAGCGCCGTGTCTGCCGTGATCTGCTGCTCAATGCGCAGGTTCCACTCCTGCACCGCCGGAGTCTTCGCATCCGCCTGCACGCCCTGCGGCGCGAAAGTAGTGCAGGGTGCCGCAACCCCCGGCCCGCACGATGGCGGCGGCTGCACACCTGGCGCGATGGGCACAATCGAGGGCACCGACACATTCGCAAACGACGCAGCTCCGTTATAAGGCGGCAGGGAATTCAGCAGGAAGCTCAGATCATCAATGATCGAATAATACGTGCCGAAGCCCGCCCGCACAGAAGTCTTGCCGGTTCCGAACACATCCCACGCCAGCCCCAGCCGCGGCCCGAACAGCTTCTTTGCATTGTTCTTCGTGAACACCGAAGAGCCCACAATCGGAGCAGTTTTCAGCACCCCCTGCTCATCCGTGATGTAATTCGCCGCGCGCCCCGCCACTTCATTCCAGCCATTAGTAAATTCATGCCGCAGCCCGATCTGCAGCGTCAAATTGCGCCGCACCTTGATTGCGTCTTCCACGTACCACGCCCCGAACACACTACGCCACCCCAATTCAGCAGGCGAGGGCACCACCTGGAACGAGGTCGCCGTGCCGGCCAGGAACGTCTGCAGACTGGCAAAGCTCGCCTGGCCCAGTCGCCGCGAAGCCGTGTTCTCGTTATCCTGCACACGCTGGAACCATGCACCCGCGCTGAACTGATGAATCCCCTTGTTCACCTGGATCCCATCCGAAATCGTGAACAGATTCCGCCGGTTCCACACATTGGCCGCATTATTCGGACCCGCCGATGTGATGGCCGATACACCCGTTGTCGTGGTGCCCCCGCCGATCACAATTCCGCCCGGCCCGCCGCCCGTGACAAACGCCAGATCCGCCGGAAAATTCGTCAGCGAAGCGGCATCAAAGTTAAACGCCGCGCGCGAAAAACCCACCCGCAGCGTATTCAGCATCTGAGGCGAAATGATGTGAATATCCTGCACGCTCGCCACCTGGTTCCGCAGCCCCAGGGCGGAAGCGAACAACGGATCCGCCAGCGGAATAATGCTGTTGCCGTCGTCAATCGTATACGCGCCTGAAAGCGAATCCGTGCTGCTCAGCGTGTAATCCCACCGCATAGTCCCGAAATCTTCATGCGCCGTCTGCCGCGGATTGTTATACGAAAGCGCCGTGCCGCCACCGAGCGACGGTCCGTTCGCTTCCGGCCACAGCACCGTGTATTTCAGCATGGCCGGATTCAGATTCGCCACCCGCACGCCACCGATAATTCCCAGCCGCGCCTGCGCATCCGGCACCACGCTCACCTGGCTCAGCGCCAGTGACTGCCGAAAGCCTTCGTAATTCCCAAACAAAAACAACTTATCTTTTTTTACAGGCCCGCCCAGCGCCCCGCCAAACTGGTTACGCCGGAACGGCGGCACAAACGCCTGGTCAAAGAAATTCCGCGCATCCAGCGAACTGTTGCGAAGAAATTCAAACAACGACCCATGCAGCGCATTCGTTCCGCTCTGTGTCACCACACTCACCTGCGCGCCCGCCCGCTTACCGAACTCCGCCGAATACGCATCCGTCAGCACGTTGAATTCACGAATCGCATCAATGCCCAGCAGTTCACCGCTCACCCCGCCCGGTGTAATCGCCAGCTGGCTGGACCCGGTGTACTCAATGCCATTCAGCATCACGATGTTGTCCGAAGGCCGCCGCCCCGCCACCGCGAACGTGTTGCCGTTGCTCGTGCTCGTGTTCGCGCTCTTCAGACCATAGCTGATGGTGCCCGGATTCAGCGTGATCAGATTATCGAAGCTGCGCCCGTTCAGCGGCAGGTCTTTGATCTCCCTCGAACCCACTACGCCCGCCACCGATGCGGTGGTCGTATTGATCACCGGAGCATCTTCGGAAATCGTCACCTGCTGGGCAATATCGCCCACTTCCAGCTGTACATTCAGCACCGCTTCCTGGCCAACCGCCAGGCTGACTCCGCTGCGCACCGCGACCTTGAACCCCTGCTTTTCAATCCGCACTTCCTGCAACCCAAGCGTCAGCGAACCCACATGGAATTTGCCGCTGTCATCCGATGTCACCGTGCGCACCGCACCGGTCTCCAGACTTTTCACCGTGATGGTGGCCGCGCCCACCGGCCCGCCGGAGACATCATCCACCCGACCGGAAATCGCCGCCGAAACCTGCGCAAACAAAGCACCCCCGCATACGAGGTTCAGGAATAGCCCGACAAATAGTCTGAAAGCGGCCCTTGGCATTAATCTCATTGTGACTTACGCCAACAAGACGGAGCCTGCCTGGGTGACGT
>JBBQDH010000351.1:0-4803 GCA_038319515.1 Bryobacterales bacterium
CGCTCCAGCGCCTATTTCCAGGGCCAGGGCGCAGAGTTCAACAAGGCGGCCGGACTTCTCGGTCTCGAGTCCAACCAGGATGCCTCTATCTCCAGTCTTCCTGCCTTCAGTTGGTCAGGTTACACAGGGTTCTCCGGCAACGCGGGAGATGGTCGGCCCAAGTGGCAAAACCGGGATGCCCGTGAGATTACCGACACGCTGACCTGGATCAAAGGCAGGCACATCATTAAGATCGGCGGTCGCATTCATTACTACAAGATTCTGTTTACTGATTCGCGCACACAGAACGGGGCTTATAGTTATACCGGCATTGCGACAGAAAATCCGCAGGCCACTGCAAACACCGGCGACGCCTATGCCGACTGGATGCTGGGCTATCCGGCCAACGCCACCCGCTCCAATCCGGCCACCTGGTGGGGAGGCTATGGCACCTACTGGCACGCCTTCGTACAGGATGATATTAAGGTCACCAACCGGCTGACGCTGAATGTGGGCCTGCGCTATGAATACACGCCATGGCTCAAGTCTTTTCGCGGACAGGAAGCGACCTTCGATCCGAAACAGGCGAAGTCGATTATCGTAGCGAGTAATACCGATAAGATCGACCTCGACGCCCAGCCGCTTTCAAAAGTGGGCTATGACCTGTATAAGGATCTGATCCAGACCAGCAGTCAGGCCGGACTGCCTTACAGCATCACGGCTCAGAGCAAGCTGAACTTCGCCCCGCGTATTGGACTGGCGTGGCGGCCCTTTGGCGATAAGACGGTAATCCGCGGCGGCTATGGCATCTTCTATGAATCAGAAGGCACCAGCGGGCGGCTCAACTTCAACTTTCTGCCCTTCAGCGTGGCCGAAACCGTCAATGCGGACCGCGGCGTGCTGCCCACCCGCACGACTGGAAACTTCTTCCTGGGCGCACCATTCGGATCGGCCGTCACCAATGCCAGCTGGGTTCCCGTGCCCACCAAAGTTCGGTATCCGTATGATCAGCACTGGAATCTCGGCCTGCAGCAGCAGGTTACCGGCAAGATTCTGGTGGAGGCGAACTACGTCGGCAACAAAGGCTCTTTCCTGCCCGACACCAACAACATCAACTTCCCGAATGCGGGCGCGGGCACCATTCAGACCCGTCGGCCATACCCGCGATTCGGCACCATCGCATACAACACACAGGACGCTTCCAGCACTTATCACTCGCTGCAGGTGAAAGGCGAAAAGAGGCTCTCTTCGGGACTCTGGGCGCTGGTCGCCTATACCTGGTCGAAGAGCCTGACCCGCGCCGCCACACCCGCCGTGGGCGGAAACTATGGCTGGGAAAAAGCCCTCACCAGCTTCGACGTGCCGCACAATTTTGACATCAGCTTTACCTACGATGTGCCGTTTGGCAAAGGCAGGAAGTTCCTCAACACCAATGCCTTTGCAGATAAGATCATCGGCGGCTGGCAGATGCAGAGTATTACGGGCTTCCGCAGCGGCACGCCTTATACGCCAACGATTTCGCGTGATTCCGCCAATACCGGCGTTGGTGGCCAGCGCCCCAATCGCCTTGGTTCAGGCAATCTGACCAACCCAACACTGGATCTGTATTTCGACAAAGCGGCGTTTGTGCTGCCGGCGAACTTCACTTATGGCAACTCAGGCGGCGGCATTCTGCGGCGCGATTATGTGGGCAGCTATGACGCTTCGTTGTTCAAAGTGTTTCAGTTGACGGAACGATCCCGCCTGCAGTTCCGCTGGGAGCTCTTCAACCTGCCGAACACCGCCTACTTCGCCGCGCCGAATACCAATATCGACGTCGCAGCGGGCGGCAAAGTGACAAGCACATCCAACTCGCCGCGGCAAATGCAGCTGGCGCTCAAACTGTATTTTTAGGAAAGCCTCATGAGACGCAGAGAGTTCTTTAGAGCAATGGCCGCGCCCGCAGTGGCGCAGGCGTTCGACGTGGCATCCATCAGGTCACGCGGAACGAAGAAAGTGGAGGTCGCTTACCAGTCGCCGCACTCCACACCGAACGGCCTGCAGGCCACGCCTGAAGGCCTGTGGGTGGTGGATCAGGGCAAGGAGAACTGGGTTTCTCTGATCAACTTTGCCGATGGCAAGCTGATCCGCGAATTCCAGATTCCCGGCCTCGCGGGGGCAAGTGGACTGACGGTTGACGCCGAGGGCGTCATCTGGATCAACGACACCCATAACAGCCTGATCGTGACCTGTGATTCGAAAGACGGAAAGATCCTGGCCAAATATTGGTGTCCTGGGGCTGGTCGTCCATTCCAGCTGGCAGGAGATCCCGCAGCTTCAAAGAGCCCTCTGAAATCGCCCTTCCCTGCCCCGGCTCCGGTGGCTGCCCCGAACGCAGCGGCGCGTGCCCGCCTTGCGCCCGGCCATGTCGCGGTAACCGCAACTACAGGCCTCTCCGGCGAAGGTGGGCAGGGGATGGAATTCCGCGATGGACTGCTTTATTACGCCTGCCTGCCCACGCGCCGCGCCTACGTGCTCGATCCGAAGAACTGGCGTGTTCAGGCCATGTGGGCGCTGCCCGGCAATCGCGCGCACGGGGTTGGCTGGGAAGGCGACTCGCTCTGGATCGCAGACAGCAACTGGCGCGCGTTCTTCCGGCATGACCGCAAGACCGGCGAGATTGTGGAGAAGATCCAGTTGACGGAGAAAGATCCGCTGATCCATGGCGCGACTGTGCACGATGGCTACATGTGGTACACCGACGACGTTGGTTATATTTGTAACTTCAAACTATAAATCCTCACTTTTCTCGCGTCTCAGCATCCGCAACGAATCCCGCCAGGCTCTCCGCACTCGAGGAGGTACTCGCGCTTTACGGAAACGGATAGGCTCTTGGCCAATGGAACGGCACCGGGATTTCGTTCGTGCTTTACGCAATTGATAACGAAGTTCCCCATCGCGGGCAGGCCTATGTGTATCTGCGGGCGCCCGGCATTGAGCCGGCCACATTCTACGCGAGAGACGAACCGGACTACTCGTAGCGCAGCGCCAGAATCGGATCGATCCGGCTGGCGCGGCGCGCGGGAATCAGACCCGCCATGGCAGCCGCAAGAACAAGCAGCGTCATGCTGATGGCGCCCACCCACGGGTCGTTCGCCTGAATGCCGTACAACTGCGAGGAAACGTAGCGCCCCAGCCCCACAGCAGCCGGAATTCCGATGGCCAGACCAATTGCGATCAGCAAAACTACCTCGCGCATCACCAGCCAGACCACCGCTGCAGGCTGCGCCCCCAGCGCCACGCGCACACCCACTTCCTTCGTGCGCCGCGCCACCACAAACGCCATCACGCCATAAAGCCCGATGGTCGCCAGCAGCGTGGCAAGCAGACCGAAACCAGCCGAGAGCAGCGCTATCAGGCGTTCAGTCAGAAGCGTCTCGTCCAGCTGCCCACCCAGCGTCTTCATCTCATAGACAGGCAGCGCCGGATCAAGGACGCGAATCTGGCTTTTGATCGCAGCATAAGCAGACTTTGTCCCCATGCCTGCGCGGAGGTAGAACGCGACGCCACCATTCCCCCAGTTGGGAACGAACACCTGCCTTCGGACGCCTTCGCGCGGCCCTTCATAGAGCGAGTCCGCAACAACTCCCACAATTTCGATCTCGAGTTTAGAGTCCTTGCGGCCCCGTCCCAAATGGCGGCCAACAGCCGACTTCGCTCCAAAGAAATGGCGGGCGAAACTCTCGTTCACAATGGCGACGTTCGAATCTTTCTTCAGATCCCGCCGGTCGAAATCGCGTCCCGCCAGCACCCGTACTCCCATCGTGTTGAAATAGCCCGGCGAAATGGAATTCATGAACGCCTGCATGTCTTCACCGTCGCCCGCTTTGTGCCCTTCCACCTGCGTTGTGCTGTCCCACTCGTCGCCATGCAACAGCGGCACAGAGGCCAGCGATGCAGATTTCACACCGGGTACCGCGCGCAGGTTTTCAAGAAGCTGTTCATAGAAACGCACCGTGCGCGGCGTGTCATACCCATTCAGCGCGGGCGAAACCTGGAACGTGACCAGGTTATCAGGATCGTCAAAGCCCGTGCGCGCCCCCTGCAGATTTTCCAGACTGCGCACAAACAAGCCCGCGCCGAACAGCAGCAGGAAACTCAGCGCCACCTGCGCGGTCACCAGGCTCTTGCGGAAAATGATGGACCCCGCCGTTCCGGTAAGCGACCCCGCTGCATCTTTCAGCGTTCCCCACAGATCCGGGCTACTGGCGCGCAATGCAGGCAGCAACCCGAACAATACGCTGGTCACGAGTGTCAGCAGCAGAGTGAAACTCAAGATGCGCAGGTCGGGTTCCGCGCGCAGCAATAATGGACTGGTCTCCGCAGGCACTAGCGCCAGAAGGCCCCTCGTCATCAGTGCGGCCAGCACGATTCCCGCCACACCACCCGCCAGCGAAAGCACCAGGCTCTCTGTGAGTAACTGCCGAACCAGTTGACCTCGCGACGCCCCGATGGAAAGCCGCACAGCCATTTCTTTCTGCCGGGCAAGCGCACGCGCCACCAACAGGTTCGCCACGTTCGCACAGGCAATCAGCAGCACCATTCCGACCATGCACATCAACACAATCAGGGCCGTCGAGAAGCTGTTTCGCATTTGCGAATAGCCCGTCGCGGCCTTCTCCAGCTGAATCGTCCCCTTCAGAAATTGCTGTTTCTCCCAGGGGCTCCAGTCCTTCGCCTCCGGCAGTGTGGTCTCATATGCGCGAACCTGATGAAACAGCACCTGCAGCGGCGCTTTCGCCGTCTCCGCGGTGAAGCCCGGCTTCAGGCGACCGAACACCTGTA
>JBBQDH010000352.1:0-4769 GCA_038319515.1 Bryobacterales bacterium
TTCGTTGCTTCCACGGCCGGGTCATTGTTGCCGAATACGATGGCATAGTGCGACGCCGGATACGTCTCCGGCGACCTGAAATTGATGCAGGAGTTGTCTGTCACGCTGCCGTCGTGAAAGCCATCAAGGTCGATGCACTGCCCGTTCACATCGGTGAAACGGTTCTTTGTGTAAACGCTGTGATCGACATTGCCGGCTGTGTCGAGAGCAACCGCAACGCCATGGTTCTCCACATCGACGTACTCCGCAGGGAATCCCAGATTCGCGCCCGTGTTGCCTTCCACCCGCACGCGCGAGGCATGGCCAATCTGAATGGCATCGCGGCCGACGGTATCGATGAGATTCCCGCGAATCAGGCCATCTGACTGCCGGGGCGAACGCGAGTAAGAATGCGTCCAGACAGCGTTGCCGGTAATGCGGCGGATGGTGGAGCGAACCACTTCGAACCGACTCACGCCTTCTTCCAGCAGAATTCCGCCCGTTGTGTTGTTGCGCCCTGCGCGGTTGAGCGTGCCGCAGTCCTCAATTTTCACGCTCTCGACCGTGACGCCTTCTGACGCATTAAAGATGAGCGGAAAGGCCCGGATCTTCTGAAATCCAACGTTCCGGACGCGCACGCGATGGCTCCTGCGAACCACGATGCCGTTATCCGAATAGTAGTCCGCAAACGCGGCTTCTTTGAGGGGCAGATACCAGTCCGACTTCAGCTCTGTACGGTTCCCGCGAATCTCAAAGCCCGAAAGTTCCGCATCGGAAACTCCATCCAGCACGATGGCGGCACTGCCCCGAAAATCCGAACCCATTACCAGCGTGCTGCCGCGCGGATTTCCCCGTATCGTCAGGTGCGCGGCGCCCTTTGGAACCTCCAGAGGTCGCTTCAAATGCGTCTCACCGGCGGGCAAATCGATCACCCTGCCGTCCAACATCATCAACAGCGCAACCACGCTCAGAAGCAAGCCTCAGAGTAGCGCAGGACGATAGTGAAGTACGAGCCGCATATGATGGTGATCACCGATGCGACTACTATCCGTTCTTCTCGCCTGCGCCTGCCTGCTCGGCGCGCAAAACAAACCGTCCGGCAAACTCGACATTTACTTCATCGACATGGAAGGAGGGCATTCCACCCTTTACGTTGCGCCTTCGGGAGAATCCATGCTGATCGATACAGGCAGCCCCGGCGAACGTGACCAGGAGCGCATGATGGACGTGATCCATGCAGCGGGCGTGACCCGGATTGACCACATGATTCTGACCCACTATCACGGCGACCACGTGGGCGGCCTGCAGGAACTGGCGAAAAAGATTCCGATTAAGCACTACTACGATCACGGGCCTTCCGTGGAGCCTAAAGAACAGGTGCCGGGTTTCCGCGCGATGTACGACGAACTGCTGAGCAAGGCGCAGCATACGGTGGTCAAGCCGGGCGACAAGATCCCGTTTGCGGGTGTTAACGTCGTGGTGGTCACCTCGGCCGCGAAGGTTTTGAAGACGCCGATTGCAGGCGCTCCGGGCGCGGGCAAAGCGAATCCCGAATGCGCGTCATTTGTGCCGCGCGACGAGTCTCACGTGGATCCTGACAATCCACAATCAGTCGGCATCGTCATGTCCCTGGGCAAGTTCCGCCATGTGAATCTGGGTGACTTCACATGGAACGTGGAGAAAGATCTGATGTGCCCGAACAACCCCATCGGGACGGTGGATTTGTATCTGACGTCGCATCACGGGATTGATCAGTCCGGCTCCCCTGCCCTGGTGCACGCGTTGCAACCGCGCGTTGCCGTGATGCACAACTCGACCCGTAAAGGTGGTGCGATTCAGACCATGCAGACGCTGCATTCGTCGCCGGGCCTGGAAGATATCTGGCAGTTGCACTGGGCGTTCGCGGCGGGGATGGAGCACAACTCGCCGGGGCTGTTCATTGCCAATATTGAAGAGCCGGCAAGCGTTGCTGCGGTATTGACCGCACCCTCGCCGACGCCTGGACAGGGACGGGGGCCTGGTGGACGCAGTCCCGGTCACACAGGCCCCGCCTTTTATATCAAGGCTTCGGCATCGCCGGATGGCAGCTTCACGGTCACCAACACCCGCAATAATTTCACCAGGACCTACGCAGCACGAAAGTAAGTCCGGAAGCGGGTGCGGGAATTAACCCTGCACCCGTTTTTCTTTGCCCGCCCAGAACTTCTCGCGGAGTTCCTTCTTCAAAATCTTCCCCGTGCCACCCTTCGGCAACGGGTCTGACCCAAACTCATACCGGCGCGGCATTTTGAACTTCGCGAGGCGCGGCGTGATGAACTCCTCAAGCTCAGCCACCGTCAAACTCTCGCCCGATTTCAGCACCACAAACGCCACCGGAATCTCACCCCACCGCGGATCGGGAGCACCCACAACGCCAACCTCCAGCACTGCATGGTGCGCCGCAATCGCCTTCTCCACCTCAATCGATGAAATATTCTCGCCGCCGCTGATGATGATGTCCTTTTTGCGGTCCACAATGTGGATGTAGCTTTCCTCATCCCATACGGCCATGTCGCCGGAGTGGAACCAGATACCTGACATCACTGCCGCCGTGGCTTCCGGTTCGCGATAGTAGCCGTCCATCACGTTGTCACCGCTGATGACCACTTCGCCGGGCGTCTCCATATCGCGCGGAACGTCCCGCATGTCGCCGTCCACCACCCGAATCTGAGTGCCGGGAATCGGCCAGCCGGCCATTGCCTGATGGCGCAGACGATCGTGCTCGTCGGCATACACGACGGTGGCCTTCTTGCGTCCTGTGGAGGCAACCGGACACGTCTCCGTCAGTCCATAACCCGCGATTACCTCGCAGTGAAATGCCTTTTCCAGGCGGTCCACAAGCTCGGGCGAGGCTGCGGCGCCGCCGATGGTGATCATTTGGAGCGACGAGAAATCATACTTTCCAAGGTCCGGCAAATTCAGGAGCGCCGACGCCATGGTTGGCACCACCGACATGAGCGAGGCACGCTCATCCTGAATCAACTGACAGACTCCGGCCGGATCAAATCGCCGGACCATCACCTGCTTTGCGCCCTGCATGGTCGCGGTTTGGGGCTTGCCCCAGCCGTTGGCATGGAAGAGAGGAATGGTATGCAGTTCCACCCAGCTATCGTCTGAGGGAGTGGACGTCATCACCTGCAGCGCGTGCATGTAGACGGTGCGATGCGAAAGCATGACGCCTTTTGGCGTGCCCGTGCTGCCGCTGGTATAGAAGAGTTCGGCGATGGCATCTTCGTCATACGACATGATGTCTGCCCGCTCAGCAGTGCCCTGGGCGAGAAAATCCTCATACTCAGTATCCAGATTGATGACGCGCATGGAGGGCCAGGCCTCATGCAGCAAAGCCACCAGGGGGGCAAAATCGTTCTCATAAAACAGGACTTTCGTTTCCGCATGGCGCATGATGGCGCTCAGTTCCGCAGGCGTCAGTCGCACGTTCAGCGGCATCACCATGGCGCGCGCCTGGATCACGCCGTAATAGCCTTCCAGCAATTGGTGGGTGTTGAAACTCAGGTAGCCCACACGGTCCTGTGGCTGCACGCCATTCAGCACCAGCGCGGAGGCGAGCTTCTCACAGCGCTCACCGAACTCGGCGTAAGTGAAGCGCTTCTTTCCGCAAATGATCCCCTGCCGCTTTCCGTACAGGTCCACGCCCCGGTGCAGGCACCGCAATGGCGTCAATGGAATCTTCATGGCTTCCTCCTCACGACCGCTTACGCATTTTACATGCAGGGTTCACAGGATGGAGCGTCCGCGCAAATACGAAAGCCCGACCTTTCGGCCGGGCTTCGTTTCGTTCGGATTGCGTGCGATCTAGTAGCGGTAGTGATCCGGCTTGTACGGGCCATCCACCGGCACTCCGATGTATTCCGCCTGTTCCGGTGTCAGCATCGTCAGCTTCACGCCGATTTTCTCGAGGTGCAGCCGCGCCACTTCTTCGTCCAGCTTCTTCGGCAGAACGTAAACGCCCGGCTTGTAAGTGTCTTTGTTGGCCCACAGATCCAGCTGCGCCAGCGTCTGGTTGCTGAAGCTGTTCGACATGACGAAGCTCGGGTGACCCGTGGCGCAACCAAGGTTGACCAGGCGGCCTTCCGCCAGCACGAAGATGGTGTTCCCGGCAGGGAATGTGTACTGGTCGACCTGCGGCTTGATTTCAATCCGCTTCGCGTCGGACTCGTTCAGCTTGTCCACCTGGATTTCGCTGTCGAAGTGACCGATGTTGCAGACAATCGCCTGGTCTTTCATGTGGCGCATGTGGTCGAGCGTGATCACCGAGAGGTTACCGGTGGTCGTGACGTAAATGTCCCCACGGCCCATGGTCTCTTCAATGGTGGTGACTTCGTAGCCTTCCATCGCGGCTTGCAGTGCATTGATCGGATCGATTTCGGTCACGATGACGCGTGCGCCGAGACCACGCAGGGACTGCGCCGAACCCTTGCCAACGTCGCCATAGCCGCAAACTACGCAAACCTTGCCCGCAACCATCACATCCGTGGCGCGCTTGATGCCATCCGCCAGCGATTCGCGGCAGCCATAGAGGTTGTCAAACTTCGACTTCGTCACAGAATCGTTGACGTTCACGGCCGGAACCAGCAGCGAGCCGGCTTCGAACATCTTGTAGAGGCGGTGGACGCCGGTGGTGGTTTCTTCGGAAACGCCCTTCCAGGCTTTCACCACGCCATGCCAGCGGTTCGGAGTGTCGGCGTGAACCTTCTTCAGAAGGTCTTTGATGACCTGCTCTTCTTTGTTGC
>JBBQDH010000353.1:0-4739 GCA_038319515.1 Bryobacterales bacterium
GAACCCGTGAAGGAAATCGCTTTCACCGGTTTCGCATTGACAAGCGCTTCGCCGAGTTCGCCGCCGGAACCGGCACCGAAGTTCACCACACCCTTGGGGATACCCGCTTCGTGCAGAGCTTCCACGATCCGCCACGCACAAAGCGGCGAGGCCGAAGCCGGCTTCACCACAATGGTGTTGCCGCAGATCAGCGCAGGCGCCATCTTCCAAGCCGGAATCGCGATCGGGAAGTTCCAGGGCGTTACCAGGCCGACCACGCCGATAGGCTTACGGATGGCAAATACGTGCACGCGTTCGCGCTCAGAGGGAACCATCACCCCATCCATCCGTGAACCTTCGCCTGCAAAGTAGCGGAAGATGTTGATGGCGCGACGAACTTCGCCCTTCGCCTCAGGAAGCGTTTTGCCTTCCTCGCGCGTCATTTCCGCGCCAATCTGGTCGAACTTCTTTTCCAGAATGTCGGCGGCTTTGTACAGGATGTTGCCACGCGTCGGAGCGGGCGTGCCGGCCCAGCCGGGGAATGCGGCCTGTGCAGCGTCGGCGGCTGCCACAACGTCGGCAGCCGTACCTTTAGAAAACGTCCCGACGATCTCTTCCGTGTTGGCAGGGTTACGGTTGTCGAAGGTCTTCTCGCTTGTGACCCACTCACCGTTGATGTAGTTTGCGAAATGCGGAGTTATGCTCATTGGATGTTTGTAATTAGAACGGAACTTAAGATTATACTTTTGGCGTACTGCGGGGACCGGGATCGGTCATGAAGTAAGCGTTATCGCGCTCGAGCCCGGCCAGTGACGAAACGATATTACCGGGGAAAAGCGCCAGATGGACGTTATAACTCATCACAGCATCATTGTATCGGCGTCGGGCCTGCAGAATGCCGTTCTCGGTAACTTCCAGTTCGCGACGCAGGCGGATGAGCTTTTCGTTCGCTTTCAGATTGGGGTATTTGCTGATGATGGCAACAACCTGGGCAATAGCAACGGAGACTTTACTATTGGCATCCAGTCGTTCCTGCGGAGTATGTGACCGGGCCATCGCGTCGCGTGCCTGACCGAGAGACTGGAAGATTTCGGGCTCCCTGAGTTCACTCCTGATGGACTCGATCAGAATCGGGATCAGGTCCGCGCGACGCTGGATGCCGAGATCAACATCAGCCCACTGTGTACTGATCGAGGTGCGCTCCTCAATGAGGCTTTCCCGAGTCCTGACGAAGGTGACGCCCGCCAGCACAAGAGCCAGGCCACCAAGGGCCGCGATAATTGTGCCGGTCCGCATCTCTTTGAAAACGCCATCCAAAAGTATAACGGAGCGGTTAATGGCGTAACGGGAGGCGGCGGGCCAGCCACCGGATGCCGATGAAGGCGAGGTACCCGGACATGCAGAGCCAGAAGAGGAACCCGCCGATGCCGGCAAGCCTCGCAGTTGTGTCCGAGCGGCAGAAGGTGGCGGTGAGCACCCGGAATCCCAGGAAGAGTACATGCGGTCGCGGCGCGATGGTGCCAGTGCCTGCGGCCCCCGCCATTGATGCTCTCCGTCAGGCCGGATTGAGAGAGAAATAACTGACGCGGGAATGTTCCCGAGAGCCATCGACAGGAACGCCCCGGACGGCGGAAGATGCCTGAAGTCCCAACTTGGAGCCCCGGCCTCCTGCAATAGCACCGGGGCGACCAATCTAAAACCCCTTCCAGCTGAATAGCCTGGTTCGCCTGCCAGATGATCATGGCCTGGATCAGGCAATCAACCGCCAAATGACCAACGGGCAACAGCCGCCGCATTTTCGAAAATATTACGAAAGAGCAGACTCCGGGCTGGGCTGCATTGTTCCATGAGAATTTTGCCGCCGTGATTGCACTCTACTATATTCGTCGCATGCATGAAGTTGACATCACGCTGAAATTACTGCTTACGGAGTCGCTGAACGCAATTCTGCGCCGGATGGGGTCCGACGCTGTCGTCGCACGGTGGCTGAACGTGGAACTCCCTGTCGTCCGCAACCAGCGTGTCGACTTGTTGGTGGAGCTTTCGAACGGTGAAATACTCCACATCGAGCTCCAAAGCACGAACGATCCGGACATGCCGTGGCGCATGCTCGAATACGCTGTGGCCATTTATCGAAGGCTCGGGAAATTTCCCCGACAATTGGTTCTCTATGTCGGTAATGGGCGAATGCGGATGGGCAGTTCGATTCGCGAGGCGAGTATGGATTTCCGGTATGACCTGCTCGATATTCGTGATGTCGACGGCGAAACGCTGCTGCAGAGCGATCACATCGCGGACAACCTGCTCGCGATCCTCACTGGTACTACCGACTACCTCAGCACTATTCGCCGTATCATTGGTAAAATCGCCCGTCTGGGACACGGCCGTCGCGAAGACGCTCTTCGCAAGCTTCTGATATTATCCGGAATGAGAGGGCTCGCCAAAACCGTCGAGCGGGAGAAGAATAATATGCCGGTTACCTTCGACATCATGGACAACGAGGTGCTTGGCCCGATGATCAGGAAAGGGCTGGAGCAGGGTCGCGAGTTGGGGCTTGAGCAGGGTCGCGAGCAGGGGCTGGAGCAGGGTCGCGAGCTTGGGCTTGAGCAGGGTCGCGAACAGGGACGCGAACAGGGACGTGACGAGGGTCGGAGGGTGATCATGGCCTTGCTTGAACAGCGCTTCGGGAAACTGCCCGCATGGGTCGGGGAACGCATTGCGCAGCGCCCACTGGGCGATACGGATCTCGCCCTTTGCATCGTCAACGCAAAATCGCTCGACGAACTGCAGAGCCTCCTGTCCAACTGATTGCCCGGCTTCAGAGCGTTTTCAGATAGGCGATCAAAAGACGCCGGTCCGGTTCACCCAGCCACTCCTTCAGCGCGGGGGAGCCGCCATGTCCCTCGTCGATCAACAGCAGCCACTCATCTTTGTAGCGCCTTCGCAAGTCCGGCCCGGCAGAAGCCCGTGAATCCGGATTGTGGCACCGCAGGCAATAGGCCTTGAAGTAACCAGCGCCTGCCGATACCACTGATTCTACCGGCTTCCCCCGGAGCGTATGCAGGTAGGCCATCAGATCATCGATTTCCGCCGCGCGAAACGAATATCGAAACGAGGGCATACCGTTCAATCCATCCAGAATGACCTCGCGTACGTTGGCGTCATCCGCATGTTTGCCGTTCCGCAACGTGACTTTGCCGAACAGACTCCGCAGTGACGGCCCCATCTTCTTCTCGTCATTTACTACGCTATGGCAACCCTGGCAGGAGCGAAACAAGTCGCGCCCCTTTTCCGCATCGCCCTGGCAGACGGCAGAGGCGCACAAGATCAGAAACAACGCCGCAAGCCGCATTGGGAGCTATTGAGCAATCCGTGCGGTCTTGATGAAGTCGAGGTTCGGGAATTCCTTCTCCAGGTACTTAATCCCCTCTTCTTTCATCCGCATCTGATCGGGCCGCTCGCCGTCGCCCGAATAGATCTGTTCCACGATCTCCATCCCGCTCACCACTTTGCCGATGGGTGCGAAGCCCAACGCATCCAGACGAGCGTTATCCGCATAGTTGATGAACATATGAGTCGAGCGCGTGTTCGGCGCACTTTGGGCAGCGAAGCTGATCGTGCCTTTCGCATTGGTCTCCTTAACCGCGTCGTCCTGAATGGTCACATCCCACTTCTTCGAAACCTCCGGATCCGTCGCAGAACCCCACTGCACCATGAATCCCGGCACCACGCGATAGAACCGCGCGCCATCGAAAAAATTTGACTTCACCAGGTTGTACAAACGATCCGCGCCGTTCGGAGCCTGCTCCCGCAGAATCTCCACCACAAAGGGCCCTCGCGAAGTATCGAAGTTTACCCGATAGGTTGCAGGCGCAGTCTCCGAAGCCGGAGCTTTCTGCGCCCGCGCGGGCTTCGAGCCGGAGCAGGCTGTCAGCAAAAAGGTCAGGGTCAAAACGAGGGAAGATCGGTTCATATTTCTTCTCCATCATAACGACTCCACCAGCCGAAGCGTTTGCGATATCATCTCTCCAGATGAATCGCAGAAACTTCTTCCTCCGCTCTGCCGCCGCCGCGGCTCCCCTTGCAGCAGGATCCCTCGCGGGCAGCGTCCAGGCAGCCGTCACCGGCTCAGGCGAGATTAAGCTGAGCGTGGCTACCTACTCGTTCCGAAGCTTCCAGCGCGATCTGTGCATTAAGTATGTGAAGCAGCTTGGCGTCGAATACGTCGACATCAAGGAATTTCACCTCTCGCAGACCGATCCGCCGGCAGCCATCGTAGCCGGTCGCAAGGCTTTTGACAAGGCCGGGCTCAAGGTAGTCGGCGGTGGCAACATCACCCTTCAGGAACCGGACGAAGCTGGTCTCCGCAAGCACTTTGAGTACGCGAAGACCGCAGGCTTTCCGATGATGATCACGGCGCCGAATCACGAGAACCTGAAGGCCATTGAGAAGCTTGCTGTAGAGTTCGATATCAAGGTGGCGATCCACAACCACGGTCCTGAAGACAAGCACTTCCCCTCCCCGCAGAATGTCCTGGACGCCATCAAGGGCATGGACAGGCGCATGGGGCTTTGCATGGATATTGGCCACGCCAGCCGCGCCGGCGCCGACATTGTGCAGAGCGTTGCCGACGCCGGTCCGCGCCTGTTCGAGATCCACATGAAAGATCTGGCGGATCCGAAGGAGCGAGACAGCCAGGTGCCCGTGGGCGACGGTAAACTTCCCATCCCGGCGCTTTTCAAGCAGGTAATCAACATCGG
>JBBQDH010000354.1:0-4705 GCA_038319515.1 Bryobacterales bacterium
ACTTCGACTTCCAGACCTGAGCGCGGACTTTGAAATCGGGCCAGACGTGATAGATGGAAGCTCCGGGGGTGGGTGCGGCGTCGAGCTGCGTCATCCGGCGAATGACTTTGCCCTGCAGGCGGGCATAGACGTACTGCTGGCTGGTGTCGCTTTTCCAGGTGTTGACGCCCTGCTCAATCCCGGGAGTTCCGACTTCGGCGACAGCCTTCAGGACCAGTTCGGCGATACGGTCTTTGGCTCCGGGGCGACCGAGGGAGTAGTTAAAATTGACCTCAATCATGATTGATTGAACCTGCGACTCATCGGACTCGATCTGGTGAAGCATCGGCACCGAGATGACGGAGTGGAGCAGGTTATCGGGGTTGAAAATGCGCCCTTCGTGAATGTCCGGGAGGATGTCGGCCACCATGTCGTCCTTGTCGAGTTCGAGGAGGACGGCGCCCTGGAGGCGGGCGTGCACGGTGGTGAAGTCACTGGCAACGGTGGGCTGTGACAGGTTCTGTTCGGAGCGGTCGCCTTTCAGCTTGATGGCGTCGGCAACCAGTTCCTGCAGTCTTCGGAAGGCGGCTCCGGGCTCGAGTTTGCCGGGGTCGATTTCGATGATGACGCTTCGGAGGGCGCTCGGGTCCCGTTGGATTTTGCGAAGGACTGCAGGGGCTATGGGCATGGCGTTAGTTCCCGGTGGGGGCCTTTTCGACGTGGTCGACGACGATCATGGTGACGGGCTCTTTGCGGGGTTCGAGCTTGAGGCCGAGAGCCTGAACGGAGGCGAAGATGGAGCCGCCGGCGGGGTCGGATGCGGCGTCGGCGGAAACGCCTGGAAGCACGGGGACCGGCCCTGCGGGCATCATGCCGGTGGCCTGGGCGGCCTTCATCATGTCGGCCATGGAGAGATTGAGGTTGATCTGGTAGTTGCCTTTGAGTTCGGTCATATCGACAACTGGTTTATCGAGGAATTGGGTAATGGATTCGCAGAGCGTGGTCATGCTCATTTTGGAGGAGTCCATGTGCATCAGGCCATCCTGACCCATGGTCATTTTGACGGTGCCGGTTTTAGCGGAGGTGATGGTTGCTCCCATGCCGCCGGCGTTTGGCTTGACGGTGACGTCGCCATCGGGCGTGCTCATCTTTGTGACGCCGGCGGGGAGGGGGGCATCCGGATCGACGGCGGGCTCGGGGATGGCGTCTTTGAGTTTCGGGCCACCTTTGCCGACGATGAGGGCGTAGACCGGAACGGGTTTACTGTCTTTGTGGATTTTTAGGCCGAAGCGTTCTTCGAGCAGGGCGCGCAGCATGGCGGGCACCTGTTCTTTGGTGGCTCCTTCGGGCATTTTCGCGGAGATATCGAAGCGTTCGGTCTTGATGAAATCGGGGCCGGTGATTTGATAGGCCTTTACCTCGTAGGCGGTTCGGAGAAGGTCGGCGAGGGAGAAGAAGCCGATGTCGACCCGGGCGGCGTCGATTTTCATGCCGACGCGCATTTTGCCGGACATCATGGCCTGGGGGTTCATGGGGCCGGAGGGTTTGATGCTGGCGACTTCGAAGGTTGGGTCGGCGGCGAGGGCGCAGCTTGCGAGTGCGATGGCGATCAAGAAGAATCGTTTGTTCATAAATTCCTTTAGGCTTGTACTGGTTCCGGGACTCGTGACACTTGTGCTGTGGTAGTTAGTCGTTCCAGATAGAGATAAATTACAGGCGTTATGTAGAGCGTGAGTAATTGTGAGACTACGAGGCCACCGACGACTGCGAGCCCGAGGGGCTGGCGGGCTTCGCCTCCGGCTCCGTAGCCAACCGCGATGGGCATGGTGCCGAGCAGGGCGCACATGGTGGTCATCATGATGGGGCGGAAGCGCTGCATGCAGCCTTCGAAGATGGCGTCTTCGGCGGATTTGCCTTCTTTGCGGGCCTGGATGGCGAAATCGACCATCATGATGGCGTTCTTTTTGACGATGCCGATTAACAGGATAATTCCGACGAAGGAGTAAAGGTTGAGGTCGTTGTGGAAGATGAGGAGCGTTACGAGGGCACCCAGACCTGCGGACGGCAGGCCGGACAGGATGGTGATGGGGTGGATGAAGCTCTCGTAGAGCATCCCCAGCACCAGGTAGATCACGAGGACCGCTATGAGCAGGAGGATAGCGAGGCCGCCGAGAGACTTCTGAAAGGCTTGGGCGGTGCCCTGATAGGTGAAGTTGGTGGTGTCCGGCAGGCCGAGCTGGCGGGCGGCTTCATCGATCTGGGCGGTGGCTTCGGAGAGTGCAACGCCCGGTTTGGTGTTGAATTCGAAGTTGACGGCGGGCAACTGACCGATGTGGTTGACGTTGAGCGGGGCGACGCCCTGCACCAGTCTGGTGATGGCTGCAAGGGGGACCAGCTTGCCGGTGTTGGAACGGATGAAGAGCTTGCCGAGACCGGAGGGGTCGCGCTGGTATTGCGGGAGAACTTCGAGGATGACGTCGTATTCATTGGCGGCGGCGCTGATGACGGAGACGCGGCGGTTGCCATAGGCGTCGTAAAGTGTATTGGCAATTTGCTCAGGCGTGACGCCCAGCGAGAGGGCACGGTCGCGGTCGATATCGACGGTGACGCGGGGGCTGCTGAGCTTGAGATCCGTGTAGACTTCGCCCAATGCCGGGAGCTTGCGGAGTTTGGCGTCCAGCTGTGGAGCCCATTTGTAGAGGATGGCGGAATCAGCGTCCTGCAGGGCGAGCGAGTACTGGTAGCGGGATTCGTTCTGACCGAGTGAAAGCAGCGGGGGGAGGCGCAGGAAGACGTTGAAGCCGGGGATTTCAGCAAAGTCCTTTTGCAACTGGGCGAGGATTACGCTGGCGTGCGGGCGCTTCGGATCTTCGGTGAAATGCATGAACATGAAGCCCTGGTTTTGCCCCGAACCCTGGTTGCCGCCGCCGCCCGTGCCGGTGCCGAACTGCCCGACCCACTTGTTCTTACGAACAACGAGCATGGCTTGTTCCTGCAGTTTGATCATTTGTTCGGAGGAAGTATCGGGTGCGGACTCCGTGCTGCCGAAGACGGCTCCGGTATCCACGCTGGGCAGGAAACTCTTCGGCATGATGAAGAACAGCCAGACGGTGACGCCCGTGATGGCGAGGGTGGAGAGGAGGGTGGCAAATTTGAAGCGGAGCGTGAAGATAAGAGTCCGGCGATAGAGGTTGTTGAGGCCGACGAAGAACGATTCCGTGGCCCGGAAGAGGGGGCCGTGATTGTCGTCATGTTGCAGGAAGCGGCTACAGAGCATCGGCGTCAAAGAGAGCGAAATCAGGCCGGAAATCAGGACGGCGACGGCGATGGTGATGGAGAATTCGCGGAGGAGGCGCCCGATGATGCCATCGAGAAAGAGCACGGGGATGAAGACCGCCGTGAGCGAGATGGTCATGGAAATGATGGTGAAGCCGACTTCGCGGGCACCTTCGTAAGCGGCCTGAAGGCGCGGTTTGCCCATTTCCATGTGGCGGACGATGTTTTCGAGCATGACGATGGCGTCGTCGACGACGAAGCCCACGGAGAGGGTCATGGCCATCATGGACAGCGAGTCAATGGTGAAGCCGAGGAGCTTCATGGCAGCGAAGGTGCCGAGGAGGGAGAGCGGCACGGCGAGGCTGGGAATGATGGTGGCTGAGATGTTGCGGAGGAAGACGAAGATGACCAGGATGACGAGGACGATGGTGAGGAGCAGGGTAAGTTTGACGTCTTCAATGGACTGGCGGATGTTCTGGGAGGCGTCGAATTCGACGTGGAGGTCGATGCCGGCGGGCATGTTGGCGCGGAGGCTGGGGAGGACGGCTTTGACGCCATCGACAACTTCGACGGTGTTGGTGCCGGGCTGCTTCTGGACGGCGACGATCATGGCGAGATCGCCATTGACCCAGAAGACGCTTTTATCCTGGGTGACGCTGTCTTTCACGTCGGCGATATCTTCGAGGCGGACGGGGTTGCCGTTGCGGTAGCTGACGATGAGGGGGCGGAACTGTTCGGCGGTGGTGACCTGGCTGTTGGACTGGACGCTGTAGGCTTTGGTGAAGCCGTAGAGGGAGCCTGCGGGGAGGTTGACGTTCTGCTGGCCGAGGGCGATGCGGACGTCTTCGAGACCGACCTGGCGGGCGGCGAGTTTGTCGGGATCGGCCTGAATGCGGACGGCGTATTTGCGGGCACCGAAGACCTGGACGGCGGCGACTCCGCTGACCATGGAGATGCGGCGGGCGATGAGGGTTTCGGCGTATTCGTCGAGGGCGGCCATGGTCATGGTTTTGGACTTGATGCCCATGAAGACGACGGGGCGGGAGGCGGGGTTGACCTTCTGGTAGGAGGGCGGGGCGGGCATGTTGGTGGGGAGGCTGCCACCGGCGCGGGAGATGGCGGCCTGGACGTCCTGCGCGGCGGCGTCAATGGGGCGGGCGAGGTTGAACTGGAGGGTGATGTTGGTGGTGCCGAGGCCGCTGGTGGAGGACATGCTCTCAATGCCATCGATGTTGGAGAAGGCTTTTTCGAGAGGAGTTGCCACGGAGGAGGCCATGATGTCCGGGTTGGCGCCGGGGAGGGCGGCGGCGACCTGGATGGTGGGGTATTCGACGGTGGGGAGGTCGGATACGGGGAGGGTGAAGTAGCTGAGGAGGCCGAAGCCGAGGATGGCGGTCATGCAGAGGGTGGTGGTGACGGTTCTGCGGATGAAGAAGTCGGTTACGGCCAT
>JBBQDH010000355.1:0-4658 GCA_038319515.1 Bryobacterales bacterium
CCCAGACGTTCCATGCGGGTCCGCAGTTCGGAATCGAGCAGGATGTCAGACATCGCCCGCGTGATCTCGCCGGTATCATTCGGGTCAAACAGGAGCCCCGCGCCGTCGGCAACCTCCGGCATGGCGGAGGTGTTGGAACACGCCACCGCGCGGCCACAGGCCATCGCTTCCAGAATCGGCAGCCCAAAGCCTTCGTAGAAAGACGGGAATACGAAACAGTCGCAGGCGTTGTAGAGTTCCAGCAGTTCCGCGTCGGAAACCCAACCCGTGAAGTGGATTCTGTCCGCGAAGCCGGAAGTACGCGCAGCTTCCTTCACTTTTGGGGTAAACCAGGTTTCTTTGCCGGTCAAAATCAGATGCTGCGGCAACTGCGGTTGCTGGTGCAGCAGGCGTGCAAAAGCCTCAATCAGGCCGATTTGATTCTTTCGGGGCTGCAAATCGCCCACCGTGAAGATGAACGGAGCATTGATCCCGAGGCGTTCCCGCACTGCACTCTGCGCTTTTTCCCGCCCAATTACCCGAAACGCTGGATTCGCCGCATTGGGCACCACGCGCACTTTATCCGGCGCAATATCGTAAGCCCGCAGAATCGCATCGCGCGAAAACTCGCTGACCGTCACAACCTTTGCGGCCCGCTTCACGGTGCTGGCCACCGTATACCGCAGCTGCGAACGGCGCGCCATGGTGAAGTACTCGGGATGTTCCAGAAAACTCACGTCATGAACTGTGACGACCAAAGGCACCCGACCGAGCAGAGGTGCCGTGTACTGAACGTGAATTAAATCCGGACGGTCCGCACGCGTCAGCCGCGCAAGATCCCAACCCAGCCGGTAATAAGGATTCGCTGCCACCCGGCGAATTTCAAAACGCTCCGGGATCCACTGCTCAGCACCGGGCTCGGATATGTAGGCGACGAACTGCGAATGGCGGTCAACTTCTGCGAATCCGCGCAGCAGGCTGCGAACGTATACTTCGTTACCGGTGAGGTGCCGGCCGATCGCGTGTGCGTCAACTGCAATGCGCATCAGAAGATTCCATTATAACGATTAAGCCCCGCAAGCCGTATCACTTGCAGATTCGCGGTCCAGTTCCAGATCGAGCGCCTTCCATGCCGCTTCCCAGGTATAGTACCGCTCAAATGTGGTAAGACCTCCTGCCCCCAAACGCTCGGCGTATTCGAAGTTCTCCATCAAAGACAGCAGACGTGCGGCGAAAGTCGCCGCGTCCGTCGCAAGTGAAATGTTCTCCCCGTCCGCTGTTTCCAAACCCTCCGCGGCGAGCGGAGTTGCAAGTACGGGACGACCGGAAGACCACGCTTCCAGAATCTTGATCCGGGTCCCGCTGCCCGCCCGCAAAGGCGCGATCACCAGTTGGGCTGACGCAATCTCAGGCCGGGCATCCTCCACCGGCCCGGAAACCTCGATTCCCAGGGCCGCAGGCAGCAGTTTGCGGATGCAGCCGTCGCCGCGTCCCACCAGCCGCAATCGGAGGTCAGGGCGTTTCGCCCGCACGAGCGGCCAGATTTCTGACACCAGAAAACGCACCGCGTCAATGTTCGGGTGGTACTCGAAGTTGCCCGAAAATACCACCAGACCGGGTTCCACGGCCGCGGGCCGCCACGTTCGGGTGGCCGGTAAGGCATTTGGATAGCGCGAGATTCTTGCCGCTGGCGCAATGGCCTGCGCTGCGCTCCTGTCCGTCTCTGAGGTGGCCAGAATTCTGGAAAAACGCGGAAGTAGTTCTGCCTCAAGTGTTTGCGTCACCCCGGCAAATCGCCGGTGACCCGCCGAGACCAGCCCGTTACTCGCATTCGCACATCGTTCATGCAGCACGGATTCCACGTTATGCAAGTCAAGGACCACTTCCCGGCACGATTTCCGGATCTGGTCAACATACGGAGCCAGCCAAAAATGTTCGATCACTCCGACGTCATACCGCTCCGCGCCGATGGCTTCCGAAATCTGCCGGCTCAGTCCGCTCAAACGGTCAATCAGCGGCGGAACTCCCCGAATTGCCCGGCTTGCATTCCGCGCATACCTCTCCACCAGCCCCTTTCCATGGCGAGGCAAAGGGATCACTTTTTGCGACCGAACCAGACCCGGCGGCAGCAGCGCAGGCTTCCCGCTTTCCGAAATGAGCACTAAATCCACTTGCGCAAACCTTGAAAAATAGTGGATGAGCGAAGCGGTCCGGTATTGCCCCCCACCGTGAAGGGGGTAGGGAGATTCGGGCGAGAGGACCAGGACGGATCGGATTTCGGGTGCGCTCACGGCTTCTCTCCCAGCAGTTCGGCGTATATTGCCCGGGTCTGCCGCGCCGTTCCGGTCCACGAAAAGCAAGCGGCCCGCGCCAAACCGGCCTTGCGCAGGTCGCCCCGCAGCTTTGAATTCGCCGCGATGCTCCTCATCGCGTCGCCCAGTTCCAGCGCGGAACCGGTGTGCAGGGCCGCCCCGCCCGCCACCTCCACCACTGCCGGGTCGTGCGACGTGATCACCGGGCAGCCACACTGCATTGCTTCCAGAACCGGAAGTCCAAAGCCTTCGTAATGTGTGGGATACACAAAGGCAAGTGCGTCGGAGTAAAGCCGTGGCAGTTCGCAGTCGGGGACCTCGCCCAGAAGACTAAGACCCTCACACGGCTCAATGGGAACGAAATCTCTGCGGCTGCGCCCCGCAATAATCAGATCGGCACCGGTTTCGGCCTTTGTGGCGCGCCACGCCTCCACCAGTGCTGCCACATTCTTGCGCGGTTCCAAAGTGCCGACAAACAGAAAAAACGGTCGGCTCTCTTGTCCCGATAACGCCGCCGAAGCGGTGGGTGCGACGGGGCGGAATATGGAAGACGCTGCCAGCGGAACGGCCCGCACCTGCTCCGGTTTCACGCCAAAATGGCTGACAATTTCACTCCGGACGGCTTCACTCACGGTCAGAATCATCCGTGCGCGGCGCAGGCGAACCAGCCATGGAGTACGCCGGCGAACCCGGTCCGCCGAATCGTGCCATTCCCGGTTTCGCCAGGGTGAAAGGTCGTGAATTGTCAGGATCGACGGTGTTCGCCCCAGATACGGCACTTCGAAATTGGTGCCATGGAACAACTGCGCGCCGGCCTGACGGATCGCCTTCCGCACGCCCCACAGCCACCAGCGCCGGTCCGTCTCGGCGTGTGTCTGCCGCCCGCGTAGTAAGTTCGCGGGAGTTCCGGATTCGCCCCCCGCTTCGCCCTCCGGCGTCGGGAGTGTGAAAGGCTGGTCTGAAAGCAGAAGCCAGGAGTCCTGCGGGAATTCCCTCGCCAGCGAGAGGGAGAGTTCACTCACGTAGCGGGGCAGCCCGCCAGAGGTGAGAATCAGCGGCGTGGCGTCAAGGGCAATTCGCACTTACTTATGCTGCAACTCCCAGTCGTAAGCGATCCGGGGGTCGTTATGCGGAATCCGCCCTTCATCGCCAGGGTTGTAAAAACGATCCGTTGCGTAAACCAGCAGGGAAGCGTCTGCACCGATGACTTTGTATCCGTGCCCTACGCCCGGCGGGATCAGGATCTGCCAGGGCCGCAGCGCCCCCACGTAGATCGTGTTCTTCCCTCCAAACGTCTCCGATTCTGGCCGGAAATCCACCAGCACCACCTGCAGCATGCCGCAAACCGGCGTCCAGCAATCCGTCTGGTGTTTGTGGAAATGGAACGCCTTGATGATGCCCGGGTAATTCTGCGCTGCCGAAATCTGCGTGGTTTCCTTCGGAAAATGCGCGGCAAGCCCGTGGCCCATCCGCTGGATTTCGAGGAAGTAGCCCCGATCATCGGGCCACACCGCCACTGGCGCACACTTCACGCCCGCAATCAGCCTGGGCGATTCCGGTGACGTGATTACGTCACCAATCCCCTTTTCACATTTCGGAATCTCAATGAGGATTTCATTGGCGGTATTCATCTGGCTCTATTGTCCCGCCCGGCTCTGTTGCACCGCCTGCACCAGGTTCGCCGCCCGCATCAGCGAATCGAACGTGCCCGCATCAGTCCACCAGCCATCAAGGAAGCTGTAGGTCATGGTGCCTTCCTGAATATAGGCGTTGTTCACATCTGTGATTTCCAGTTCGTTGCGCTTGGAGGGTTTACAGGTCCGGATCTTGTCAAAAACTGTCGCATCGTACATGTAAATCCCGGTCACGGCATAGTTCGATTTCGGCTCCGTGGGCTTTTCTTCAATGCCCACCACACGCTCGCCATCAAATTCCGCCACGCCGAACCGGCCTGCGTCGTGTACTTCTTTCAGCAGAATGCGCGCCCCGCGTTCCTGTTTGCGGAAGGCGTCAGCGGCATCGGCAATGCTTTTCTCCACAATATTGTCGCCCAGCACCACGCAAATCGGCTGGCCATCGGCGAAATGTTCGCAAAGCCCCAGTGCTTCCGCGATGCCGCCCTCGCCTTCCTGGTAGGTGTAGGCGATATGCTTCAGCCCGAATTCCTTACCGTTGGCGAGCAGGCGCAGGAAGTCGCCGGAATTCCGGCCTCCCGTCACCACCATGATGTCAGTGATTCCCGCGTCTGCAAGCGTCTGGATCGGGTAATAGATCATCGGCTTGTCGTAGATGGGGAGCAGGTGTTTGTTGGTGATCTTGGTGAGGGGGAAGAGCCTGCTGCCCGTTCCGCCCGCCAATACGATACCC
>JBBQDH010000356.1:0-4639 GCA_038319515.1 Bryobacterales bacterium
AACTTCTTCCGCAACCTCTCGCCTCTCGCCTGGATTCCCTTCGCAATCCTCTGGTTCGGGGTGGGTGACGCCCCTTCCATCTTTCTCATCTTCCTCTCTACATTCTTCACTTTCGTTCTCGCAACCATGGCCGCCGTCGCCTCGGTCCCCGGTGTCTACCTGCGGCTGGCGCAGGAATATCACATGACGGACAGGGAGCGCCTGCTCGAAGTGACCCTCCCCGCCATCATGCCCCAGACCATCTCAACCCTCCGCGTCACAGCCGGCATTTCCTGGCTGGTGGTCGTCGCAGCGGAAATGATCGCCGGGCGCGATGGCCTTGGTTTCGCCGTCATGGATTCGCGCAATGGCCTCCGAACAGACATCCTTGTCATGGAAATGATCGTCATCGGCCTTGTCGGGGTAGCCATCGACCGCGCCATTGTTCGCCTCGAACGGCTCCCCAGCGTCCGGTGGGGCTATGAACGCTAACTGCCCGTCCCAAAATAACCACTCCACTTCGCTGCCGCCGAGGCGCGACAGGCGGTGCTGTCGTGGTGCCGGCGATCTTGTCGCCGGCCATTCCAGGCTTTCGACGCTGTCTGTTCCGCCGGAAAAGGCCATTTCGTGACAATCCCCAAAGCCTTTCACCTGGAACGTCTGTGCCGGTCGTTTGGTGAACTCGAAGTCCTCAAGAACCTCACCTTCCAGGTATTCGCCGGCGAGTTCGTGGCCATCGTCGGCCCGTCCGGCTGCGGTAAAACCACTCTCCTGAACGTTCTTTCCGGCTTCGACCAACCTTCCTCAGGCTCAATCGAACGCTCCGGCAAAGTCCGCATGGTCTACCAGCACGACGGCCTGTTTCCCTGGCTCACCGTTTCAGAAAACATCGCCCTCGGCCTGCGGGAACTCAAAGACCTGGCCGCGCGCCAAACCCAAATCGGTGAGATGATTCGCCTCATCCGCCTCGAAGGCTTTGAGCACCACTACCCGCACCAGCTTTCCGGCGGCATGCGCCAGCGCGTCGAACTGGCCCGCGCCATGGTGGGCCAATCCGAAGTTCTGCTGATGGACGAGCCTTTCTCTGCGCTCGATTACCTCACCCGGGTCCGGATGCGACAGGAACTGGCTCAGATGCTCCACATCCGGCCCCGAACCGTCGTCCTGGTGACCCACGACATCGAAGAAGCTGCCCAACTGGCCGACAGGATTTTTGTTCTGAGCGCTCGCCCCGCCGGCATCGTGCAGACGCTGCAATTGCAGGTACCGCGCCCCCGTCATCCCACCCATCCTGAGGTGGTGCGGGCCGTAGGTGTAATTCTCCATACGCTCGGCATGGATCGCGACATCGGCGAACTGACCGTTTAGTCGACAATAGGAAAACATATGTTTCGAAGCTCAGGTGTCCGGATTGCGCTCTCAGCAGTTCTGTTATTCGCGGTGGTTGCGGTGCTCCGCTTCCGCCCCTGGGAGTCGAATTCCACGAAGGGTGACCATCGCCAGACCCTCCAGATCGGCTTCCTGCCGGTCACCTGCCATCTCACCTGCCCCGTCACCGATTTCGCGACCAAAACCAGCGGCTCTACCCGCTTCCAGTCCCGCCTCTACATGGACTTCCCCACCATTGTCGAGTCCATGAAAGCCGACAAGATCGAAGCGACCTTCATGATCGCGCCCCTCGCCATGAAGCTGCGCGAACAGGGCGTGCACACAAAAATCCTGTATCTCGGCCACCGCGATGGTTCCACCGTGATCGTGCGCAAGGATATCGTCGCAACCAGCCTGCGCGACCTGCGCGGCATGACATTCGCCATCCCCAGCAAGTTCAGCAACCAGAACCTGGTGATCCACAAACTGATGGCCGATCAGGGCGTGAAGCCCGAAGAAATCCGGTTCATCGAAATGCCTCCGCCGGATATGCCAGGGGCGCTGGCAAGCAAGGCGATTGATGCCTATTTCGTCGGTGAGCCCTTCGCGGCCAAGGCGGAACTGGATGGTACCGGTCGGGTTCTCTACTACGCGAAGGACATCTGGCCGCACTTCATTTCCTGCGTGCTGGTGGTGAACGAAAAGCTGATGCAGCAGAAGCCGGATGTAGTCCGGGATCTTGTGCGCGGCATCGCCGAAAGTGGAGAGTGGGCCGAACATCACCGCATGGATTCCGCGAAGATCGTCTCGCCCTACTTCCGCCAGGACGAGAAACTGCTGCGGTTCGTGCTCACCCAGCCACCCGACCGCGTTAGCTACAGCATGCTCAATCCCAGCGATGCGGAACTCGAAAAGATCCGCGATATGGGTGTCGCTGCCGGTATTCTGACAAAGACCCTGCCCATCCGCGAGATGGTGGACCGCTCTTTCATTCCGGCGAATATCAAGGCGGCGGATATCGATGCGGCGAGGCCGTAAGGCCGCCGGCCCGGAGCCTTCAGGTCACTCTAATTCCCAAAGCCTACTTGCCCGGGCCGCCGTCGCCGGAAGTACCCGCAAACGCGCTGTGCCCGTCCGGAAACGTAACATTCGCCGCCGACGCCAGGAACGAGTGGTCCTTCGCCCGATAACCCGTCACATGCAGCACATCCCCCTCTTTCAGCGACGTCCGCGTCATTCCCCGCCGCGCCAGTGCATTCGGGCTTCCGGACTCAAAGTCCCAAACCGTCACCTTGCCCGCCGCGTCTTTCACCGCCAGTGAGAAATGGGCGTGCGGATTCTGCCATTCCACCTTCACCACCATGCCCGTCACATCAACCTTGTCGTTCTGGTCGAACTCCGCCGCAAACGAATGATGGGCGTATGCCGCTGTGCAGCCCGCTGTGCAATAAAATATCGCCCCTGCCGCCAATCTACTCAATTTCATAAAAACCTCATCCTAGTAAAATCCGATCGCCCTGCCCGCCGCGCCCACACCAAACCAAAGAACAAGCGAACCCACCGCCGCCACCGCGTTCCTCATCCTGCTCGCATTCTCTGCCCGAACCGTGGAGCGGACAAAGGTGTAGTGAAATAACACCGCCACTGCCAGCATCTCCATCTTCGCCCAAAACGGAGGGTTTTCGTAACACTTCATCGCTTCTGAGCAGAAGAGCAGCGCACCGGTCAGCCCCATCGTCAGCAGGCTCCACAGCATGAACGGCGACAACATCCGGCCCACCCTGTAAACAGACTGGCTGCGCAACCCGGCCCCCAGCAACCGCAGGCTCAGAACGACCACGGTTCCCAACAGGACCGTCAGCGCCAGCAGATGAATGCTCTCGATAATCGGGAAAATGAATCTGGAATCACGGATGGCCTCCGCAATCACCGTACTGTCTGCCCAATGGAAAAATGGATGCAGGGACATGGGTTAGAAGTTGTACGCCATCGTTCTGCCGGCGGCAATCACGCTCGCCCACAGCACCATGCCAAAGATCCCGGCCAGCCGTACCTTGAGTGGTGGAACCCCATCGGTATCCCAGTCGGCAATGCTTCGCCGGGTCCGCAGCTCAAAGATCAGCGCGTTGATCCCCGCCAGCAACAGCGCCAGCACCTTGAGTCGAAAGTACACGCTGCCGTAAGCCTTGACTGCCTGACACCAAAACAGCAGGATTCCTGTCGTGAACATGATGATGAATCCGAACAAACTCCAGGGCACAATCTGCCGGGACACTTCCGAAACAGGGCGGTCTTTCATGAGGAACCCGGCCAGCCGCAGATCGATCATCATCAGGGTTCCCACCGAAAGCGCCAGCGCCAGCACGTGCGTTCCCTCGATAATCGGAAACCACCACACCGACTCGCGGAGGGCTGTGCCGATCTGCGTATCCTGAATCCACTGGCAAATCTCAACAATGGTCATTTTTTCGCCGGCCCTGCGAAATGCGGATATTTCTGTGTGCCCCATGCGCCCTGGCGCAACCGGTACCATGCGACGTTCATGAACATTTTCAGAAAACCCAGCATATCGGAAGGTCGATCAGTGAGCTGAAAATCCAGCCATCGGCCCAGCAGGCGCTTGCTTATTGTGAGGCGGAATCCCGGTTGGGACCACTCCGTGCACTCGCGGTAGAGCTCCTCTGTGAGCCTGCGGTGCAGCCAGGGTTTAGGCAGTTCCATACCTGCCGGCAGGAATGCTTCGCCCCAGTTCGTCCGAAACGCAATATCAGTCATCACCAGCGGCGCCAGAAAATGGTGTGACGCGGCTTTTCTTACCACTGCTTCCTGTACCTCAATCGGCGTTTTCAACCAGATTTTCCGGATTTCGTACAGGTTGAAAAGCAGGGGAAAACGGTGGTGGGCAAAATGCAAAATCAGGTGAAATAACTCGTCCACCGGACTCAGCACCAGCGCGGAGCCTCCCCTTGGCAGCCCGACTTCGATGGCCCGCTCCATGAATGGCTCCACCGGAAGCCCTCTTGCGCCGTGGCTCAGCCGGAAGTGGATTTCTACACGGGGACGGCTTTTATGCAGCAGAAACACGTGATGGCTGCACGCCAAAGCTTCTTCCAGTGGCGTACCGTACTCGTATCCTTCGCGAAGCAGCGCCACGCAGGCCGCCCGCACGTCACCGGACTGCACAGCCAGGTCGATATCGCCCGAGGGCTTTCTAAGGAACGCGGGATGGTAATGGCGTCGTGCCAACAGCGGGCCTTTCAGAACCAGCGGCCGAATCCCCGCCAGCCGCAGC
>JBBQDH010000357.1:0-4632 GCA_038319515.1 Bryobacterales bacterium
ACGGACTCCGCGCTGAACAGAATCTTCCGGATGTTGCGGACTGCCACCGGGAATGATTTCACCCACTACAAGCACACCACAATCCGAAGGCGCATCCATCGCCGCATGGTTCTGCGCTCGAATGAGAAGTTAGGCGACTACGTCACGTATCTTCAGGAGAACCCCGCCGAAGTAAAGGCACTGGCGGAAGATCTTCTCATCCGCGTAACGTCGTTTTTCCGGGAGCCGGAATATTTCGAGGCACTGGCTGCCAGAGTTTTCCCGGAGATTCTGCAGAACAGGCCGCCGGAGGAGGCGATCCGGATCTGGGTGCCGGGATGTGCCACCGGAGAAGAGGCCTACTCAGTCGCCATCTGCCTGACGGAGTCTCTGGAGCGGGCAGGCACTACCGCGCTGATTCAGATCTTCGCCTCGGATATCAGCGAGAGCGGGATTGAAAAAGCCCGCGCGGGAAGGTACGCGATGCCGGCGCTTGCCAACGTCTCACCCGCACGGTTGAAACGTTTTTTCGTGAAGGTCACCGGCGGGTACCAGATCGCCAAATCCATGCGCGACACCTGCATCTTCGCCCGTCAGAACGCCGCCCAGGATCCTCCCTTTAACAGGCTCGACCTGATCACCTGTTGCAACGTGCTGATCTACTTCGGGCCTGTGTTGCAGAGAAAAACGCTGTCGATGTTCCATTACGCGCTGAAGCCCTCAGGCTTTCTGCTGCTGGGGCCTTCGGAAGGCGTCGGACCGCTTTCGCACTCATTCCTGCAATTGGACAAGAAGCTGAAAATTTATTCGAAGCTAACGGGTTCAGGCCCGTTGAAGCTACCCTTCCCTGCCAGCGAGCCCGTGGCCACGAGAGTTGCCGGCGCGATCACGGATTTCGACGTCAGGGTGGCTCCCGATGTGCAGAAAACAGCCGAGCGGATGCTGTTGGCGCAATATGCTCCTGCGGGTGTCATCGTCGATGATGCGATGAACATCGTTCATGTTCGCGGGGAGACCGGGCCTTACCTTCAACTGGCATCTGGCGAACCGACTTTCAGTCTTTTTAAAATGGCCCGCGAGGGTCTGGTTGTGGGCTTGCGGGCAGCGGTCCTGAAAGCCAGACAGCAGAAGGCCTCCGTCAGCCGGCAGGCGAGCATAGAACATAACGGTCGGCTGACAGACGTCACTATTCGGGTGATCCCGGTGAATGGTTCGCCCAACACAGCGCCGCACTTCATGGTTTTGTTTGAAGACGCTGTTCTCGCGATCGCGCGGGGCCCGGGAAATGTTACGGAGCAGCAAAAGACTGCGGATGACACGAAACCGGCGAAAACCACGAGTGGGCGCGGCGCGCAGGAGATTGCCCGCCTGAAAAAGGAGCTTGCTGCAACCAGGGAATACCTGCAATCGATTATCGAGGATCAGGAGGCCAGCACGGAGGAACTCAAATCCGCCAATGAAGAAGCCCAGGCGAGCAATGAGGAACTGGAGACCGCCAAGGAGGAACTACAGTCTTCCAACGAAGAACTGAACACGGTGAACGATGAGGTGAAAACCCGCAACGTCGCCCTGAACGAAGTGAACAACGACCTGTCAAATGTGCTGACCAGCATCAACGTCCCACTGGTGATGGTGGGGAAAGACCTGAACATCCGGCATTTTACGCGGTCGATGGAAGCGGTGATGAATCTCATCGATTCCGACATCGGACGGTCGATCTCAGATCTGAAGCCCAACATCGACGTGCCCGATCTGCCGGAATTGCTGCGCAAGGTGGTTAACGGCGCGAGCCCCGCAGTGCGGGAGGTGCTTGATCCAACAGGCCGCTGGTATTCTCTGCAGGTCTTGCCTTACCGGGCGCCGGATAACAAAATCGATGGCGCTCTGCTGGTGATGCTGGATATTGACGCGGTGAAGCACAGCCGCGACTTCGCCGAAGCCATTGTGGAAACCGTGCGGATGCCGATGGTGGTGCTGACCAAAAACCTGAGAATCACGAGCGCGAACCGGGCTTTCTACGAGACTTTCCAGGTCCCGAAAGAGGCGACAGAAAATCTTTTCATCTACGAACTTGGCAACGGACAATGGAACATCCCGCAGTTACGGGAGGCGCTGGAGAAGATTCTGCCATCGAGAAGCCAGTTTCAGGATTTCGAGGTGGAACACGAATTTGAAGGCATCGGGCGCAAGATGATGCTGCTGAGCGCGTGTGAGATCCAGCAGCCGGTCCCCCACGGAAAAGCGATTCTGCTGGCGATTGAGGATGTGACCGGGCGCACGGAAGCGGCGCAACAAATCAAACAGCTGACGGACCAGGTGGCGGCTGAACTGGCAGGCCTGCAGCAGTTGCACGAGATCGGGGTGCACCTTGTGCAGCAGGGAGACCTCCATTCACTGCTGCCCGAAGTTGTGGACGCGGTGATGGCGATCACGGGCGCGGACATGGGGAATATTCAACTGCTGGATGCGACAGGCAGGTTGTGCATGCGGGCGCAGCGCGGGTTTGAGCAACCCTTTAATGGCCTAGATGACGGCCAAACAGTTTTCGGCACGGCGCTGAAGAGCGGCGAGCGGGTGGTTGTGGAAGACGTGACGAAGAGCCCGATTTTTGCAGGAATGCCTGCCTTAGACGTGATGCTGGCAGCTGGCACCCGGGGAGTGCAGGTAACTCCGTTAATCGGCCGCTCAGGGCGCATCTTCGGCATGTTGTCCTCCTGTCATCGCGAACCGGGGCGACCGGGCGACCGCGAGTTGCGTCTGCTTGACCTGCTGGCCCGCCAGGCTGCCGACCTGATTGAGAAGGCTCAGCTGGAGGGGGTGCTGCGCGAAAGTGAAGAGCGCTTCCGTGCGCTGGTAAATGCCAGTTCCGATGTGCTGTACCGTATGAGCGCGGACTGGAGCCAGATGCTCCACCTGGACAGCAAGACGTTCATTGCCGGCACATCCGACCCAACCAACTGGCTTGAAATATACATCCACCCTGACGACCAGCCCCTGGTGACGAAGGCTGTCAACGAGGCTATTCGGACCAAAAGCACCTTTGAGCTGGAACACCGGGTCCGGCGCGTGGACGACACTTTTGGCTGGACGCTTTCGCGGGCGATCCCTTTGCTGGATGCGAAGGGTGACATCGCCGAATGGTTCGGCGCGGCAAGCGATGTGACCAAACGCAGGGAAGCCGAAGAAGCGTTGCGCCAGAGCGAAGAGCGCTATCGCACCTTGTTCGACCTGGGTCCTGTGGCGGTCTATTCGTGCGATGTCTCGGGCGTGATCCGGGATTTCAACCGCCGCGCGGCGGACTTATGGGCCCGGGAACCGAAACCGGGGGATACCGACGAGCGCTTCTGCGGCTCGTTGGGATTGTACCTTCCCGATGGTGCTTTGCTGCCTCATGCGGACTATCCCATGGCCCAGGTGCTGTCCGGTACAATCCCGGAGGCGCGCGACATGGAAGTTCATATTGAGCGGCCCGACGGCTCGCGGGTCGCCGTCATCGTCAATATTCGTGCGCTGAAGAATGAACGCGGAGAAATCACCGGAGCGATCAACTGCTTTGTGGACGTCACCGAGCGGCAGCGGGCCCAGAAGGAATTGCAGCGGGCCGGCGAACGATTCCGCTTCATGGCTGAAACTATGCCGCAGAAGATATTTACCGCCACCGTCGACGGCGCCGTAGATTACTTCAACCAGCAATGGCTGGAGTTCACCGGGCTTTCTTTTGAAGAAATCCGGGATTGGGGCTGGACCCGGTTCATTCATCCGGATGACGTCAAAGAAAACGTGCGGCTGTGGCAGCACTCCATCGATACGGGCGAGCCCTTCCAATACATCCACCGTTTCCGTCGCGCGGACGGCGTGTATCGCTGGCATCTCAGCCGTGCCCGGAGGATGCGCGACAGCGATGCGCAAGTCTCCATGTGGATCGGCTCTAACACGGACATCCATGAGGAGAAGGAAACGGAGGAGAATTTGCGGCGGGCAAACGCGGATCTGAATCAATTTGCTTTTGCCGCGAGCCACGACCTGCAGGAGCCGTTGCGCATGATCACCATCTACTCACAGCTTTTGGTGAAGAGCTACCGGGGTCAGCTGGAAGGAGACGCGGAGGTCTGCGTCGGCTATATCGCGGATGGAACCAGGCGCATGCGGGCGTTGCTCGCCGACCTGCTTTCCTATTGCGCGGCGTCCTCGGATTTGTCGGAACCGGGCGGGATCGTCAATCTCAACCTGGTATTTGAGGCGGCCACGCAGAACCTGATGCCTGCGATTGTGGAGAGCGGGGCAAGCGTCACGCGCGACGAGTTGCCCTCGGTGTGGGGCCACGAGATGCACTTCGTTCAGCTCTTCCAGAACCTGATCGGTAACGCCCTCAAGTATCGTGCCGTAGAAGCTCCGCGCATTCATGTCTCCGCCGAAAACCGACATCACGAATGGCGGTTCTCGGTGGCCGACAACGGCATGGGGATCGCCCCTGAGTACCATAAAAAGATTTTCGGCGTGTTCAAGCGGCTGCATGGAAACAAGATTCCCGGCACGGGTATCGGACTCGCGATTTGCCAGCGGGTGGCTGAGCGCTACGATGGCCGGATCTGGGTGGAGTCGCAGCTGGATCAAGGGGCGACTTTCTATTTGACGCTGCCCGTCGCGGGCGCG
>JBBQDH010000358.1:0-4570 GCA_038319515.1 Bryobacterales bacterium
CCTGGCGCAAATCCCACCGGTCCTGGAACGGCGGCGTGTAGGGTTTAGCGGTTTTGTAGAACGCCCGGGAATCCTGGCCCTGGACCCGGAACTTCAGCCAGGGCGCGGCGATTAAAGTGATCCCCGGGCGGAAGCGCTGCAGCACGAAAGTATCGTCGTTCGATGGCTTGAACGCCAGGCCAGTGAACGATTCCTCCCGCACGCGCTCCTCAATACTGAAGCGCACCCAGGAGGGTAACTGCTTGTTCAGAACATCTTGCGCCCGGGCGGCTGCGGCCAGGGCAACAAGTAAAACCAAACGCTTCATCCAAGCTCCTTCGCGGACAAGATTTCAACAATCGATACGAGCGGGAAGGTCAAACCGGCTATCGAGGGCGGCCGCCGCGGCGCAGGGTGTAGTAAACAGGATCGCATGGATTCCCAACGCCTGGGCCGCGTCCACATTATCCTGCCGGTCGTCGAGGAACAGCGCCTCTTCGGGCGCAACGCCCAGCCCCGCCAGGCAGTGCCGGTAAATGCCTGCGTCCGGCTTCACCATCTTCACGTCGCAGGAAAACGTCATATGGTCGAACTGGGGCAGCCAGGGCACGCGGGTGGTGAGGTAGTGGCGCAGGTCGGGCGGCATGTTTGAGAGCACCGCCGTGCGGATTCCGCGCTCGCGGTTCTGGCGGGCGAAATCAATCATCTTCTTGCTGGGATTGCACCAGCTGACGATATCAATGCGGCGCAGTTCGTCCAATTCCGCGGGCGTCAGGGGGTGGCCCGACTGCTCCGCGACGGCGTGCCAGTAGGCGGGGGCATCCAGCTTGCCTTCGTCGTAGGGGTACCGGTCCCGCCAATAGAGGGGCGCATATTCTTCGGCGGGCAGCTTAAAAATCGAAGCCATGGCCTGAATGTCGGCGGGTTCCTGGGGCAGACACAGCACGTTGCCATAGTCGAAGATCAGGGCCTTCAAAGCAATTCGCATATCTTTCACAGTGTAACTTTGGGACATGTTTCCGATGCTGTTTGCGCTTGCTTTGCATGTGGAAGGGAACCGGCTGGTGCATGCCGGGGGGCAACCGGTACTGCTGCATGGAACTCAGATGCCCGCCCGCCGTCACGCCAGCGCTGGAATATGCACATCTGCGACGGCAGGGAAACAGCCGGACTACCGCAGCCTAGCCATAGGCCTGGACCGGCAAGCCCACCTGGCCGACCCGAACATACTTGTCTTAAGTTCTGTCCGGAGTAGTATTCAGTGCATCGGCCTGCGCAACTTCCGGTTCGAAGATATGCTGCTGACGTTGGGCGGACTTCCAGCCCGGATCCTTTCCGCCGGACCCCATCCTACGTGGGAGCATGACCAGCCTTGAGGCGGGTTAAGCGCGCGTGAACAGGGAGCGGATGTATGCCAGGCTGGGCGCTTTCGATTCCGGCTTCGACGGCGTGGCCGTGGGACCGGCCAAGGTTTCCGCCAAGCCTGCCATGCTCTTGCCAAAGCGGCTGGAGGCTGGCACGGGACGCCCGGCGAGCAGCGCGTTCTGGAGGGCGCGATAATCGCTGGGCAGAACGTGGCAAATATCCATGTGCAAAGCGCGCGCGATTTTGTCCCGGTTGAGCCCCACATGCGGTTCGTAGCGGTTAATGATCAGCCGTATTTTCGAGCGGTCTATCCCCTTCGATTCCAGGTCGTAGAGGGCGCGTTGCGTCGCCTGCAGGGCGGTGAGTTCGTTCGTGGTGACCAACAAAACCTCATCGCAGAGAAGCGCCTGGGACAAACTCCAGTTGCCATGGCAGTATCCCGCGTCCGCCACCACGAAGTCGTACTGAAACCGGGCGTAGTCCAGAATCGGACCCGCGTCGTTGACGTCCAGCGGGCCATCGAGAGCGGTTTCCGGAGCCACCAGAACGTCCACCCCGGCGCGATTCGTCACCATCGCTTTCCATAAGCCGGGATCCATATCGGAGGCTCGCTGGAGGACATTGACGAAACTCTGGTGGGTATCAATCTTCAGCAGGAACGCAATTACTCCGGTGATGGGATCAAGATCGGCCAGCAGTACTCGCTTGGCGCCCAGCCGCTTCCACTGATACACCAGTCCGCAGGCTACGGTGGTGGCACCGCATGCGCCTTTGGCGGGCATTACGCAGTATAGTTTGCCGGGGTTGGCGTCCAGGCCCTGCGGGGTGGATTTGACCAGCCGCTGAATCACTGGTTCCCAGGTCCCCTGATCGAAAGGAGGTATGAGGAAATCCGTGGAGCCGGCCCGGAGACAACGCAGAACCAGTTCCGGTTCCTTCGAAGGAAGCACGCTGACGATACAGAGCTTGGAATCGTAGCCCAGCATTTCCGGGATCAGGTGCAGAACCGGGTCGTTCAAGCTCAGAACTTCGGCGAAACAGAACTTTGGAATGGGGCCTTCCAGCACCGCGGCCAGTTGCGGCAGCGTTGCCTGCGCGGATAATTCCACCAGTGTGGCCAGCGGAAAATGGCGGGATAAAAATGGACGCAAGTCACGCAAGGTATTGGGTTTAGTGCTGATGAGCAGCACCTTGCAGCGTCCGCGAAATCGGGTAAGCTCCGCCTGGGGCATCTGGGTTTAGCGAGCTTCGTATAATCGCCGCTGAATTCTAAATCGACTGTTCCAGCAATAATCTGAGAACGTTTTGGGCCTTACACAACTAATAGTACGAAGGCACTGGCCGATGAGGCATACGTGGTCGTGTCAAGGACCGCTCGTTTTCACTGCTTTGTTCAAGGGGACGCTTTCACGCGGAAAAGATGACCGAAATCATGACTAAAAAAAAGGTTGCGATCTGCGACACGCAACCCATCACGGCCGAAGGGCTTAAGACGTTATTAGCATCTTGTCCAGATCTGGAATTCGGCGAGATGGTGGATTCTCTCGATCTGGCATCGGCTCTACTGCGCCGCCGGGCGCCCGGCTATGTGCTTCCCGAAATCGTGCTCATCGACAAGGGTTTGGGAATGCATGCCGTTTTGGACTGGTTGAACGACTTGAAGCTGCTCGAAACGATCCCGGCGATTGTGGTCTGGGGCGTTTCCATGACGGAGGCCGAAGCGCTCCGTTTCCTGCAATCGGGCGCGCGCGGGATCGTCCGCAAGACAGCCGACCTTCCCTCGCTGCTGGCGTGCCTGCGCACCGTGGCGTTGGGCCGCAGTTGGATGGAGGATTCCGTTTTCCGCGATTCCATCCGGGCTGAGCGCTATCCCCGGTCGGAGCTGACCGCGCGCGAACAGCAGGTCTTGGAACTGGTGGAACAGGGTTTCAAGAATAAAGAGATCGCCAACGAACTCGGGATCCGTCCCGGCACGGTGAAGATCCATCTCAAGCATATCTTTGAGAAAACCGGGGTGCGGGGCCGTTATGGCCTGGCGATTTCGGGCCTGAAGGATCGCGGGATGGTTTCGCTGGCGAACTAGAAAGGGTCGGGAGACCTCCGGGCCGCGGCCGGACGAAGGTCCGTCTGGCCGGCCCGGATTCTGCCCCATGCGATAATTGCGCTGATGGCCGTTCGGATGAAAGATATCGCGCGGGACTTGAACGTCTCGGTGGTCACCGTATCCAAGGTGCTGCGAAACCACGCGGACATCAGCCAGGAAACCCGCGAACGCGTGATGCGCCGGATGAAGGAACTCCGGTATCAGCCGAATCTTACCGCGCGCGGCCTGGTGACGGGCCGGTCGTACATTATGGGGCTGGTGGTGCCGGACCTGGTTCACTCCTTCTTTGCCCAGGTGGCGAAGAGCATGTCAGCGGTTTTGCGCGGACGCGGCTACCATCTGGTGATCTCATCGTCGAATGAAGACGCCGAGTTGGAGCAACAGGAAATCGAACAGCTTTTGGGCCGCCGGGTGGATGCTCTGGTGATCGCCTCTGCCCGGAGTGCGCCTGAGCCATCCTTGGCGCCTGAGCTGGACACCAAACGAACGCCGTGCATCTGGATCGATCGCAAGGTGAACGATGCCTCCGCGCATTTCGTGGGTGTCGACGACCCGGCGGTGGGCGAGATGGCGACCGAGCACCTGATTTCGGTAGGATGCCGGACCATCGCGCATATCGGCGGACCTCCGGTCAGCACCGCGTTAGGCCGGATGGAAGGCTTCCGTACCGCCATGCGGCGCCACGGGCGGCCTATCCCGCCAGCCCACATTCTGACCCGCGCCCACGGCGAGGAGGGCAGCGACGTGACCGGCTACCAGTGCATGCAGGAGTTGCTGCGCCTGGATCCGCGGCCCGATGGCGTGTTTTGCTATAACGATCCCACCGCCATGGGCGCTATGCAGGCGATTCTGGAAGCCGGCCTGCGCATCCCGGACGACGTGGCCATTGTGGGTTGCGGCAATTTGGTTTATGCCAGCCTGCTGCGCGTGCCATTGACCAGCGTGGATCAGGATAGCGGAGGGATCGGAGAACAGGCCGCAAAACTTGCTCTGGAGTTGATTTCGTCCGAAAGCGCTCCGGAACCGCGGAGCATCCTGCTGCAGCCGAAATTGGTGATTCGGCAGTCGAGCTCGCGGTAGCGGCTCAGTTGGTTTTCCGCAAGGCCGGCAACTGAATTCCAT
>JBBQDH010000359.1:0-4534 GCA_038319515.1 Bryobacterales bacterium
TCAGTAGAGAAGCGATGCTCATTCATCGAGCCGTTGCGCAGGCTGCGCATGCGGACCTGGACGAAACCGCGCAGGTTTCCGGGGGTGCGGTGCGTCATGGCGAAGACCGAGTAAAGTTCGTTGTTGAACTTAATGATCATCCCGACGCGGATCTGTGTTGCGGATAGCATTTTCTTAGAGACTCCGAAGTTATGGTAGGGATCGCTGTGCAGTGTTTGACCGGACGAGCGAACACTCAGTGTACCAATCGGCAGGACCGAGCTCCGGATGCGCGTTGGCGAAGGGCCATATCGCCTTCGCGGCTTTCAACCTGCGCGCCTCCTCCATATAAACTCGTCTGGTGCGCCTCCGTAACCTGCTCCTCATTCTGGTAACAGCGGCACTGAGCTGCTTCGGCCAGACCCCGCGCCCGTCGGCCTCTGATGTTGAGCTGCCGGAAATACCAGGACTTTACGCCATCATCGACACTTCCATGGGCCGGATGGTGGCGCTGCTTTACGACGACATTGCGCCGCTGACCGTTCAGAACTTTGTCGACCTCGCGCGCGGCACAAAAGACACCTTCGATAAGAAAGGCAGGAAGGTCCGCAGGCCGTATTTTAACGGACTGACCTTCCACCGCATCATCAAAGGCTTCATGATCCAGACCGGCGATGTGAAGGGAACCAGCGCTGGTGACTGCGGCATCCCGAACATCCGGGATGAGTTCAGCAAAAAGCTCAGCTTCGACAACCCGGGCACACTGGGCATGGCGAACACAGGCCGGCCCGATTCCGGTTCCTGCCAGTTCTTCATCACGGTGGGGCGCGCCAGCCGCCTTGATGGCAAGCACACTATTTTCGGCCAGATCGTGTTGGGCCAGGAAATCGCCGTAGCCATCTCCGCGGTACCGACGGACCCGCAGGACCGTCCAAAAACTCCGGTCACCGTAACCAGCATCTCGATTCTGGCAAAGCCCTGAACCCGGTCCTTGTGCAGCGAACCACGGCAAACCTCAACACCTACACCGGCATCCATCTCGATGGCTTCCCCGACGTGGATTCTTCCTGTCCGGTCGTTTCGCCGGAGCCCCGACAGAACCGCACCCTGCCAGAGCTTTAAGGTCCGGCAAGGCATTTTGCAGCAGAGTGTGCAAAGTTTGCCGGTCACGCTTATGAACTGAAATGCAGGGACGAACTCCGCGCTGAACTGGTGAAGGGTAGGTTGGAAACGAAGAGCGGTAAGCTCAAGTGTCGCTTGATTTTCCCGGACGGCACACTCAAACGGCCCTTCACTTGCATCGCCGATTTTGCGAATCTTTGGATGGACGACAGGCCTTCCGGATTCGCGAAAGGACTCTATGCCTGACACACTTTCCACTTACAAAGACGAGACGCATCAGTTCGCAGACAAGGTTTCCGATCTTGCGGAAACCGCACGGGAATCGCTTGCCGATACCGCCAAAACAGTGAAGGACAAAGCGGGGAAGTTTGGACGCGGCGCCATGACTTCAATCGAGGAAAGCCGCCTCTCAGCAGCCGGAACGCTGCATAACGCTGCGAGCGGGCTCCATGACAACGCGGGCAGTCTGCCTGGCGGGCCGGATATGGCGCGCTCCGCAGCCGAAAAGGTTGACGCTGTTGCCGGCTACCTGAAGGGTCACAACACGAAAAAGATGATGGCGGATCTGGAAGCACTTGTGAAGAAGAATCCTGTTCCTTCCCTTCTGGTGGCGGGCGCTTTGGGCTTTCTCCTCAGCCGGGCTTTGCGAAACAACTAAGCCCCAGGCACATATGCCTGTGAACAAGGATCGAACGGTCTCTGAAGTCTTCCACCATAGTTCTTCAAATCTGCGGGAGATGGTCCGCTCATAGATTTGCCTTGTCATATTCAGCACCGCGAAAGCCTGAACCACGCTCGTTGCCGAGCTGGTGCCTGCCCTCTGTATCGGGGGCGGGCTTTTGTTATTGACGCTGATGGTTGGCGATTGGAGAACCCACTTCCAGCCCTCCGTGACCAGTCGCCGGCAACATGGACCGACCCTCAACCTGCCTCCGAATTCCGACTGTGATTCCTCTCCCGGATTACTGAACGACAGGTCCTCCGAATTGCGCAACGTACTCAATCAAAATTCGCCGGGCGTCGGGGAATATCAGGACAAGCTGGAAGAGATCAGCTAATTTACACAGGGGCAGAGGCAAAGTCTTCTGGTATAGGGGACTCACTCTGGATAAAGAAGTCTCTCAGATCGTGAGTCCCTCCTGCCCGGGCTTCTTCAACTACTTCCCTTCCACCCGCAATTCATTCTCGACCTTGAAGGCGCCGGAGACACCATTGGCTCTGATTCCCGCTACATTGCGATCTGCTTCGTTAGCCACCACGCCCTCCAGACGGACGTTCCCGTTTTTCACGAGGATGTGTATCGAAGGAACTGCCTGAAATCCATATCGAATGGAAAGGCTGGAGTCTCCATAGATCGCCCTGTAAACGCCCCTGCGAATCCTGTCATCGTTGGGCGATAGCGGGAGCACTTCTATCTCATTGATAACGCCTACCACGCCCTCCACTCGTTCCACGGTGCGACCGGCATCGTCTTTCAGGGTGGGCCTGGTGACTTGCCCTACCAGGGTCACCACCCCGTCATTCACCACGAAACCAAGGTCGTCGAACACTCCGTAATACGGAAGCATCACCAGATGGTGCCGGACTTCTTCGATCAGGCGGCTTTCACCCTGCGTCCCGGCAACATAGGAATCAATGTGAGGTTTCCTCTCTTGCTTATTCTGCGCAATCAGAGATGCTGCCGCCACCAGCAATGCGATCGGTACAACTTGTTTCAGTCTGTTCATTTTGGCCTCCGCCCTGAGTGAGCACGTGTGATTCCGTTTTGACGACCTTCGCCGCCAACGATTGCTTCAGGCCGAGGCTTTCAACCCGCCGTCAGACTTAGCGGGGTCTGCGACAGGAACGATGGGCCGCCACGCCTGTCGTCCCTGACTAACTGGCCTTTCGGTTCCCTTTGGCTTTTCAAGGGGCTAAATCGCAGCTTCGCGCGAGGCCCGAAAGCGGTGCCACAAATTTCCCGTTTGCCTGGCGCGCTCACACCAGTGCTTCGCTACTGCCCCGCAACCGAAATCGTGGTGCCGGGCGGGCTGGTGTAGGCCCCCACAATCAACTGCACCGGCACCGCACCGCCTCCCGCAAGATCCGCCGGAATTTTCACGTTCACCTGCAGCGCCCCGTTGACCAGAAACGGCGCGGTCCCGACGTAGAGTATTTCTCCCTGCAACTTACCGAACCGCACCCACACGCCGGCCCTGGGCGTGCCCAGGTCTGTCGCCAGAATCTGCCCATCCGCGAAGGCTTTGTTGAAGACTCCCGCGCCGGTCCCATAGAGCACTACAATCGAGCCGGGCGCGGCGGGGCGCACAGGCGAGTTCACCGTGAAATCCGGATTGAGCGCCGCCAGTTGTCCGGTGCCGGAGCCATCATAGGTGAATAAAGCGGGTGCGGAGGCGCCCACCTGCACTGTGGTGCTGAATGTTGTGCGCCCCGTGATTCTCACCGTTGAACTGGTCTGACCAGCCACACCGTAGGGAACTATAACATTGATCTGATCCTTCGACGCGTAAATGATGGGCGCGGGGAAGCTGTCGAATAAAACGCTTGTGCCACCCAGTGAGAACGGCAGTTTGCCATCTGAGCCGACCGCGCCAAACGCCGCCACGTCGGGCCCAATCCCGGTGCCGAAAATCGCCACAATTTCGCCCGGCGCCACCAGTGAAGCACTGTTTCCCGACACCGGATTCCCCTGGAAACTGGCTGAACTGAGCACCCGGAACGACAACGGTGTACCGATGACAGCCGTAACATCCCGTTGCTGGTTCATCACGACGTTGGCCGGGGACGCCCCGCCCGCAATGTCGCCCAGCCAATACCGAAGTGAAGTGCCGTTGTTGCCCGCGGCCGTCAGTTGCACCGTTGTGTCGGCATCATAATATCCATCCGACGCGGAGGGCGATGCCGTCACGGAGCCGGATCCCAGCACACTTGTGCTGAGCCTGTATTGCGCGTTGAACGTTGCTGTGTAAATGGCGGAATCCGCCCCCGCGGTCACCGTGCGCGGCCCAGTGGTCCCGTCCTCCCAGCTCATGAATTGCAGGCGATTCGTATTGTTCCCGAAAAGCTGCGGATTGGTATACGAAAGAGCATGCGTGGAGCCCGCCGTCCATGCCAGATTGGCCGGAGTCAGCAGTGCCAAACCATCCACCGTGATCAGCGCGCCCCGGGGTTTCGAATCAATCGTCGTCACCGGCCCGGTGGTGAAAGTCGCCTGATAACTGGACGGCCCGCCCTGCATCAGCACTCTGGCGGGCGATGCGGAAATACTCTGCCCCACGCTCTGCAGATACGTCGATCCCGTCCACCGGATCAGGCGCGAACCTGCCTCCGGTGTGGCGGAAACAGTAAACGGATACCGCTCCCCGAAATAGCCGTCAGGCGATGCGGGCAGAAGGCTCACGGTCCCCTGACCCGACGCGACGCCGGCCTGCAC
>JBBQDH010000360.1:0-4507 GCA_038319515.1 Bryobacterales bacterium
GTAGATTCCGCACTCATGCCCACAACGAATGTCATCACAAGGCGATCCCTGTTTTCCGCGGCTGTCACTGCATTCCTGGCGAACACTCTGGGTGCCGCATCGGACTTCTGGAACAGGAAGGAAGTGTCGGCCTGGAGCAGCCAGGAAATCGCCCAGCTGACATCTCGCTCGCCCTGGGCCAAAGAGATCAATGCCGAATTTGAACTGGACGCTGACTACACCACCAACGGGGCTGAAGGTCCGTCGATTGGAAGGGGCGGCCAGATTGGGGCGCCAGGCACCGGTAATGGCGCTCCGCCACAAATTGAGGTTGGCAGGGACCGCAACGGTGATCGGCGCGGATCACGGCGTCGGGAACCGGTGATCGTTCGGTGGGAGAGTGCCCAGCCCATCCGGGACGCACTCGGGACGCCTCTCTCGCCAGACTTCGCCGGGCGCTACGTCCTGAGCGTGAGTGGGTTGCCGCCGGGCATTCTTGACCGACGGCGGCGCGGGGCCGGCGGGCCGGAACTGAGTGCGGACCCCGAACTGAATACGCCGGCGGCCCGACAACGGCGCATGATTGAGCAACTGCAGCTATCCGCCACGTTGGAAGCCCGCGGGGAACCAACGCAGCCAGGGCTTGTGAAGGCTATGCCGCGGACTCCTGGAACCTATCTTTTCGGATTCTCGAAAGAGCTTCTGCCCCTGGGCGCACGCGACCGCGAGATTCAATTCATTCTTCGGACTGCCCTGATGTCGGTACGGGCAAAGTTCGAGCCAAAGGACATGATGTACAAGGGGCAGCTGGCCTTGTAAGGGACGCTTTTTGTATTTGTAAGGGATTGTGAAGTTGCGCACCAACCGTGCCTCTATCGGTTTAAATAGAAAGTTATGCAACGCACTGCCTCTACCGCGCTTGTGAGCCGCCGAACCCTGCTGCAGATTTTCCCGCCGGCGGGGCTCTCGCTGACTACTGCTTCCCTCGCCCTTGCCGCAGACTTCTGGAACAGGAAGCCTCCAGCGGAGTGGTCCGGCGATGAAATTGAGCTGATGAAGTCGAAATCCCCGTGGGCCCGGAAGACCCGTGCTGAGATTACCGGTGGTGGATTCGGTGGCGGACGCGGCGGTGGTGGTGGTGACTCTATGGATCGCGCCGGATCGTCGGGTTCCTTTGGCGGCATGTCCGGCGCCGACAGCAATGGCATTGGCGGCGGCGGCGGTCGTGGTGGTGGTGGCGGACGCGGTGGTGGTGGCGGACGTGGTGGTGAAGGGGGCGGTGGTGGCGCGGCCCAGGGCCCCGAAGTTTTTGTACGCTGGGAAAATGCGAAGCCGATGCTGGAGGCGACTAAACTGCAGCTTCCGGCCGATCTTGCGAATCTTTACGCCATCAGCGTGACCGGCCTGCCTCCCCAAATGATCGCCGGTGTTCTGGCGGGCGGCGGCAGGGGACGCGGTCGTGATGGTGGTGGCCGGGAAGGCGCTCCACCGCCCGATGCTGCTCCCGCTGCGCAGGAAGATCCGGCAGCGCGGCAGAAGGCCATGGTTGATCGTCTGCTGCATTCTGTCTCTCTTTCGGCAAAGGGCCGCGATCCGCAGAGCGCCACGCTGGTTCGTCAGTCCAATGGCAACCTGACGTTGATCTTCGGGTTCCCGAAAGACGCCCTGCCGTTGACTGCGGCCGATAAGGACGTGCAGTTCACCATGAAGCTGGGCCCGTTGACGGTAAAAGCAAAATTCGAGCCGAAGGAAATGATGTTCAAGGGCGAACTGGCCATCTGACGCATTGACGGACGGAAGCGTTGGGGGTCGAAAGCCTGTCGCACTTCTAGAAAAGCGTGGGCTGTTCCGACACCGGAGCAGCCTTTTTCTTTTTGCCCCGCAGCGGACTGCCCACCACGCCCAGGATCTGAATGCTCCGCAGCGCCTGGCGCGGAACAAACACCTTCTGATTATTCCCGTCCGGTTCGGGCGGAGTCACGGCGAACCCGGAAGGATCCCACGTCAGCAGGTTGTTCGGCAGCACACCGTCCATCACTTCGCCATCGCGAAAAACCATCCGAACCCAAAGGCCTTCCAGTTTCGGACGCGTCATGAAGACTCTGCCGGTGTCCGTCCCGTTCTCGAAGTCCCTGACAAAGCAGACGCTTTTCACTTCGGGGTAGGGGACCAGAACCAGCGCCCCATCAGGTTTCAGCAGCTCAATTGCGCTCACCTGCAGGTAGCTGAAGGGATTCACGAAACCGCTCAGGCTCTCGCGATCAAAACGCCGGATTACGACTTTCTTGGCTGTTGAACCTGCCACGAATTTTCCTCCCGGCGCGAGGCAATCTGCGTGAGTACAATTCCTCTGCCGAACACCGTCCGGGTCAGAATTGATTTAAACATTTTCGAGAGTATTGTATCATTGCTCGAAAGGGTAGTCCTTCTATGATGGACAGGCTATGACGGCCAAGGGGCCAGTGACCGAGTCGCCGATCTCGCGGGGTATCCGGGCGTTCCTCGTCTGGTGCCGGATGGAGAAAGGGCTTGCCCAAAATTCCCTGGAAGCGTATGCCGCAGACCTGGCCGGATTCCGGGAGTTCGCCGAGCCTCTGACAGTTGGTCAGCACCCTGATGCAGAACTTCTGGTTCGATATGTTAACTCGCTCTACAAAAAAGACTTAAGCAGCCGGTCAATCGCCAGGCACCTGAGCGCTGTTCGCAGCCTGTTTCACTTTCTGCTGACCGAAGGCCTGGTCCCGTTTGACCCGACGGAGCACCTTTCCAGCCCGAAACAGTGGAGCACTATCCCGAAATTCCTCAACCGGGAGCAGATCGAAAAGCTGATCCAGGCGCCGGACGTGAATAAGCCCAGTGGACTTCGCGATCGCGCCATGTTTGAACTTCTCTACGCCACGGGAATCCGGGTCAGTGAACTAATTGAACTGAAGCTTTCCGGTCTGGACGCCGGGCTTGGCCTGATCCGCGTGACGGGTAAGGGCAACAAACAGCGCATCATTCCGGTGCACGGGGAGGCGCTGGCCGTGATTCACCGCTACGCTCAGGAGGCACGTCTCTGCCTGCTGAAAGGCAAAACGTCCCCGCATCTGTTCGTCACGGCTCGCGGCAGCAGCATGACGCGCCAGGCTTTTTGGGCATCCATCAAGCTAAACGGGAAGAAAGCGGGCATCTTTCACAACCTCTCGCCACATGTACTACGGCACACATTCGCGACCCATCTGCTCGAAGGGGGCGCGGACCTTCGCAGTGTCCAGGCTATGCTGGGGCACGCCGACTTATCCACAACTGAAATCTACACACACGTGGTTCGGTCGCGGCTGCGCGATACGCTGGACCAACATCATCCGAGAGCCTGACCCCGTTACCAGACATGAGTGACTACCTTTTCATGCTCGACAATCACCTGGACGCCGGACAAACCCGCGTCGTCACAGGGCTCCGCCAGATAGCGGAAGACGCCGGTTTGAACGTCTGGCTGACGGGCGGGGCCATGCGGGACATGCTGCGCGGCGCGCCGATTCGTGACCTGGATTTCACGGTGGAGCACAACGCCATCAAGATGGGAAAAGCTTTGGCTGCCGCACTGGGTGGTGAGGTGGTTTTTGAAGATCCGCTGAAGCGTTGGGTGGAGTTGCTGTTGCCGGAGGGCATCACCGCGTCAGTGAGTAACGCCCGCACGGAGAAGTATTCCAAACCTGGCGGCAAGCCACAGATTGCGGCGGCCACTATTCATGCGGATCTATCAAGACGGGATTTCTCCATTAACGCGATCGGTCTTTCCCTGAGCCGCGGGTCCCGCGGATTGCTGGTGGACCCGGCCAACGGCGAGGCGGATCTGCACAGCCACGAACTCCGCACCACGAACTCGTACGCTTTCTTCGACGACCCCTCCCGGATCTTCCGCATGTTCCGGTTCCAGTTTGTCCAGGGCTTCGCGCCTGTTCCCCGGACGCAAAGTCAGCTGGAAAATGCGCTGCTGGAAAACTATGAAGCCGTGGCTCCGGTGAGCGCCCTCGTTCTGGAAATTCGCCGGGCGGCAGGTTTGGCCAGTGCGTCCGGTCTGGTGCAGGGTCTGGATGCCCATGGGCTGCTAAAGGTCATCTCCGCAAGCCTGACCGGCGCGAAGCTCAACAGCGCCGGCATCGCCAAACTGGAAGGCATTGCGCATGAAGTGTTACCTGCCGGTTACGATGGCGGCTGGCTGGCGTTTCTGAGCGTTTTTGTCGAGAAACTCAATGTTCGCGAACGGGCGGAAGTGCTGCGTGCGTTTGAGCTGACGCCTGCGGAGAATGCAGTGTTCAAAAAGCTGGACGCCCAGGCCGCGAGCCTCGAAAAAGCCCTTCGCACGGCCGGCGTGCAGCGTCCGTCGGTGGTGTGGGAAACGCTCAACGCCGCCACCACGGACGACATCCTGCTGGTCCTTTACCGGTCTACAGCCCGCGTGGCGCAGGACCGGATCCGCGCCTATTTCGAGAAGTATCGGCCGATGTCACTGGATATCACGGATGAGCAGGTGGTGGAAGCG
>JBBQDH010000361.1:0-4496 GCA_038319515.1 Bryobacterales bacterium
AGCCTTCCTGCGTTAGAAAATGCGCGCACATGGCGGCGGCAATTTCGTCAGCGGCACTGTGCGCAGGCAAACAGAATACTCGGGTGGAACGGGCAGGGCGGCTCGAAACGGGGGTAACATCCGCTTCCGTCAGCTCTGTCACAAACTCATTGATGCTCTGGACAATGAACTCCTCACGGCGGGTATCCAGTTGTCCTGTCTGGCGATCCCGTTCTGCCATTGCGAGCGCCGGAATCACGATCTCGTCAAAGACGCCCATCAGAGTCTTGCCTTTACCCAGGCTATCCAACATGTTCATGGCGTCCTGCTGGTCCAGCGCGAGCAGTCGCTGGTAGAAAACAGCATCCGGCGCAAGAGCCGGCTCGTCGCCCAGCACCACGTTTAGAAATGCCAATTGCGGCGTGTAGCGTCCCAGGACGCTGAGGCAGACGGTCATCGGGGTGGCCAGCACGAGGCCAATCGGCCCCCACAAGACGGTCCAGAAAACCGCCGAGACCAGAATCGCGACAGCGGAGAGCCCTGTGTGAGCGCCGTAAAGCAGGGGCTCCACGAAGTTGGCAATGGTCAGTTCGGTGAAGAAGAACAGCGCCGTGACTGAGACGGGCATGCCCCAGCCATCGCTCTCGGCCACAGTCACGAGGAAAGGGAGTAGCCAGCCAACCAGCGGCCCTACATAGGGGACAAAGCGCGACAACATGCCCAGCACGCCCCAAAGCAGCCACCCCGGAACACCCAGGAAGAACAGGCAAAAGGCAATGATCGTCCCAAAGCCGGCGTTAACGGCAAACTGCGCCAGAATGTAACGGCTGACGCGGTGCCCGGCATCATCCATTGCTTTAGTGGTGGCCTGAAGATGGCTCTGCCCCATCAGACGCAACAGACGATTGCGCATGCCTTCGCGGTCGATCAGCATGAAAATCGTGAAGACAAGAATCAGTCCAACCGTTCCGAGCGGACGGAGCAGGCTGCCGGCCGATTCGCGGAGAGTCTGAATAATGGTGTGGCTCTCGACGATCCGCACGGGCATCACAGCACCCGGCCCGTTGGCCTTCGCAGGAGGCTGCGTACCTGTGGCGCCCTCAATCTGATTGCCCAGTTCTTCCAGAGCGGAGACCACCCTGCTGAGACTCTTCGACCGTCCTTCCAACGCCTGAATCTTGCGTGCGACATTGCCGCTGTAACTCGGCAGACTCTCCGCCGTGCTGATGAGTTCAACCGTGACGAACCAGCCACCCACCGAGATCACAGCAGTAGCGAGCAACATCACAAGTATGACCGAAAGAATTCGTGGTATACCCCATTTGCCAAACTGCACCACGAGCGGGCCAAGCAGGAACGAAAGAAGCAGCGAGAATGCCAGCGGGACAAAAAGTTCCTGCGCGAAGTAAAGGATCGCCACGGCGATGACTACGATGACGATGGGGGGGACGGTTGGGTTGTTTGCGGCAGCTCTCGCCATTCTGACTGTTTTTGAGTGTACTACGAGTACGCCCTGATATGATCGGCGGTCAGGACGGGAGACAGGCATGAAAAACACGTACTTCGGCGCGGTGGTGACAATATTGCTGGCAGCAGGTCAGGCACCTGGCGCAGACCGCCTGAAAATCGCGCAGGGCGAGTTGGAGGGCACCGGCCCACAGGCATCGGGCGTGCGGGAATTCAAAGGTATTCCGTTTGGGGAACCGCCCACAGCAGATCTGCGGTGGAAGGCTCCGCAGGCCGTGAAGAGTTGGACCGGCACCCGGCAGGCCACCCAATTCGGACCACGCTGCATGCAGTTGCCGCTCTTCGGCGATATGGGCTTCCGCTCGAACGGCATGAGCGAGGATTGCCTGTATCTGAACGTCTGGACTCCGGCCAGGAACGCGAACGCAAAGCTGCCCGTCATGGTCTACTTCTTCGGCGGCGGTTTCCAGGCCGGAGACGGGTCTGAGCCCCGCTACGATGGCGAAAGTATGGCGGCGAAGGGGATCGTGTCGATCACCGTCAATTATCGGCTCGGTATTTTCGGCTTTCTGGCACACCCGGAATTGACAAAGGAATCAGAGCACCACGCTTCCGGCAACTACGGTCTGCTGGACCAGAGCGCGGCACTTCGCTGGGTCAAACAGAACGTGGCGGCATTCGGTGGCGACCCGAACCGCGTGACCATCGCGGGAGAGTCGGCCGGTTCGTTCTCAGTGAGTGCTCAGATGATCTCACCGCTTTCGAGAGACCTGATCGCGGGTGCGATCGGGGAGAGCGGATCCGTCCTTGCACTGGCTCCGGCTCCGACTCTGTCCCAGGCAGAAGAAGCGGGTGCAAAGTTCGGAACCACTGCAGGTGCCGGCACCCTGGCGGCCCTGCGTGCCCTGACGCCCCGGCAACTGCTCGATTTGGTTGCCAGGCCCGGCAGCGGCAGATTCAATCAGATTGTCGACGGCTATTTCTTCCCGGAAGCGCCCATCGCAACCGTCAAGGCGGGCAAACAGGCGCATGTACCACTGCTGGCGGGATGGAACTCTGAGGAGCAGGGGGCACGATCCGTGCTGCAGCGGGAAGAGCCCACGCAGGAGAATTTCGAAAAAGCCATCCGCCGCCTCTTCCCGGAAACCGCCGACGACGTGATCAGGGAATACGCACCGGTCAATGGCGACGTTGTGCAGGCAGCCACGGACCTCGGGAGTGATCGGTTTATTGCCTACAGCACCTGGAAATGGCTCGACGCGGCAGGTAAGACGGGCGGCAAGCCTGTCTACCGCTACTACTATTCACGCCCTCGCCCGAAAATGAGCGCGACGATGGGCAACGCTACAGCTGGTCTTGCAGGCGGCGTGGTGCGCGGTGGCGCAGCCGCTCCCGGCGGGCCGCCGCCCCTTCCAAAAGGCGCAGTGCATTCGGCGGAAATCGAGTATGCGCTGGGCAATCTGCCCGGTAATAAAGTCTACGATTGGACGCCCGAAGACCAGAAGGTCTCTTCCGTGATGGAGGACTATTTTGCCAATTTCGTGAAGACCGGAAATCCGAATGGCGGAAAGCTGGTCAAATGGCCGGCGGCAAACAAGGGTACTGCCGTGCAGTACCTCAGGATTGATGTCGAGACGCGGGTGGAAACGGAAGCCCATCGCGGCAGATACCTGCTGCTCGACAAAATTGCGAATCAGGTGTTCTGACATTTCAGGGTCATTCGCTTGACTGGCCCCCTGGGCGGTGATAGGCTCCAATGAATTGTCGTTGGATAGTGCCTCCGCAATATCACGCGGTCCAGGGGAGTCAGAATGATTAAACGCTTATTCCTGTGCGCCATTGTTGCCACCCAGGGCATGCTTTTCGCCCAGGTGCAGGCAGGCCGCATCGTCGGCACCGTATATGATCCACAGCATGCAGCGGTGCCGGGCGCGACAGTCAACATCGCGGAGGCCTCCACGAATCTGGCCCGCAAGGTGACTGCCGATGGCAACGGCGATTATGTGGTCACCCCGCTGCAGCCAGGCACGTACAGCCTGAGCGCCACGTCCGCCGGATTTCAAACCACCATTCGCAACGGCATTGAGCTGACTGTCGGGCAGGCCGCTCGCGTCGATCTGGAACTGAAGATCGGCGAGACCAGCAGCCAGGTGCAGGTCACAACAGAGGCTGGGCTGCTGTCCACGGAATCCGCCACGCTGGGCCAGGTACTCTCCACCCAACAGATCAGCGATCTTCCACTGAATGGCCGAAAGTTCACGGAACTGGGCAGGCTGACGCCCGGGGTCATTCTGTTGCCCGCCACCGGCAACGTGCAACGTGTGCGTCCCGAACAGGTCAACGGCAATGTGATGAGCGGTGTTCCGGGTTCGCAGACCACCTTCCTGCTGGATGGCGTCGATGTGACTGAGCAGCACCAGGGTGGCACCTGGATTCAAACGTCGGTGGACGCCCTGCAGGAGTTCAGCGTGCAGCAGAATGCTTACTCCGCGGAGTTCGCGCGTGCCGGCGGGTCCTTCAACGTCACCACGAAATCCGGTGCGAACCAGTTGCGCGGGAACCTGTTTGAATTTCTTCGCAACGGCAGTCTGGACTCACGGGATTTCTTTTCTCCCACCCGGGCAATTCTGAAACGTAACCAGTTTGGCGGAACCGTGGGCGGCCCTGTACTGCTACCCCACGTCTATGACGGCCGGAACAAAACCTTCTTTTTCGTAAGCTATGAGGGCGAACGCACACGTCAGGGGCAGATCTTCAATAACGTTGTTCCCAGCCTCGCGCAGCGCGCCGGCAACTTCAGCGCCGCGGGTCTGAACAAGCTTTATGATCCGCTCTCAACGGTGCCCAATCCATCCGGCAGTGGCAACGTCCGCACACTCTTCCCCGGCAATATGATTCCGTCGAACCGCCTCGCCCCGCAGGCGCTCTTCTTTGACAGGTACATACCGGATCCAAACGCTTCCAACGGCAACGCGATCTTCACGCCGTCAACCTCCTATAACCAGGACCAGTGGACGCTGCGCGGCGATCAGGAGCTGAACGCCAGTCAC
>JBBQDH010000362.1:0-4473 GCA_038319515.1 Bryobacterales bacterium
TGCTCCATCGTAACTGTGTTGGCCCGTCCCATCGGTTCGCCGGGCCGCCCGTGGTCGCAGCCCCGGGAGATCTTCCTTCGCCACATGCAGCTTAATGTCATAAATTCCGGTAAGTCCAGTTCCGTCGGAAACAGGACGATCGATAAAGCGCGCCAATAGATTGGCCAGTGCGGGCAACGTCATGGCCTCCAAGTCCCCTGCCGAGGAAAATCCAACACGACTGCGAACCGATGAATCAGCTTCTGGCAAAGGTTTGAGTTTTATGCCCGAGCCAAACTCTTTTAATATATAAACCGATTGATTCCTGCGCTCCAGATGCATCGATATTAAGAATCGTTCTATGAGCAGACTTTGCAGCATGAGTTTGATCTGGTCCCCAGATGTCACTTTGGGCGAGTTGGCGAGGACATCGAAGAACTCATCGTCGAGCCAGCCTGGTCCTACCACTTGGTCGCGGCGAACTTCGTAAGCGACGCAGAGGAGTTGCCTGAGTGTTTGTCCTGTATACCTGATTCCGTTCGGCAGATTGACAAGGCGGGCACCCGAACTCTCGGGAGTCAGATTCCTTTTCACGGAAGCAACTTCAAAGGCGGGCGGGCCGCTTGTAGCCGAGAGCCCAAACGCCGACAGTGCTACAGCCACGACTACCCCGGCGCATTTCTTCCAATGAGAAACATATCTCATGACTTCCTGCTCCTTTAAGGATGTCCACCATCGTGCCCGAAACTGATTTTGCCAGCCCCAGGAGGAGGCTATGTTCGGTCTAATTGAGCGGAACGTTCGAAGCCTCCCCACCAGTAAGACCGGGGAGCTTTATCCCGAGACGGCTCTCGACTTGCTTTTGAATCGCTCCGGCGTAGGCACCTTGCCAAACACTGACAATTTTCCCCCCGGGTAAAATCAGCGCCGTGGTCGGAGTGGATCTGACTACGAACGGGCGCTCCGCCTCGGTTTGAGGGCTGGTCAGGACCTGGAACCCCCAGCGCTTTGGCGTCCAGCAACTGTTCGCCCCGCCCGGGATTGAGCGCCAAGCCAATAAATCTATAATGTTGCCCTGCCGCCCCATGCATGGATATAACGTTAGCCATGTTGCGCTGGCACCATATACACGTCTCACTAAAAACATACAACACAACCGGCGAGTTGACCGAATTCCAGTTGATTTCAGTGCGTTTGTCGGTAGCCTCAATCCCGGAAAAATCCGGCGCACGGGCTCCTTCCACCAGAGAAGGTCTGGCAGGATCACGGCTGTGTCTAAGACGAAAACTGAGATAGAGGTTCAGACCAGGCGACAAGGACAAAACGCCAACGATAAAGCAGCTATTAAACCCGGCAAGAAAGCGTCGTTTCATGGGCATAATCAATACGGGCATCTGCGCCATCTGCGGATGTAAACTGAAAAAAGAAAAAAACAGCTCCGAGGGCTGGTCCAGCAAGATTCGCGCCGAAATGAACCTGCGGTCGTTCTTAGGCAACGGTACAGCCACTGTAGCTGCATTTAATATCGGTGCCATCGTTAATTACATCGCACCCGCCAAGGCATTGGCCCGGGTCGGCTTCGCTTAAGCACTGTCTAATGTCAGAAAGCACGCATCCTTCCGCCTTAAGCGGTGTCATGCCCCCGGTGGCGAGGTATGCAGCGGTACTGGCTAACAGCAGAGCAAATGCAGCTACAGCCCTCGGGGATGCTTTTAAGGCATTGCCATTTCCTTGAAAAGGAATTGTCATGAAAAAAGCGTGTCATGATGCCGAAGGCTTGTCAAGCGAAGAATGATTTAATATTTAAAGAAATTTAAAGGCAACAAAGGTTTTGTCTCCTTCAGATGAACTTTCGTGCCGGTTCTCACATGGCTGGTGTTTAGGACATGAGTTTCGAGTGAACGGCACACCATGGACGGAAGACCATTTCAGGCCGTTTCCTGGATTTTCGATTTGAGCAATTTTTCCAGCCGTACTCATGTAGAAGCCCGTGTGCCGTCTGCCCCCGGTATGGCTGGCAGCAATGTGGAGTGAACATAATGGACAAAATCACCGCCGCAATCCGCTTCGACGGGTGGCAGTTCGGTTACGTGATGCAGATGCGTATCACCCTGCTGCGAGCCTCTTGCGGGATAGCCGACTAACGGAATGAAGGCAACGACCGACTGGAACTCATCGACGCTCCACAAGATTTGCGAAGGGCGTCCGACCCATCTGCGTCATTGCAGGTTGCGTGACAGTGGCGGAGATGCGGAGGCATCTGTTCTTAGGTTGACCCCGCCGCCCGCGCATCGATTCACCCGGAAATCGCCGGCGGCTGCCAGAAAATGACATCAGGGAAAGGTACCTGGATTTGGGCTCGCGACGGTGACGCCGGCGATGAAGGTATTGCGGATTGATCCGGCATCGACGTTGCGGTGTGAGTGAGCCTGGAGGAGTTCGTACCAGTTGAAAAACGGCAGTTCTGAGGGCTGGCAGGCTTCTTCGTAGACACGTTGGCAGAGGCGGCGGAATGCGGGGTAGCCGTGGCGAATCCAGTGGGGTGCTGCATCGCGGAGGCGAGTGGTTTGGATGTTGCCGATGGAGTATTCGCGTGCGAAGCCGTAGCCCATGGGGACGAGGGTTCCGTCGGCTTCGAGGACCAATGGGGTGAGGCAGTCAGCGAGTTTCGCGGGGGTGGATGGCGGGCCGGCATTGAAGCGTTCCGGATGACGAATGACGAGGTCGCGATGGAAGATATCGAGCTGGATAAACAGCTTCTTTCCGTAGGCGGCGCGGAGGCGCTCGGCTTCAAGGTAAGCGAAGGCAGATTCGACCGCGTCAGGGCGCTCACCGGGAAGCGCATTGGAGGCGCGGCCCACCTCTTCGAGCGGGTGGAGCTGGAAGAGTTTGGCACCCTGCGCGATGGCGAATTCCGCGGCCCACTGTGCTTCATCCACGTTGCTTTGGGTGAGGGTGAAGATGAAACCAAAATTGATCTTTGAGTCGCGGACGGCATGGAGGTTTTCGGTCATGCGGTCGAAGGCTCCGACGCAGTTCCGCATGCGGTCATGGGCGGCGGGAACGCCGTCGAGACTGATGGCGAGAACATCGGTGCAGTCCTTAATCTCACGCAGGCGGGTTTCGTTGAGCAACATGCCGTTGGAGGTGACAGTGGTGCGCATGCCGAGAGATTTAGCGAACTTCAGGAGGAGGCCGAGGTCTTTGTAGAGAATCGGCTCGCCGCCGGAAAAGCTGGCGGTGAGGTAGCCCTGCTCGCGGGCGTCTCTCAGGACGTCAATCAGTTGCTGCGTGGATAGCTGGTCGCGATGCTCCGGGCTGGAGCTGGAATAGCAATGGAGACACCGCAGATTGCAGCGCCGGGTGGGGTGGATCTGGATGATGGGCGCGGGGGCCTCCATTGCCTGAGCCATGATTTAGCGCTCCCCGGGGATGTTGCGGACCACGACGTGTGCGAGGTCCGGAAAGGGAATGCCGTTGATAAGGATGTACAGATTGATGTTGCTGTCGTTGAGTTTCACGAAGCTGTCGATGACGCCGCCGAGTTGCGAGAGGGGCGTTTCCACGGTGGCGTGAAGAGTGAGGTAGTCGGCTGGTGTGCCGCGGTTCAGCCAGATGGGGATTTTGACGCCGGCGGGGAGACTGAAGGCTTTGATGATTTCTTCGGGGTTGGGCGTTTCACCGTTCTTCGCGAGGCCGGCGAGAAGTTTCTGTGAGCCCCGCAGACGGGGCGCTGTTGTTGTTGACATTTGTTGCTCCTTATGGATGCGCATTGGAGTGCGCATGCCGATAGTTGGCGAGGGGGTGTGTGGCGTTACGGCGTGGTGGAGCGGCGTTGTGCGGGATCGTCCAAATGCGTGCCGCGCGCGCAGTACACTGACCGCAGTAAACTAATGAGAGATGCGCAGTGAATGGGTTCAAACACGTTTGTCCGATCCGGTCCGGACGCAGATGCACTATGCCCGCAAGGGCGTGATCACCGGCGAGATGGAATACGTCGCGAAGCGCGAGAAGGTCTCGGCTGAGCTGATCCGTGATGAGGTGGCGCGGGGACGGATGATTATCCCGGCGAACATCAATCATCTGAATCTGGAGCCGATGGCGATTGGTGTGGCGTCGACGTGTAAGATCAACGCGAACATCGGGAACTCGGCGACCACATCGAACATTGCGGACGAGCTGGACAAGCTGCAGTATGCAGTGAAGTTCGGGGCAGACACCGTGATGGACCTTTCGACGGGTGGCGACATTCCGGAGATCCGGAAGGCGATTATTGCGAACTCGCCGGTGCCGATCGGCACGGTGCCGATTTACGAAGCGCTGAACCGCGTGCGCCGGGTGGAAGATCTGAACATCCACGTGCTGCTGGAAGTGATTGAAGAGCAGGCGCAGCAGGGCGTGGATTACATGACGATCCATGCGGGTGTGCTGGTGCAGTATGTGCCGCTCACGAAGAACAGGATCACAGGTATTGTGAGCCGCGGCGGGGCGATT
>JBBQDH010000363.1:0-4392 GCA_038319515.1 Bryobacterales bacterium
CAGCGGCAGTTCATGGCAGATGCCTCGCACGAACTCAGAACGCCCCTTTCCATCTCACTGGTCACCGCGCAGGTCGCGCTTGAAAAGCAGCGGGATGTTGAGGAATACACGCAGGCCCTGAACACAGTCCGTGGCCAAACCGAACGGCTCGCACGAATGGTGCAGGATATGTTTCTCCTGGCGCGGTCAGACGCCGGCGGCTATCAGCTGCATCGCCGTCACTGTGACCTGTCAGAAATACTCTTCGAGGCCGTTCAGGCGGGCAGGGCTCTGGCAGTGCGCAAAAGCATTGCGATCATCCTGCCGGAGTTCACCGAAGCCCCTATTGAAGCCGACCCCGCCCTGATGCACCAGTTGTTTCTCATCCTGTTCGATAACGCGATCAAGTTCTCCCCGGCGGGCTCCACCATTACGTTCCGTGTCGGGCAGGACGGCAACGGCTATCAGGTCCGCATCGAAGACCAAGGCTGCGGCATCCCGGCAGAGGCCAGGGAGCGTATCTTCGACCGCTTCTTTCGGATTGAACAGGTTCGCGCGGAATCAACCGGGGCAGGCGCAGGGCTGGGCTTGCCCATTGCCCGATGGATTGCCGGACTACACGGCGGCACTGTTGACCTGCCGGACACCGGTCCCGGCGGCAGCACCTTTACGGTTCAAATGCCTCGCAGGCCGTGAGCGAAAGCGGCTCATGCGCCGCCACGCTTCCCAGACGTTACCAGCCAACACCCCCGCCAGCAGAAAATACACCACCCCGAACCACGCAAAGAACACGAAACTGACCACTGCCACCATCGCCCCGAAAATCAGCTGATCCGGGTACCTGGCCGGAGAGGTGGGCGGGTCCGTCAGGATGATGAACGCGAAATACAGGGCAGCGTGCAAATCCGGCGCGCGGAAGATCTCGGCAACGGATCGCGGATTGCCCACAAACGCCGTGATGGTGAACAGCAGAAAGTACGTACCCAGAAACACCAGCACCAGCGGCAGTTTATTCACGCGGTCGGCGATGAAAACCCCGGTCAGCAGCAGCAGCCCCACCGCCCACGGCGACACTTCCGGCAGTGCCCCCCACCAGCTTTGCCCGGTGTGAAAAATGTAAAACGTGATCACGATCCCCAGCGCTGCCGGGTTGAACACATTCGCCGAACGGGACCGCAAAATGTACTTGCTGAGCACCGCAATCACCGCCGTAATGGTCACCACATACCAGGGCTCCTGTGCGCGCAAAACCATCGCAACGATCATGGCCGTCAATATCGCGCCACCGGGAAACTCCCAGGCGCGCTTTCGCCAACGCAGAATCAACATGTCGATGATGCCCGATACCGCGCCTGCCGTAAGCAATCCCGGCATCGCTACACGAAGCCCTTCATGTGGTGCGGCCACCGCAACCAGCAGCACCAGAATGATCAGCAACAGCCCTTTCGGGGTCTTAAAGAACACAGCGGAGCCCCGGCGTTTGGCTCCGCAACAGTTCCGGAGTCACGATCAGCCCTTCCAGGCCCAGGCGGTCCAGCAACGCAACGCCATCCTCCGGCCCCAGCACGAATGCCGCCGTAGCAATCGCATCACACAGCATCGCCGTCGGGCCCACCACCGTCGCGCTTGCCACGCCGCTCACCGGTTCCCCGGTGCGGGGATCCACAATATGCCGCCCGCGTTCGTAATCGCCGGAAGTGCAAACGGCCTGACCTGAAACCCGCAGCGTTTCCATTAATTCGCCATCGCGCCGCGGGTGCCGAATCCCCACCTTCCAGGGCTCCCCATCCGCATTGCAACCTCCCGTGTAAACGTCCCCACCCGCATTGATCAGGAAATTGTGAACACCCTGCAACTCGCGCGCCGCAGTATCCACTGCCAGCCCCTTTGCCACGGCACCCAGATCCAGGCTCATGGGACGGTGCAGCGTGATGGTTTGCTGCTCTGCGTCAATCTCTACATCCTGCCAGTGCCCGCCCGTGGGATCAAACGCCCCGCCGGTTTCTGCGGCCACGGTCATCGCAAAGCGAACCGCTTCAAACAGGATCGGCCCCACGCGCACCGGCCCGCCCGGTCGCGCGACCAGCTGCATCAGTTCACTCCCCGCGCTAAACCGTGTGCAGCGGGCCTCAATCTCAAAAAACCATCCGAATGCGCGTTCCATCGCAGCATCCGCTCCCGCCGGCGCCTGAATTGTGACTACGGTGCCCATGGCAGCTACGCTTCGCGTGATCACTCATTTGGCCTTGCCCAGCGCTTCCACCACACCGTAGTAGAAGGCATCGGCACTCTGCGTCGCCCCGGAGACCGTGTCCACATCAGCGCTCTGCCGCGCCGCAACCTGCGGCGGCAACTTGTCGATCACCGAACACGAATAGCGCGTTTGACACTGCGCAATGGTGGCAGAGATAATTCGCCCCCCTTCAATCACCACCTCCGACTGAATATCCCCATGCCGCGACGTTCCCCAGCCCGTATAAGTGCCATCCTTCCATTTCGGGGCAGGAGGCGGTGGTGGTGGCAGCGCCACTTCGACCTTCGCTTCGGGTACAGGCGCAGCCACCGCCTCCACAACCGCCGGAATTTCCACCGTCACCACAGGCACCACCGGCGCAGCTTTGGCCTTTTCAATTAGCTTCGGTTTTTCAATCGCCACCAGCGGCGCCGCTTCAACCGCCGCCACCATCGGAATCTCCGCAGGCTGCGCCACCGGTCGCCGCTCCGCCCGCTCAGCCAGATGATCCGCCGCCGAACGCGTCCGCACATATCCGGCAGCATAAACCGCAAAAACGGCAGCCGAACTCATCGCCACCAGACTGTTAGCGACCTTCCTGTTTGAAGCGCGCGGGGCCATTGCTCTCAATTGTATTCAGTTGGGCTGAACGAACCGCACTATACTGGGACCAACGTTATTGGGGCTCTATGAGAAATGCTGAGAAACGGTTGTTATTTGCTTCTATTCTTGCCGCGGTGAACCTTGCCGCCCAGCAAAGCACAGGCACCATCGTCGGAACCGCGCTCGACGCCACCGGTGCCGCCGTCGCAGGTGCTGCAGTCGGCGTTACGAATATGGACCAGAACGCGGTCATCCGCACCGCCGTCACAGATGCCGCCGGTTACTACGTAGCGCCCAACCTGCCGGTCGGAAAGTACTCCGTTGCCGTGGAAGCGAAAGGCTTTAAGAAAACCGTCAAGAACAACGTCGTGCTCAACGTCAGCGACACCCGCGCCGTCGACATCAAACTGGAACTCGGCGACACCGCGACCCAAATCACCGTGGAGGCCGACGCGCTGCAGGTGGAAACGCAATCCTCCACCGCCGCCAATGTGATCGATGGCAACCAGATTCGCGAGCTCTCACTCAACGCGCGCAATTATGAACAACTCGTCGCCCTGATGCCCGGCGTCACCTACACAGGCACCGGTGACCAGATCTACGTCGGCACCTCGAACCCCCTCTCCGGCCAGTCGAACGCCGTCTCATTCTCCATCAACGGCGGGCGCACCGATCAGAATTCCTGGACAGTCGATGGCGCGGATAATGTCGACCGCGGTGCCAACCTCACGCTCCTCAGCTACCCCAGCGTGGACGCCATTGCCGAATTCAAAGTGCAGCGCGGCCAGTACAGCGCGGAGTTCGGTCGCAATGCCGCCGGCTCCATCAACGTTGTGACCAAGAGCGGCACCTCCAAACTACCTGCCACGGCTTACGAGTTCTTTCGCAACAATGCGCTGGCCGCCAACAACTTCTTTAATAACGCGAATAGAGTGAACCTGGGGCCGGGCGGCACCGCAAGAGTTCCGCCCCTGCGCTACAACAACTTCGGCTACAACGTCGGCGGCCCGGTCTACATTCCCGGCATTTACAGGCAAACGAAGAAAACTTTTTTCTTCTTCAACGAAGAATGGCGTCGCGTCATTACCTACGCCTCCGTGCAGGGCACCGCGCCCACCGCTGATGAGAAGAAGGGCATCTTCACCGCACCCGTTTGCATCCAGGCTTCCGGCTCCACCTGCCTCGATTCCTCCAATGTGATTTCGAACATCCACCCGATTGCCCAGGCCTACATCAAGGACATCTTTTCGCAGGTTCCCGATGCCCCCGCCAGCCACCTCATCAACCTCGCTCTCCGCAACACCACCAACTTCCGCGAGGAACTGCTCAAGATGGACCATGTTTTCAGCAGCAGATGGGCCGTGCAGGGCCGCTTCGTGAAAGACACGATTCCGACCATCGAACCGCGCGGGCTGTTCCAGGGCGTGGCCTTGCCAAACGTCGCCACCACCTCCCCCAATTCCCCCAGCACGGGCGTCAACGTCCGCCTCACCGGAACCCTCAGCCCTACCCTCGTGAACGAAGTCGGCTACTCCTGGTCATACGGCGCCATCACCAGCGATCCCATTGGTCTCGAC
>JBBQDH010000364.1:0-4382 GCA_038319515.1 Bryobacterales bacterium
AAGTCCTTCGCGGCCCCGGCTGTTTTCAGGTGGGCTTTGTCGACCGGTGCAGTTGTACTCAGCGCCGTCAGCATGTTTGCATTCATCAGATCACTTCCAGTTCAGCATCCAGCGCGCCGGCAGCGCGCAGGTTTTGCAGGATTGCGATAATGTCCCGGGCGGTGGAACCAATGGCCGTGAGCGCTCTCACCAGTTCCTCTACGGTGGCCCCGTCTTTGAGAATTACGTTCTTTGTGGGCTCGTCTTTCGTGGTTACAGTTTGTTGCGGAACTACCGCGGTTGTCCCGTTGGAGAGCGTGCCCGGCTGTGAGACAAGGAGCTTCGTTTCCACCTGAACCGAGAGGTTGCCGTGCAGGATGGCGACCGGCGCGATGCGGACATCCTTGCCAATCACGATGGTGCCGGAGCGTTCATTGACCACGATGCGGGCGGGCATGTCGACCTCGACGCGGATGTCTTCGAGACCGGCAATGAAAGCAGGGACACGATTCTTCCATTCGGGCGGCGTTGCGACGGCGATGAGGGCGCCGTTTTCCGCATGCGCAATAGGCACATCGGAGTGGAACTGCTTATTAATGGCATCCGCGATTCGGGAGGAAGTGGCGAAATCGGAGTTGCGTAACTGAAGGCGAATCTGGGTGGTGGGCTCAATGGACGGTGCGAGCCGCTCGACGATTGCACCGTTTGGAATCCGACCGACTGTGGGGTGGTTGACGGTTTGGCTATTACCGCCCCGCCCGGAGACAAAACCTCCTGTGACGACCGACCCCTGCGCGACGGCGTACACCTGGCCGTTCGCGCCTTTGAGTTGGGTCATGACGAGCATGCCGCCCTGGAGATTGGCTGCGTCGCCGACTGCCGCCGCCGTGATGTCGATTTTCGTGCCCGGCTGCGCGAAGGGAGGCAGCGTGGCGGTGACGATCACGGAAGCTACGTTCTGCACCCGCAGGGCGGTGGGCGACACCGAGACACCCATGCGTTCCAGCGTGTTGGCCAGACTTTGTGTGCTGAAGATTGTGGTTCGTTTGTCGCCCGTGCCGGCGAGGCCGATAACGAGGCCATAGCCGATCAACGGATTATCGCGCACGCCTTCCACGCTCACCAGATCTTTGAGGCGTGTCGCCGCAGTCGCCGGCAGCAGGTAAAGAATTAACAGGGCGGCAAGAGGTTTCATCTCAGAAGGGAAGCACTCCCAGCAGCAGGCGATAGAGAATGTTTGGCCTTCTGACAGCGTCCGCCACCAGGCCCTTGCCGTTGACACGGACTTCCAGATCCGCCACTTGTGTGGAGGGAACGGTGTTCGAGGTGGAGATGTCGGCGGTCCGGACAATCCCACGGACAGTGATTACCTGTTGTTCGGAGTTGACCTGAAGGCTCTTGTCTCCCTCAATGAGCAGCAACCCGCCGGGCAGCACCTTAACCACCCGAGCCGTGAGTGTGGCATTCAGGGAGGCGCCTCGGGAAGTAGTGCCGGTTCCGTTGAGTTTCTGGTCGCCGCTCAGGCCAGCCAGATTCGCGAGAGCTCCGGCGGCGGTTTTCTTGCCCGCAAGCGACGACACTGACGCATTGGCACTGGAAGATCGCTGCGAAGTACTCACGCCGGTGGCGACAGCATTCACCGTCTCACTGACAACGACGGTGACCACATCATCCACCTGACTGGCGCGCAGGTCGCGGCCCAGGTCGATGAGGCGGGCTCCGGGAGTCCAGATGGCTCCGGGAGAAGCATCTGGCTCCTTTTCAGCGACGGCGGAGGCACTGCGAATGTACTGCTCGAGCAGAGACGGTTCCGGGACCTTGCCCTTCTTCTTAGGAATCAGACCGGCAGAGAGGGACACGCAACAGACAGTAGCTAGCAGCAGGCGCGTCATATCGTTTGACCCATCGGGATAATCAGCACGGCCTTCGACCCTTCGAGGCGCGCACGGAAGGTCTTTCCGCTCACCGGATTCCGCAGTTCCAGCATTTCTCCATCACGGCCATCACGTTCGGCAATGGCGTCCAGGTGAAGGCGGGCCGGGCCGCACTGCACATCGACTTTCACAGCTTCACCGCGCCGAACAACCGGGGACTGGATGAGGAGCGAGAGAGGTATCGGCGCACCTGCTTTCAATGCCCGTTTCGGTATCCGCCCCAGTACTTCTTCCAGCCGGACTGCCAGAGCCTCCCGTTGAAGCGGCCCTGTCCAGGTCTCGATGCGAAGGGCGGTCGCGTCGATGGGGACATTGGCAGCAAGGTCCCGGCTTGCCATGACCGAGGTGAACTGCCCGCAGATTCTGACCTTGGCCCAGATTTCAACTTTGCGGGTCCCGGTATACCGAACGAAACCCCGCCAAAGCTGAACGGAGGGATCGTTCGCGGGGGCCGCCGCGAGACCATTGGGGTGGAAGACAATATCGCCTGGCGGAACATCCGTTCGGGACCGATCAAGAATGGTGACCTCGGCGCCGGCAGGCAGATTCTGGCGCATGGCGGACACAAAATCCTGGTCGGCCAGGGTTTGCAGCGGGACTTCGAAGCACACTTCGGTTGGCCGGGATAGTTGAATATTATTGGTGCGGGCAATGCGGGATAGTTCTGCCGACGCAAAAACACGTTTGCTGCCGGGCAACGGCGCCGAGCCGACTATCACCGAGGCCGGCAATGCGGAAAACTGCGGGTCCGCAAGAGCCAGATCGCGACCGAGAATCCGATCTCCGGTAACGGGAAGGCACTCAGCGAACACGCAGGGTGAAAAGGCCAGGACGAAAAGCAGTATGATCTTCATAGCCACGTTACCTGGTGATGTTGTTGACTTGTTGATACATATCATCGGCAGCCTTCACGACCTTGGAATTAGCCTCGTAAGCCCGCTGACTGGTGATCAGGTTGATGAACTCGTCGACTACGCTGACGTTGGATTGTTCGAGATAGCCCTGTTGCAGTGTGCCAATACCCTCAGTGCCGCCAGGGGTGCCCACCGTTGCGTCTCCGGAAGCGTCCGTCGGCAAGTAGAGACTACGTCCCAACGAGTTCAACCCGGCCGGATTCTGGAAGTTTGCGAGAGTAATCTGTCCGGCATTTTGTGCCTGGGTCTGGCCCGGCAAGGTGTAGCTGACAGTGCCGTCAGTGGCGATGCTGATCGCCTGGGCAGTTGGAGGAATCGTTACCTGCGGCTGCAACTGATCACCGTCAGAGGTAACCAGGCTGCCGGTGTTGTCCAGGTGGAACGACCCTGCGCGGGTATAGGCAGTCTGACCGCCAGCCGTTTTAATCTGGAAGAAGCCGCGACCCTGGATCACCATGTCGAGAGGGTTGTTAGTAGCCGCAAAATCGCCCTGCTGGAAGATGATCTCGTTGGAGGAGGCACGGGTTCCGAGGCCGAGTTGCAAGCCCGTCGGCACCACCGTCGCCTGACCGGAGGAGGAACCAGGTGTCACAAGGTTCTGGTATAAAAGATCCTGAAACTGGGCGCGGCGGGACTTGTAGCCGGCAGTGTTTGCATTGGCTAGGTTGTTGGCAATATTGTCGATATTCAGTTGCTGGGCGGTCATGCCGCTGGCGGCGCTGTACAAAGCTCGAATCATAGTTTTTCCTGTTCCTTTGTTGCCACTAGGACTGGACCCGCGCGACTTCTTCAATAGCCCGTCGGTTCAGCTCATTGCCAATGCTCATAGCCTTCTGCAACATTTCGAACTGGCGCATAATCGCTACAAGCCGGACTGCCGACTCGGGACCGCCGACGTTCGACGCTTCGAGCTTGCCCTGCTCCACTTTGCCAGTGGCGGCCTTCGTCTTGTTGCCGGGAACCAGTGCAAAGTAGTTGTGACCCTCTTTGTTGATGGCGCCGCGATCAAACGCCGACAGTTCCAGTTGCGCCGTCAACTGACCACCCTGTTTGACGGATCCGTCCGTCGAAACCTCCACGGGTACACCGGGCTGCAGACGGACCGTTCCCCCGCCCTTCGCGAGCACCGGATTGCCGTCGATGGTTGTCAGCAGCCCTGCCGCCGATACCCGAAAATTTCCGTTCCTTGTATAACGAACGCCCGTGGGAGTTTGAATGGTAAACAGACCGTCACCATCAATCGCAAAGTCGAGCGGGTTCCCGGTGCTGCGAAAATCGCCTTGTGCCAAATCGGTCCAGTGCGTTTCAATTACGGGCAGAGTGCGGAACACTCCCGTTGCGGGGTCAGGTGATGCATCTGCCCCGGTATAGAGACTGTAGAACTCCCGATCAGCCTTAAAACCCCCGGTTTCCACGTTGGCGAGGTTGTTGGCAAGAAGTTCGAGCGATTCCATGCGGGCCCGCATACCGCTGGCCGCCGAGATTGAGATGGCATCCATAAGATTCCTGAACTGCGAATTGCAGGCAAGGGGCCAATCGATTTTTTTTAGAAAAC
>JBBQDH010000365.1:0-4342 GCA_038319515.1 Bryobacterales bacterium
GTGTCGCGCGTCGGCGGCGCGGCTCAGCGGCCGGCCTATCGCGCGGTCGCCGGAGACCTGAAGCTGGCGTGGTCGCAATTCGAGGAACTGGAATCATTCACCAGGTTTGGCACCCATCTGGACGACGCCACCCGTAAGATAATCGATCACGGGGAACGCATCCGCGTCTGCCTCAAACAAGCGGAGTCGCAGCCCTGGTCGGTGGAGCAGCAGATTTGTGTGCTGCTGGCTCTGGCCTCCGGGCTGTTCGATCCTGTGCCGATGGAAAAAATGGTCGAAGCCGAAGCGGCGTTGCAGAAGGCCGCCGCAGAGATTCCGAGGGAAATTGCCGGGCGCTTCGCGACCGCCGCCAAATTGAGTGATGCGGATCGCAAGGCAGTGCTCGACATCGCCACGCTTACGCTGGCGCCCTTTCTTCCCCAGTCGCAGGCGAAGAAATGAGCGGGACCATGCAGAGTCTGCGCCATCAAATCGACAGCGCAGGCGATCTGCAGGGGGTCGTCGGCGCCATGAAGGCGCTGGCGGCCTCAAGCATCGGTCAATACCAGAAGGCCGTCGGGGCGCTGGACGATTACTACCGCACGGTGGAACTTGGTCTCTCGGTGTGTCTGCGCCAAACCGGTCCGGCAAACCTGGCAACACCAAAACCGCGGAAGGGCGGCCAGCCGGTCGGGGCTGTCATCTTCGGCTCGGATCAGGGCCTGGTCGGCCGCTTTAACGAAGTCGTCGTGGATCTGGCCTTAAAGACACTGAAGGCCCTTCCCGGCAAGACACAGAGGCTGTGGGCAGTGGGGGAACGCGCCCACTCGCTGCTGACCGAGAGCGGGCTGGCGCCGGTGGACCTGTTGACGGCTCCTGCTTCTGTCCACGCCATCACGTCTATCGTCGGAAAGCTTCTGATCGATGGCGAGTCGGCGCGCGAGAAGGGAGAGGTGGTCGATGTGTACGTCTTCCATAACCACCCCAAATCCGGAACCGGGTACGAGCCCGTCGGGAAGCAGTTGCTGCCGCTCGACAGCGCCTGGCAGCACAAGCTCTCGGCCGTTCCATGGCCATCGAATGCACCGCCGGAAATAATCGGCGAGACCCAGCCGGCGCTGGAGGCCTTTATCCGGGGATACCTTTTCGTTCTGCTGTTTCAGGCGTGCGCCGAATCCCTGAACAGCGAAAACGCCAGTCGCCTCGGGGCTATGCAGCGCGCCGAAAAGAATATCAAAAACATTCTCGAGGATCTGAACGAGAAGTTCCACCGCGTTCGCCAGGCATCTATCGACGAAGAGCTCTTCGATGTCGTATCCGGCTTCGAGGCCCTCAGCGCAAAGAACAAATAACAGGGAGACAGGAAACATGAAACTCAATTCGGACAATTACCGCGTGCCGTCGGGAAAGAAGTTTAACCTCGACGACTGCCCGACACTTGGAAAACCTGTCTGCAAGTCGAAGAAAAAATACAAGGAACTCCTGGCGGAGCACGTTGGGCAGTTGAGCGCGCTGCAGCGTCTGCACTACGCTTCAAACCGGTACGCTTTGCTGATTATTTTTCAGGGCATGGACGCGGGCGGAAAAGACGGCGTCATCCGGCACGTAATGTCCGGCGTAAATCCGCAGGGCTGCGAGGTTCACAGTTTCAAACAGCCGAGCGCCAATGAACTGGAGCATGATTTTCTCTGGCGCACAACGCGCGTACTTCCCGAGCGCGGGCGCATCGGCATCTTTAACCGTTCTTATTACGAAGAGGTCCTGGTGGTCCGGGTACATCCGGAAATTCTGCGCGCCCAGAGATTACCGGAGGAATTGCGCGACGAAAAGACCATCTGGGACGAACGGTATCGCTCCATCGTGGACATGGAAGCCCATCTCCACCGCAACGGAACACGAACGGTCAAGGTGTTCCTGCATCTTTCGAAAGATGAGCAACGGCGCCGTTTCCTCGCCCGCATTGACGAAGCCGATAAGAACTGGAAATTCAGCGTGGCGGACATTCACGAGAGGAAGTACTGGAAGCATTACATGAACGCATATGAAGAATGCCTGAGAGCGACCAGCACCGACCATGCACCGTGGTACGCGGTTCCCGCCGACGACAAAGACGACGCCCGGCTGATTGTTTCTCAAATCATACTCGATACACTCGGCGAGCTCAAAATGACTTATCCGAAAACTACCCCGAAACGCGCGCACGAACTTGCGGCTATCCGTGTGCAGCTCGAAAAGTAATGATAAATCCCAGGGCCGGACAGCCAGCCGTCGCATCTGACCTTGTCGATGTGCCGAAGTTGATTACCGCCTATTACGAGGACCACCCCGATCCCCGGATTGCGGCTCAACGCGTTGTCTTTGGCACATCTGGCCACCGGGGCTCATCGTTCGACCGGGCCTTCAATGAATGGCACATTCTGGCCATTACACAGGCGATATGCCTCTACCGTCGCCGGCATCGCATCGATGGCCCGCTCTTCCTCGGAATCGATACCCACGCACTTTCGAGGCCCGCTTTCGCCAGCGCTCTTGAAGTTCTGGCGGCGAACGGCGCCGATGTCATGCTGGCGGAGAAGGATGACTACACACCAACCCCCGTCATCTCGCATGCGATTCTGACACATAACCACGGCCTCACGACGGGTCTCGCGGACGGGATCGTGATCACGCCGTCGCACAATCCTCCCGAGTGTGGCGGGTTCAAATACAACCCGGCCCACGGTGGTCCCGCGGAAGAGGCGATCACATCCTGGATCGAAAACAGTGCCAATAAATTCCTCTCAACTGCACTAAGCGGTGTCAGGCGCACTCCTTTCGAAAAAGCCTTCGCGGCCGCCACTACCCATAAGCACGACTATCTGAATGCATACGTCAACGATCTTGAAAACGTGATCGATATGGAAGCCATTCGCGGCGCCGGGATCACGATAGGAGTCGACCCCCTGGGTGGGGCCGGCGTACACTACTGGGAACCAATCGCCGACCGTTACAAACTGAATCTCAAGGTCGTCAACGATGCAGTCGATCCGACTTTCCGGTTCATGACGCTCGACCGGGATGGCAGGATTCGCATGGACCCATCCTCGCCCTGGGCGATGCGGTCGCTCACGGCGTTGAAGGACCAGTTCGATATCTCCGTCGCATGCGACACAGATCACGACCGGCACGGAATCGTTACAAAAAGCCAGGGATTGCTGCAGCCAAATCACTACCTTGCGGTTTCCATTCACTACCTGTTTGCCAACCGCGCCCAATGGGGCAAAGATGCGGCGGTCGGAAAGACGGTGGTCAGCAGCAGTATGATTGATCGCGTCACTGCCAAACTCGGCAGGAAGCTTTATGAAGTTCCGGTCGGCTTCAAGTATTTCGTCGACGGACTGCTGCACGGGGCTTTAGGCTTCGCAGGTGAAGAAAGCGCCGGCTCTTCGTTTCTGCGCCGCGACGGGACCGTTTGGACGACTGACAAGGATGGCATCACCGCCGCGCTGCTTGCCGCGGAAATAACCGCCGCAATGAAGAAGGACCCGGGAGAGATCTATCGCGAACTCACGAAGGAATTCGGTGATCCGCTTTACGACCGGACGGAGGCGCCTGCCACCAGCCTGCAGAAAGCCGACCTGAAAGCGATCGTCGCAGGAGATCTTCACGTCCGCGATCTGGCGGGAGAAAACATCCTGACGATCCTGACCAGTGCCCCTGGAGACGGGAGCGCCATTGGCGGCGTTAAGGTGGTGGCCGAAAGCGGGTGGTTCGCGGCGCGTCCCTCCGGAACCGAGGACATTTACAAAATCTATGCCGAAAGTTTTCGCGGTCAGGAACATCTGCAAAAGATCGAAGCGGAAGCTCAGTCCATCGTAGAGGAAGCATTTGCCGCAGCGGTTTCCGTCCCATAGCGTTTTGAAGTTCAATTGATATTCTCGCGGCCACACTTGCGACGCAGGGAGTCATGACAAGCAGCGCCTGCTTGCCTGGTATCGCGCAGGAGGCAACGTTCGGGCACAGACGCCGAATCTCTCCGTGTATCTGGGTCACCTTGGGATGTTGGAGACGTACCGCTACTTGTCGGCCACGCCGGAACTGCTGGCCATCGCCGGCGAAATGTTCGACCCGTATTCGGAAGCGGGAGGCAAGGCATGAGCAACACCGTGCTCAACTCCTCGCCTGTAGGCCCGCTGCTGCAATCCTTCTTCACCGAACACATGCTGTCCCACCGGCGAGCCAGCCCGCAGACGGTGGACAGTTACCGCGACACGTTCCGGTTGCTGCTCCGATTCCTGCAACAAGACACCGGCAAGGAACCTGCCAGCTTGCGCATCGGCGACTTCGACGCACCGGCCATCCTGAAGTTTCCGGATCATGTCGA
>JBBQDH010000366.1:0-4284 GCA_038319515.1 Bryobacterales bacterium
AGCTTGCCCTGCGAGTAAACTGTCCGCCCGAATTCCCCGCCCCACACCACCAGCGTGTCGTCCAGCAGCCCGCGTTCCTTCAGATCTGTGATCAGCGCCGCCGAAGCCTGATCGGTGTCCATCGCCTGCCCGCGAATCTGCTTCGGAAGATTCGTGTGTTGATCCCAGCCGCGATGGAATAATTGAATGAACCGCACGCCACGTTCCGCAAGCCTGCGGGCCAACAGACAGTTCGCGGCGAAGCTTCCGGGACGTTTTGCATCCGGGCCGTAAAGCTCAAAAGTACGCGGCGATTCCTTCGACAAATCCGTCAGCTCCGGCACCGAAGACTGCATCTTGTATGCCATCTCATACTGCGCGATACGGGTGGAAATCTCCGGATCGTTATACTCCCGCAGATTGGCGTCATTGAGTTGGGCGAGATCGTCCAGATAGCGGCGGCGCATGCCGGAATCCATGCCGGGCGGATTGGAAAGATACAGCACCGGCTCATTGCCCGCGCGGAACTTCACGCCCTGATACTTACCGGGAAGAAAGCCGCTTCCCCACAGGCGGTCATAGAGCGGCTGGTCGCTCATGTTGCCGGACCCCTGGGAAAGCATCACGACAAACGCAGGCAGTTCCTTGTTTTCGCTGCCCAGCCCGTAAGCCAGCCAGGAACCGATGCTTGGCCGCCCGGCGAGTTGGAAACCCGTCTGGCAGAACGTCACCGCAGGGTCATGATTGATCTGCTCGGTATTCATCGACTTGATGAAACAGAGGTCATCCACCACGCGCGCCGTATGCGGCATCAGTTCAGATACCCACGCGCCGGACTTGCCGTGCTGAGCGAAATTGAAGATGGAAGGCGCCACCGGGAAACTGGTCTGCGTGGCCGTCATGCCGGTGAGCCGCTGCCCCTGGCGGATGGAATCGGGCAGTTCTTTGGACCGCAGCGCAGCGAGCGCAGGCTTGTGATCGAAGAGATCAATCTGCGAGGGCGCACCGGATTGAAACAGGTAAATCACGCGCTTGGCCGTGGGTGGGAAATGGGGGATCGCCGCATCTTCGCCCAACTCGCCGTGCAATAACGACGCCAGCGCTGCGGTGCCCGCCGCAGTTTTCAGCAGTTCACGTCGCGTCATTGTCTGGTCACCGTTTCATCCAGATTCAACAGCAGGCTTGCCACGTTCGTCCATGCGGCAAGCTGGTTCGGGTCGAGCGTCATATCCCGCAGGCTCTCCCCCTGGCTAATCAACTTCAGAGCAGCCGCCGGATCGCTCTGGAAGCGATCCAGGTTGTAGTTGTAAGCATTCATCAGGACGCTGCGTTCCCGCGCGCCAGGCACCCGCGAAGTGACCAGCCGGAAGCCGTAGTCAATGCCGCCGTTCTTCATCATGAGCTGTGCCAGGCTGCGGGAAGCTTCGAGGAACGTCACATCGTTCATCAGGTCCAAAGCCTGCAACGGGGTGTTCGTACGATTCTCCCGAACCGAACAGGCCTCACGCCCGGCAGAATCGAAATTCGCCATCATGGGCGGGGGGGAGGCACGTTTCCAGAATGTATACAAACTGCGCCGATACAGGCCCTCGCCGTGATCCTGCGGATAATCCTCACCACCGGAAAGCTCCTTCCACAGGCCAGCCGGCTGGTACGGTTTCACGCTGGGGCCGCCAACCTTTTCGATCAGCAAACCGGATACGGCAAGCGCCTGATCACGCACCGCCTCGGCAGGCAGACGGAAGCGGGGGCCGCGCGCTAATAGACGATTCTCCGGGTCGCGTTGCAGCAGTTCCGGCGCGGCCTTCGAAGTCTGGCGGTAAGTCGCGCTCATGACGATGGTCTTCTGCATGGCCTTCGCATTCCAGCCGGTCCGGATGAATTCAGTGGCCAGCCAGTCAAGGAGTTCCTGGTTGCCAGGCCACTCGCCCTGCGACCCAAAATCTTCGGTGGTCTTCACGATCCCGGTGCCGAAATACATCTGCCAGTAGCGGTTCACTGCAACCCGCGCAGTGAGCGGGTTCGCGGGATCCACCAGCCACTTCGCCAGCCCCAAACGGTTATTCGGAGCATCCTTCGGAAGCCCGGGAAGCGCGGCCGGAACGTTGCGCGCAACCGGGTCGCCAGGGTGATCGTAAGCGCCCCGTTTCAGCAGAAAAGTCTCACGCGGTTTCGGCAATTCCTGCATCACCATAACCGTGGGAATCAAGTCCTGAAAGCGGGCACGTTCTTCGCGCAGCGCCTCAATGGCATTCCATTCAGGAAACGTATCGAGCCACGCCTGGCGAATCTTGTCGGCCTGCGCCACCGTGCGATTCGCGCGTGTGATCCCGGCGATCCCGGCCAGCGTTTCCGACACGGCCAGTACCGCGATGTCTGAAGCAGGCAGGTCCGTTCTGTAGATGTGAACGTCAGTCACCGCTCCTGTAAAACCTTCACCGATCTTCAACGGCTCTTTCACCGCGAAGGTCTGGTTCATCAAGTCCAGGTTGACCTTGAGCGGCTGCAGCGCGCCATCCACGTAGACCTTCACGCCCTCCGCATAGCGGGACCCATCCCAGGTGACCGCAACGTGGTGCGGTTTGTTGAGCTCAACGGCGTCGCGGGTTTCCACGCGAATCGCATCATCCAGCCAGCGCAGAATCAGATTGACATGAATCCTGCCGTCTTTCAGAATCACCTGATATCCCGGCCCGTCCACGGCATCTTTCATTTTGGCGAAGATGCTGCCATCCGGCGCCTGCGGCGTGACGCGCGCGGCCAGCGTGAAGCGGTCTAAGAAACCAAAGTTCCCTTCGTTCGCGGCGTCCGGCAAGCGGGGGCTGAACCAGTTCGTATTCGGGGCGATCTTTGCTTCCCACTCCCGCTGCCCCTGTGGCCTGAAACGTTTCTCCGCATCTGAAATCGCGGTGTCCTGACGCTTCAGTTCCGTCTGCTGGGCGACCGTTGGAGCCTTCATCAGCGGTGGCGAGTTCCCGTATTTCTGGGCGTTACCCCGCTCAGGAATGTTATTGAAATAAGCAAACAGCTGGTAGTATTCGCGCTGTGCAATCGGATCGTATTTGTGATCATGGCACCGCGCGCAGCCCACTGTAAGCCCCAGAAAAACCGTTGAAGTGGTGTCCACCCGGTCGATCACATATTCGACCGCATACTCTTCCGGGACAATGCCACCCTCACCATTGCCGCGATGGTTCCGGTTAAAGCCCGATGCGATTCGTTGATCGGGCGTGGCATTGGGCAACAAATCGCCCGCCAGTTGCTCGACGGTGAACTGGTCGTAAGGCTTGTTGGAATTAAAAGCGTCGATCACCCAGTCGCGCCAGCGCCACATGTAGCGTTCGCCGTCGGTCTGATAGCCGTTGGTGTCGGCATAACGCGCGGCATCCAGCCAGCGCACGGCCATGCGCTCACCGTAACGTGGCGAAGCCAGCAGATGGTCCACCACCTTCTCATATGCTCCGGGCGAACTGTCGCTCACGAACGCATCCACTTCCGGCAAAGTGGGCGGCAGACCAGTCAGATCAAAGGTCACCCTTCGAAGCAGCGCGGCCCGATCCGCCTCCGGTGAAAGACGCAGTCCTTCCCGCTGCAAACGGGCCTGAATGAAATGGTCAATTGGATTCGCTCCGGTTGGCACGGCCGGCGCCACGGGAGCCGTGAAAGACCAGTGCTTTTCCCAGGGCGCGCCCTGCTGTACCCAGCGCGTAATCAGCCCGGTTTCCTGCGTGGTGAGAGGTGCGCCCGAAGCAGGCATGTGACCAGGCTTGTCGCCCAGTGCAATACGCCGAACGATCTCCGAACGGGCACTGACAGGCGGTTCGATATCGAGCCGAAGTTTCGACTGGCGGGTGGTTTGCGACGGCCCGTGACAGGTGTAGCAACGATCTGAAAAGATGGGTCGGATATCGCGATTGAAACCGACGGGCGGGCCGGCCTCGCCTTGCAAGGCAATACCAGCGCAGAGCCCAATCATCCCAACCGTAAAGCCCTTCGTCATTGTTGCCAACATATCATGACTGAGCCGGACACTTTGAGTACGAAAGGACTTCATGTCATTCACTAAAATGCAGATGGACAGGCGAACCTGGTTCCGCACTGCCCTTTTACCTGCGGCGGCCTTCGCAATGGACGCCGTGATGCCGCAGCGAACAGCTCTGGCCGCAGTGGGGCCGAACGATAAGGTCAAGGTCACGAAAATAGAATCCTTCGTCCTGAAGAACAGCTGGGTCTTCGTGAAGATCTCGACTGACGCCGGAATCACCGGCTGGGGAGAGATGCTCAAGGACGACGCCAAGGCTTGCG
>JBBQDH010000367.1:0-4273 GCA_038319515.1 Bryobacterales bacterium
CGCTGCTTGCAAGCATATCTTAGGTTCTTCGTTTCAGCGGTGCTGACAGGAAATACTGCGCGATGTTTTGAACCAGACAGCTACTGGTACCCCGCCTTGGAACGGGCTGTCAACAAGAACGACCTGTCAACCGGAGAAACCTGAGAATTCGCAAGTAGAAACGTGGGGTCCGAGTTGAACCCCCGGGGTTGGACATGCTCTCCCAAGGGATCTCCTTTCCAACCGGAGAGGCGACGAACGCGGCAAGAACCTGCCGAATGTTGGGGATAGCGGGGAAAACGGCGTCGGGCGCTGCCGTCAACAAAACAGGGCCTCAGAGTTAGGACGGAAAAAGACTGGCTCCCCGAAAGCCATGGTTTCCAACCACCTCTCCACCCGCAAGATGTTGATTACAAGAGCGAGAGGTCGCTGACTTCCTCCCGGCAATCAATTAATTTCTAAGGTGACTGGCTTTCCGACCCGGCTGAGCATTTCCACCAGCGTATCTATGGTGAACTTGGCAGTCTTCTTGTTCATTACGTCGGAAACACGTGGGCGAGACACCATTAAAACCTCGGCGGCCTCGGCTTGCTTCAAGTGATGTTTCACAATCCAGGACGAGATCTCCTCCATCAATTGTTGCTTCAGGATACGCGTGTCGTTGATCTGTTTGCGAGACGCAGCATGTAGTCGTTTGGCCTCGTCCGGTGAAAAGCCCAGTTCCAGGAAGAGGTTCGCTCCTGGTTTTGTCACATGGCGGATTTCGGTGTCGATCTTCATTTCCATTCCTTTCTCGCGCTGACTACGGCGCGATAGCGCGCCGCGGTAATGGCCTTGTCCTGCTTGTTGGTGGCCTGAGTCTTCTTCTGGAAGCAATGCAGGACATAGATGGATTCCTCGAACTTGGCGACATACATCACACGATAGATGCCATTCGCATCCCGAATCCGGATCTCTCTGGTACCGGCACCCATATCGTCGAACGGCTTCCAGTCGTCGGGCTCAAGCCCGGCTTGAACTTTCCCCAACTGGAAGCCCGCTTCCTTCCGGGCGTCTTTCGGGAATGCCAGCAGATCGTCGTAGGAAGAGCCTACCCAGCGGATCTCTTTCTCATCGTCCATGCAGCGGTATGTATAAAATTTTATACGCACCTGCGGTCCACGTCAAGGTGCCAGTGAGCTTTGGTCGGCGAACCCTCGGGGTGGCGCTGTCAACAAGAAACTGGTGTAGTTGGAAAAATGTCCTCTTGGCACCCCAAATACTGGCTCCGCAAGTGCAATGCAGGTACGAATACGCGTTTGGAGAAACCGAAGGAGGCGATTTTCTCCGGGCTGTTAACCGGAAGGAGGATTCGGATCAGCGTCCGTGGTTGGACACGACGGTGCCATTGAAGGATAGCTCCCCGAAAGGAACCCTGGTACGAACAGGCGTTTGGAGAACCCAGAGGCGGCCGATTTCTCCGCCTTGTTAACCGCGCGATGAGACTTCGAAGGCGCGGACCGTCCCTTGATACTCGTCTTTCAATGTGACGATTGTCGGCGATGGCCATACAATAGCCGACCTTCCGGAGCAGTTGAAGACGACACCTTGTGACCGGCACCGGAGCGAAAAACGCACAGTCCAGCGCCAAGTCGAGAATCGCCGGGTACGCCATGACAACAAAATGTGATGCCCTAGCCCGAATGGCGCCGCAAACTCTTCTCACTCTCCTGCCTAGCCTGCGGGAGCGTTTCCCGACACTGATGGGCGCCGACGACGATCTGCTGTCTCCCATGACATCGATCGACGACTACATCAAAGGCGTGGTCACGGCATTTCAGAACACCTCGCCCGAGTTTCATTCCATCGAGTCGAGGGCCGACTACCTTCACGCCGAGGAACTGCTCGCCGACATCACCTACCTCATCGAACGGTGTCTGGTCTACCGGCGCGAAACAGCCGACCTGCAGATCAGGCAGATCAGTTTCGCGGTCGAATACTTCACCCGGGCGCGGATGGCCGACGTAGATCGCCGGTCCGCGGAGTCGGATCTCCCCATTCAGGCCGCCGCGGAACGGAAGAGCGCCTACAGCGCTGCTCACCAGTTGTTCGAAAAGGGGCTGCAACCGGAATTCGCCGCCCTCTATGCGGGACTGGCGGATGCCGCCGATCGGGAGATTAAGCTGGAGGCGGAGCGGCGGGCCGCCACACTCGAGAAACTGGCAGCGGCCGCCGCATCCGACGAGTTGCTTCTGGAGCGTCACAAGCAGGATGGAGGGCCACTCAACTTCCGGCAGCGGATCGGCAGCGTCCTGGCCCTTCTCAAGGGCGACCTGGAATTGTGCTGGCTCAAGTCCACCGTTCTGGAAAGAGGGCTGAAGAATCTGCTCGGAAAAGAGATCCCATTGCCTCGTCGGGACGGACCGGCCATCTACACAGACTCGCCGGACGCTCGTTTCCTGGACGACTGGGTTCTTTGGGTGCGCAAAGCGAGTGAGGCCGTCCAGGCCCGCTCGGGAGAAGAGTCGGCGGCGGAGGTCACGATTTCGCTGGGCACTAAGAACCGTTGCCTGGAGTTCCGGTCGGAGTTCGGTCCCTTCACGCTGCCCTGGCTGCCCGGAACCAAAGTGTTCGTGCCCGAGATCGGAGCGAAGCTGAGCACATGCGCCTGGCTGGAGTTTACCTTGTCGAGCGAGGGAGAGCACGTGAGATTCTCGCCGCTTCCCCGCGACGTCGAGAGCATCCGGCTTCAGGGACTCTCCCTCTCGGTATCGTTCGCCGACCCCGCCGCTACCGCCAATCAACGTTACCGGTTCAACGCCTGGATCAGCAACAGTCTCTGCACCGGCCGCGTGCTGGTATCGGGAATCCCTCCCATGCCGGAAATGGCACCGTGGGTGATCTCTCCCTATCTGCTCAATCGCGATCCGCTGCAGGGTAGCTGGCTCGTGGCCCTTCAGCCAAAGCTGCATTGCCAGGAAGCGGAGGCCTCGGATCTTTCGATCCACCCGGAGAGATGGGGGCTGGTGGATGTCTGCCTTCACCTCAAGGTTGCCTACCGTCTGCGCAGGATTTCCTAAATTGGAGAGGTGAGCGGGCATGCTCGACAATTTCAACCAAGGTGGCCGGAAACGGCTGGCACATTATCCCCACAAGTGGAGACCCGAGCTACCCATTGCACTGACCCGTCAGGACTTCCTGGTGCGCCGGTGGTCGGAGTCGGCCACTCGCGGCTATAACCAGGACATGAGATCGATCGGGGTAGATCCACGCACTACACCGGACGGCTTGGCGGACGCGTTCCGTCACTTCGGCGCGGCTTACACCGCCGGATCGGTGCTGGGCAATCAGGACCCGATCGCCAACCTCTCCGAACTGAGCAACATAGCTCGCTGGGACGATCCGGACGTGCAGATGGATCTGCATAACAACCGCGAGGGGCTGGCAACCGGTGCTGCTGCCGGGCACGCCACCGCGATCAACATGATGCTCGCCTTCATCGATAGGGTGATCTCCGGAAAGCTGCAGGTAATCGAGAAGACGCGAACCAGCGATGGCAAAGTGCACTCGGAGTTGCGGGCCACCCGCCCGTCCGACATCACCATCGAGTGGGACCGCATCGAACCCAGGTACCAGGGAAGCGACAATTCGACAATGGTAGCCTGATCCGGCGACCGGCTATGGCTGTGCGCACGGGGCCGGCGCGTGAGCTGGAGGTCTTCGGGGATGACGTCGGCCGTCTTGCCCTCGGTGAGCACCGCGTAGCAGGGCAGGAACCCGTCGTGATCAAGCACCAGATGGAGTTTGAGCGCGCCCTTGGTGCGAGGGTATAAATTGTACTGTGTAAACGGCATCGAAAGGATCACAATTGGGAGACCCGATGGCCATTGACCTCAACCTCATCGACAAATTGCTGGCGGACTACAAGAAGCCAGAGGATATCATTGGTGAAAACGGGCTGCTGAAGCAGCTCACCAAGGCGCTCCGTTTCTCGACATGAATTTGCCCGCCGGGATGTCGAACGCCGAACAGCGAACCATGCTTGACGACGCCCAGTGGTTCAATCGCCGGCACATGGAGGAGCGGCCCGGCGATTCGAATCTCGCGGCCCGCATCGCCGCCTACGAACTCGCCTTCCGCATGCAGACCGAAGCGCCGTCGGCCGTCGATCTGTCGCAGGAGTCCGCCGCCACCAGGGAGATGTACGGAGTCGGTCAGGAGCCGGCTAATGACTATGGGCTGAAGTGCCTGATGGCGCGGCGGCTGGTGGAGCGTGGCGTCCGATTCGTGCAGTTGTACTCCGGCGGACTGGTCA
>JBBQDH010000368.1:0-4267 GCA_038319515.1 Bryobacterales bacterium
TCGGCACTTGCCATCGACGCGCCGTGAATGCCGTCGCGACCAGTCTTGGCACCCACATAGATCACGGGGTTGCCAATGCCGGAGGCCTTGGCGTAGAACACTTCGTTCTCTTTACAGACGCCCAGCGCGAAGACGTTTACCAGCGGATTACCCGAATAACAGTCTTCGAAAATACACTCGCCGCCCACCGTGGGCACGCCGAAGCAGTTGCCGTAATGCGAAATGCCGCTCACCACGCCCTGCAGAATTTGCAGGTTGTGGTTCGAAGTCGCAGTACCCTGCGGCAGCCCGAAGCGCAGCGAATCCAGAACCGCAATGGGCCTGGCACCCATGGTGAAAATGTCCCGCAGAATGCCGCCCACACCGGTGGCCGCGCCCTGGAACGGTTCGATATAGCTGGGATGGTTATGCGATTCGATCTTGAACGCGATCACCCAACCGCCGCCAATCCCGACAATGCCTGCGTTTTCGCCGGGCCCCTGCACCACGTACTTGCCGGTGGTGGGCAGTTTGCGCAGATGGATCCGCGAACTCTTGTAGGAGCAATGCTCGCTCCACATCACGCTGAAAACACCGAGTTCGGTGTAGGTCGGCTCGCGACCGAGAAGCGAGACAATCTTGTCGTACTCGCCCTGTGTCAGTTGGTGCTGAGCGATCAGCTCCGGGGTAATGGTCATTTGGTCAAAACCGGCAGGTTCGAAAGCATCGATTCAAAAAGGCCGAGCCCGTCAACTGAGCCCATCAGCGGATCACACGCGCGCTCCGGGTGCGGCATCATGCCCAGCACATTGCGTTCTTTGCTTAGAATCCCGGCGATATCGCGCGCTGAACCGTTGGGATTCTCCACGTAACGGAACGCCACGCGATCCTCCGATTCCAGTTCGTCCAGCGTGTGTGGATCCGCAAAATACCGGCCGTCACCATGTGCGATCGGGCAGCGGATGATCTGGCCTTTGGAAAGCTTCGAAGTGAACGGAGAATCGGAAGTCTCCGTCCGCAGCGCCACTTCCTTACAGATGAATCTCAGCCCCTGATTGCGCAGCAGCGCACCGGGAAGCAACCCCGCTTCCACCAGAATCTGGAAGCCGTTACAGATGCCCAGCACCAGCCCGCCCTCCGCCGCAAATTTTTTCACCGCGGTCATCACTGGTGAGAAGCGCGCAATCGCGCCGCATCGCAGGTAATCGCCGTAGGAGAATCCGCCTGGCAGGATTACCGCATCAATATCGCCAAGAGTCTGTGAATCATGCCAGATAAACTCAGCGCGCCCTTTCAGATTCTGGTTAATGGCGTACCACGCATCGTGGTCGCAATTGCTGCCCGGAAAAACGAGTACGCCGACTTTCATGTAGGGAAATTTCAGTCTAGCAAGGGGGGCTTCGCGCCAGCCAACGGGCACATTTTCGCTTATGTTGACCATCAATATTCATGAAGCTAATACGCAAGTGTCCCGCCTGGTCGAACTTGCTGCCAGGGGCGAGCCTTTCATCATCGCTAAGGCGGGCAAACCGATGGTCAAGGTGAGGGCGCTCGATACGCCGGAGAAGGGCCAGATTCGACGCACTGGTTTCATGGCAGGCCAGATCATGGTTCCGAACGATTTCGACACGATGGGCACCGCCGGGATCGAACAGCTGTTCCACGGTGCAAAATGAAGATTCTTCTCGATACACACCTTTTGCTTTGAGCCGCCGAGCAGCCCCGGCGGCTCCCGAAACGGGTTCGAACACTCCTGGATGACGAGCAGGTGGAACCCATCTTCAGTTCCGCCAGCATCTGGAAAATCACCATCAAACGCAGCATCGGAAGAGACGACTTTCAGGTTGATCCGAGAGCCCTCTGCAGAAACCTTTGTGACAACGGCTACGCCGAACTGCCAGTAACCGCCGCGCATGCCATCGAACTTGGAGGCCTGCCGCATTTGGCACCCCTGCAATCGCGGTACAAGTTCCGATCGCGGTATAAGTTAAGGTATGACCGACAAAAGTCCGGTTCACCCTGCGGTCCGGATCGGGCACGTCCACCTCAAGGTTGCTGACCTCGACCGTGCCATCAAATTCTACTCAGAAGTTCTCGGCTTCGAGGTGACCCAGCGCCTGGGCGACGAAGCGGCGTTTCTCTCCGCCGGCGGCTATCATCACCACATCGGCCTCAACACCTGGGAAAGCCTCGGCGGCTCCCCGCCCCCTGTGAATTCCACCGGCCTCTACCACCTCGCGATTCTCTACCCCGACCGCCCTTCACTCGCCGGAGCACTCAGCCGCCTGCGACATGCCGGGATCACGCTCGATGGTGCAAGCGACCACGGCGTCAGTGAAGCTCTCTACCTGCACGACCCTGATGACAACGGCATTGAGCTGTACGTCGACCGCCCGATGGACGAGTGGCCCCGCTCAGCCGATGGAAAGCTATCCATGCATAAACGACCGCTCGACCTGCACAAACTTCTGGCGGAAGCCGCGCCCCTCGCGAAATAACGGTTCCATTCGGAATCGAAAGGCTGAAGCCGGGTGGCACCTCGCGGCACTGAAGTGGAATGTTATTTTATTTTCTTATTCTTCAGGGTTCGGATAAACGCCACCGCGTCTTCCGGCTCGCCGGCCAGCTTCTTCACGGGTTTCATCTTACCCTTTCCCTCCGTGATCGCCCGGGTCAAATCGCTGTCCGATTTCGACTGCACCTCTCTTGAAGCGAAATCCGCAATCGTCACCTTCATCATCTTGCCCATGGCAGGGTTACCAATCCCGTTCACGCCGTGGCACGCCAAAGCCCACCCGGCAACCGCTGAGCCGGATTCAGCGCTTCGACCGGATGTCGGGTCGTGTGTCCTGCACAAACCCATTCCGGTTCGGCATCACCACTTTTGGCAGCGTCTTTTCATTCATTTCCTGGCTCTGCTGCACAATCCCATTCAGAAACAGGATGTACGCCGTCACCGCATACACATCGTTCGGAGGCAGCGTGTGGGGAGCGTTGAACGGCATGGCCCGGTTAATGTGGTCGAACACCGTGGTCGCATAGGGCCAGTAACTGCCCACCGTCTTCCTGGGCGCCGCAGTTCCCAAACTCCCGATCCCGCCCGCTAAAGCCGGATACTCATTCTTCCGCCCGGCCCCTTTTTCGTTGTGGCACAGGACGCATTTTGACCGGAAGATCGCCTCCCCCGCCTGCGCCGTTCCCTTTCCCGACGGAAGTCCTGTTCCGTCCGGCAATATGGTGATATTCGCCGCCCGTACCTCGTCTGGCGCCGCCGCTCTCCCGAGTCCATACCGGACCGGTTGCGCCATCGCCAGACCCGCGAACAGGAATATCGGACTAAGCGGTAATCGGAACATGAACCACCTCCCCGTTTGCCTGCACCTTCCACGGCTTAATCGCGTTGTAGTGATACCCGCTGAAGAGGCCCCTCACCGCCACCAGTTCTTCCCGTGTCGGCTGCAGGTACCCCGTTTCATCCATACACCGCGACTGAATCACCGTCTCTTCGCCGCCCCACTTCCACGGAAAACGAAACGCGGTCAGCGCCTGACTCAGCACCGGTTCCTGCAGCGTGGCCGCGGCCCAATTTTTCCCGCCATCCACCGAGATCTCCACACGCGCAATCTTCCCCCTCCCCGACCAGGCCAGCCCCGCAATCTCCTGAAACACCCCGGGTCTCATCTTCTGTCCGCCCGATGGCCGCGTGATCACTGACCGCGCCTCCATCACGAAACTGAACATCTCCACCTTCCCGTCTTTCCGGAGCTCCGTATAGTAGGCCGTCTCCTTGCTCGACATCGCCGGCTGGTCCAGCACATTCAGCCGCCGCAGCCACTTCACGTTCATGTTCCCTTCGAACCCAGGTAAAATCAGTCGCAGCGGATACCCCTGCTCCGGTCGCAGCGCCTCGCCATTCTGCCCATAAACCAGCAGGGCATCCGCCAGGGCTTTTTCGAGAGGAATGCTTCGCGCCATCCGGCAGTTGTCGGCCCCCTCCGCGATCACCCACTTCGCCTCAGGCTTCACGCCCGCCTCACGCAACACCACCGCCAGCGGCACACCCGTCCACTCCGCCCCGCTCAACAGCCCATGGCTCTGCTGCGCGTTCGGCGTCGACTCCCCGCGCTGGTCCCCGATATTATTCCCCCCGCATTCCAGAAAACAAATCCGCGATACCGCAGGAAATCGTCGGATATCCTCCACCGTGAACATGTGCGGCCTCTCCACCATCCCGTGCAGCAACAGCGTATGAACGGAAGGATCAATCGTCGGCACCCCCGCATGATGC
>JBBQDH010000369.1:0-4157 GCA_038319515.1 Bryobacterales bacterium
ATCGTGTGCCAGGCTCGAAATGAAGGTGCATTTTTTTATCGGGCTCGATGAAGGGAAAATTAAGCAGTCCCCCGCTGTGCTGCAACAGCATGCGCGGGGTCACCCTTGCCCAACGGGGATCGCGGATCAGGTCGACTGCAACTTCCTTGTAAGGTTCATACTCATTTAAAGGCTTCGGAAGTTGTTTCGCGACCGGCACATCCAGGTGAAACTCGCCCCGCTCCACCAGTTGCATGACGTAGGTTGCAAAAACACTCTTCGTAATGGACGCCGCCCACGTGGTCGTCTCAGTGGTCATCGGCAGTTCAGGATCTCTTCGCCGCAGTCCCCAGGCTGAGCTCCACACAAGGCGTCCGCGTTCGATAACCACAATCTGCGCGCCAGTCACCCGCGACGCCCTGAGCGTCTCCCGCGCGAACGCATCGGCTTCCGTGATTGCTATACGAGTGCCGTCAAGACGACGGATCGAAGGAGTCGCCCCCGCCATCGGCATGGCCGCAAATAGCAGGAGCATCAATGGCATTCGCATGCCTTCAGACTCGCACGGCTACCATTCCGGCCCCCCGTATAGAATGGTGAGTTGGCTTTTTCACAGGAGATATATGACTGCTACATGTGATATCGGTTTGATCGGCCTGGCTGTCATGGGCCAGAACCTGGTTCTGAACATGAATGACCACGGATTCAAGGTCGCGGTATTCAATCGCACCGTTTCCAAAGTCGACGACTTCATGAACCACGAAGCGAAGGGCACGGACGTCGTTGGAGCGCATTCCATCGAAGAATTCGTCAGCCTTCTGAAGACCCCGCGACGCATCATGACGATGGTCAAGGCCGGTCACACAGTTGATCAGATGATCGATGCCGTGCTGCCCTACATGGCGCCGGGCGACATCTTTATTGATGGCGGCAACTCTCTGTTCACGGATTCCAACCGGCGCGAGAAAGCGTTGGCAGAAAAAGGCATCCTCTTCGTTGGTTCCGGCGTGTCTGGTGGGGAGGAGGGCGCCCGTAAAGGCCCCTCCATCATGCCTGGCGGCAATCCGGCTGCATGGCCCCACGTGAAAGATATTTTTCAGTCGATTTCTGCCAAGGTAGAGGACGGCTCGCCCTGTTGCGAATGGGTTGGCGAAGGCGGTTCCGGCCACTACGTCAAAATGGTCCACAACGGCATCGAGTACGGCGACATGCAGCTGATCTGCGAAGCCTACCAGTTGCTGAAGGACGGTCTGGGCGCCACGCCGGACGAACTGCATGAGATCTTCAACGAATGGAACAAGAGCGAACTCGACAGTTACCTGATCGAGATCAGCGCCGAGATCTTCGCCAAGAAAGACGAAGACGGCGAGCCTCTTGTCGACAAGATTCTGGACGCAGCCGGCCAGAAAGGTACCGGCAAGTGGACCTGCATCAGTGCTCTCGATAACGGAATGCCCTTGACGCTGATCGGTGAAGCGGTTTTCAGCCGCTGCCTGTCCTCCCTCAAAGACGCCCGCGTGGAGGCTTCGAAAGTATTGGCCGGTCCCAGTAAAGTGAAGGCGACGGATCGCGCAGAGTTCATCGAAGATGTCCGCCGCGCACTCTATTGTTCGAAGCTCATCTCGTACGCGCAGGGCTACATGTTGCTGGAAGCCGCCGGGAAAGAACAGGGCTGGCACCTCAACTTCGGCGCCATCGCACTGATGTGGCGTGGTGGCTGCATCATCCGCAGCCGTTTCCTGGGCAAGATCAAGGAGGCGTTCGACAATAACCCGAAGCTGAGCAACCTTCTGCTCGACAGCTTCTTCAGCGAGACCGTCAACAAGTACCAGGAAGGCTGGCGCAACGGCGTGATCCGCGCCATCCAGTACGGCGTCCCCACGCCCGCCTTCTCCACAGCGCTTTCCTTCTATGACGGTTTCCGCACCGCCCGCCTGCCCGCGAATCTGCTGCAGGCCCAGCGCGATTACTTCGGCGCCCATACTTACGAGCGCGTTGACCAGCCCCGCGGCCAGTTCTTCCATACCAACTGGACAGGTCGCGGCGGTCGTGTTTCTTCGACAACTTACAACGTTTAGGGAAAATTGAATCCATGAGTCACGGTCTGAACATCCGCCCTGCCGCTGAAACCAGCGCGAAGGGCGGACTCGATTTTCTTTCGCTTGGTGCCCTCGTCCATCGTCTGGACCCGGGCATCATTCCTTTTCGCAAGGCACACTCCTGCGAAATCCATGTGAGCGGCGGCGAGTTTAACTGCTCCGCCAATCTGTCGGACTGCTTCGGTCTTTCGACCGGCATTGCCTCCGCCATGTCTAACTACCCGATCGGCGATTTGATTGCCGAGCGCGTGCGCGCCATGGGCGTGAAGCCCTTCTACAAGCGCTTTGAACATAACGGTGTCAACGGCCCTAACATGGCGGCGGTCTATAGTGATCGCGGCCACGGTGTCCGTGCGCCCATCGTGTTCTACAACCGCGCGAATGAAGCCGGCGCCATGCTCAAGCCGGGTGATTTTAACTGGCAGGAAATCTTTGCCAATGGTGTCCGCTGGTTCCATTCCGGCGGCATCTTCGCAGCGCTTTCAGAAACCACTGGTGAACTGATTATCGAAGGCATGAAGGCCGCCAAGGCTGCCGGAGCGGTTACCTCGCTTGATCTCAACTATCGCGAGAAGCTCTGGAACATCTGGGGCGGCGGCGAACGCGCGGTCAGCACGCTGGCCCGCATCGTGGAACATGTCGATGTGCTGGTTGGCAACGAGGAAGATTTGCAGAAGGGCCTGGGCGTTCAGGGTCCGACTGTTGAATCGCACTCGAAGCTGGACACCAGCGCGTTTGTCGGCATGATGGACGGTGTGGTGAAGAAGTTCCCGAATGTGAAGATTGTGGCAACCACACTGCGTGAGGTCCACACCACTTCGCGCCATACCTGGAGCGCCGTGGCCTGGATCAATGGCCAAACCTACAATGCTCCGCATTGCGAACTTGACGTGCATGATCGCGTGGGCGGCGGCGACGGCTTCGCTTCCGGTTTCTTCTACGGATTGCTGAGCGGCGAGACTCCTGAGCAGGCAGTTCGGCTCGGCTGGGCTCACGGTGCATTGCTGACCACGTTCCCTGGTGACACCACCATGGCCTCGCTTGATCAGGTGAAGGCTTTCGCCAAGGGTGGCTCGGCCCGCATCCAGCGGTAGTTCACACCCTGACCACCGGCGGGTTTCGATCCGCCGGTGGATGCTATATAGTCGTCGTTTCCCCCATGAAACGACTCGTCGCTCTTCTGTTCCTCGCTTCCCTTCCCGCGTTCTCCCAGAACCATGCCATCCAACAGCTGATCGACGCTGCGCGCACCGGCAATTCGGACCGCCTCAAAGAGCTGCTCGCCTCCGGGCTGCCGCTGCTGCAGGGGCGTGACGGGGCTGCTGTCTGGGGGCAGGACTTCCTCTTCGCCGTCCAGTCGGACAAGCCCGCCAGCGTCGCGATTGATCATCAGCCACCGGTGCCCCTCACGAACATTCCGGGCACAAAATACTGGTACCGTCTGATGACGCTCAGACTTGGGACAACGCACAACTACAACTATTTCGCTGACGGCAAGTCACTCGGCACTTACGACGTTGCAGGTTACAATCCCGATTCTTATCCGTTGCCCGGCGTGCCGCATGGCACGCTCTCGGCCATGAAAACCCTGCGGAGCAAGATCTATCCGGGCATGTCGTCGAACTACTGGGTCTACGTGAATGCCGGCGCTGACACCGCGAATGGCGCGCCGCTCATGGTCTGGCAGGATGGCGAAACCATTGTGGGCAATCAGGATCTGCTTCGCCTGCGTATGCAGACCGTTTCCGACAACCTGGTGGCAAAGAAACTGATCCCGCCGATGGTGCACGTTCTGATTCAACCAGGAGCGGGCGGGGAAGCTACCGGCACCCGCATGCGCGGGATTCTCTACGACACCGTTTCCGACCGTTACAGCAAGTACCTTCTGGAGGAGGTCCTGCCCGATGTGGAGAAGACTTACAAACTCCGTGTCGATGCCTATTCCCGCGCAATCGCGGGCGCGTCGTCCGGCGCCATCTGCGCGTTCAATGTCGCCTGGTATCAGCCGACACAGTTCACCCGGGTACTCTCTCACGTCGGCAGCTACGTGCCCCTGCAATGGCATCCGGAACAGAATCT
>JBBQDH010000370.1:0-4151 GCA_038319515.1 Bryobacterales bacterium
GCCTCGGCCGTCTCCATTCTTACAACCGTGATTCTGATGGTGACGAGACATCGCAAGGCGGCCAGAAAGCTCCTGCTCTCGGCGGCTGCGGTCTGGGGACTCTACCTGGTTCTGTTGCGAAATTCTGTTCAACGCAGTTCGGTAGAATGAGAAGCCGTGCCGATCACCCCGGAGACCCGGTTCCACTGGCGACAGTATGAACCTGTAATCATCCTTTGTTGCGTACGTTGGTACCTGGATTTTCCGCTCAGCTATCGAAACGTCGCCAAGTTGATGCGAGAACGCGGACTGGCCACGCACCATACCTGCGTGTTCCGCTGGGTTCAGGTGTATGCACCGGAACTGGACAAGCGCTGCCGCCCCTATCTCCGGCCAACCAACAAGTCCTACCGGGTTGACGAGACTTATATAAAGGTCAGCGGCAAGCAAAAGTATTTGTAGCTATGGGTTACGGCTCGTTCCGGACTGCCTGGAAGACGCTATAGGGAATCGAGACAATTCACATGATCAACAAGGGGCGAGTGAGGTGGTTGGCAAAGGGCGATGCAGTCGGGCAGCTGAAATTCATTAACAAGCTGTTCGACATTCCCGCCTAACTAAACTAACAAGTGCCAACCCAACGCTTTTTAGAAAGTAGCCCACGTTGAGCACGATGCATCAGAGTTCAGATATTTTATGTTGGCTCCTTCGCAAGCCGAGATGTTTGCCCATCAACTTGAAGGAGCTTGGGATATTAGCTACCGCAACCGTACTGGAAGACTCGGCGGGCGAGCTCTCGGTAACGATCTACTCGCTTTTCAGGGAAATATTTATAGAGGCCCAAAAGAACCCGCCCTTAATTTTGGCCTCGTCGGAGAAATCTGTGGTCAACCGATACGCCGCAACGGCGGACCGGGAGCTCGGCCCGCCCGGCCCGTGAACCCAATGCGGGATAGCGCAGCTTCAGCTTCAGCCGCGACGTATAATCTTGTGATGGAGCGCAGTGCCGGCCGCGTCCCCAAGCTCGGTTACGGCACGCCTGGAGCGGGGCCGAGATAGCGATCCAGCCAATCCAGCGTTTCTTTCACAATAAGGTTTCGCGGAAGTACATGTCCGCCCTCCACCAGGAAGTGACGCTTATCCCCAGGAGCCGAACCGAGGAATCGGAACAACGGAAGCTGTTGGCTGACAGGAAACTGGAAGTCGTCCTTCCCGTTTACCATCAGCACGGGAACGCGTATCCGCGGCGCGAAGTTAAAAGGGTCCGTTTCCGGAGTCGGGTGGCTGGACAAAAGGCCTCCGCCCTGCAGAATCACGGTTTGAAATCGGTCTTCCACTGCCACACACGGCAGCGCCATGATGGCGCCCGTACTGAAACCGTGGTAGCCGATCTTGCTACCGTCGATGTCGGAGCGCGTTTTCAGGTAATCCACAGAACGGCCCAGATCTTTGCAGATCTGCATCAACTGGTCCCTTTGGCCCATCGCGCCCAGTGGCGTCGTCGCACGCCGCTCATAGGTCCCCTTGTAAATCGGAAACAGCACCGCCCTGCCACTTTGCACCATGTAGCGAATCCAATACAGGCTCACAGCATCGACCTTGTCCATGAAAAAGGCATAGCCTCCGGGAAAGTGAACGACGGTCTGATATGGCGGCTTTGCGTTCTTCGGCAGATACAACTTGGCAGTCACTCGCTCATCACCGTAGGCGGCATCGAAGGTAACGGTCACCGCTTTCCAAACGGGGTCGCTGTCGTCGGTAGCCTCGATCTTCTCCTTCAGTGGCGTATGGTCGTAGGCGTACAGGTTCTTGTATATTCGAAATTGCTCCTCCGAAACCGGCCGCTCTACCTCGTAGTTGCGCACCGGCGGTATCAGAGAAGTTCTGGCAGCTTCTGGCACTGGGCGGGTGTAGCGGGCACAGCGAAAGCCTACGGTTGCGACCCGCTCAAAGGGCGCGTGGCCGTCCCATTCATTGAACAGGTAACTCGGGTCCGTCCACGCGCCGCCCAGGGTGAAACGATTGTTGCCTGACGCGTTCCAGCACCATTCTTTCACATTGCCGGCCATGTCGTAAGAGCCGAAGAAGCTCGCGCCCCGGTAGGCGCCCCGTGGAGCGGGCCCTTTGCCGGCGAAGTTGCTGAGCAGAACTATTTCCGAGGAGACGGACTGATAAAGGGCAGCCTGCCGCCAGTGGTGCACCGTCGGCAGCTCTTTACCCGCAAACTCCGCATAGGCCGCCGCTTCATACCAACTCACCCCGGAGACAGGAGAATTCGCGCTTTCCTCGGGGTACGCCCCGAGCTCCCAAGCAGCTGGACCCGGGCGGCCGGAACTATCCTGAAATCGTTTCATCGCCTCGTCCCAGCCCACCTCGCGGTTTCCTTCTATCAGCGGTTGTTTCCAGAACTTGCGATTGCGGTAGCCTCCGGCGTCGATGAACTTCTTGTACTCGGCGTTCGATGTTTCGTGCCGGTCCAACCAGAAGTCATCCAGGGCGACCGTTTGTCCCATTGCCCCCTTTCCGGAAACCAGAACCATATCGAGCGGCGTTGAGTCCGTGGCTGTCAACTTCACGTCTACTTCCGGCATCGTACCCAGGGCCCGCTCCACATCGGTGTAGCCGTCCTTGGCCACGCGCATGCTCAAGAAGAGGTACGGCAACCGTGGCTTTAAGGGTGTCCGGCCAAGGTGAATCCATTCGCTCGCCGGCTTCAAGTAATCGCGGATATAAATATCGGCTCCAGGGGGGTCGCTCCGAACCGGCGTCATCTTCCCAACTCGGTCCCAAACCCGCCCCATATCGGCATCATCCGGTTTGCGATCGTCGAGGCGCTGCGCCAGGAGGTAGGCTTCCATCATGGCGCCCGAGTCTGCCAGCATTTCTACGCGATGCTTGTCCTTCTCGCGCGCGATGGAGGCCTGCTCCCTCCACATCCAAAAGCCTCCGGCACACGCGGCCGCCAGCGCCACAGCCGCCCCGGCCAGAAGGACATTCTGGCCGTTGGATCTGCCCGGAACGGCTGTCGCGCTATAGGACGGCTTCGATGTTTGAAGTCGTTGGAGTTCGGCTGCGAGTTCGCCAACGTTTTGATAACGCTCCTGCGGGTCCTTTGCCAGCGCTCTTGCCACTATCTGTTCCAACTCAGGCTTTTGCCCCAGCGGTGGCGGCTGCTCATAGATGATGGCGTGCATCGTCTCCACCTGCGACTTCCCATGGAATGGCCGCCTCCCCGCCGCCATCTCACAGGACAACTCCCAGTGAGAAGATGTCCGTGCGATGATCGAGCGGCCGCCCAGCCGCTTGCTCCGGTGACATGTAGGACACCGACCCCATCACAGACCCCATGGCTGTGAGCGCGGACTGCTGCGTTCGAGTCTCCCCGTCGGGGCTAGGCGAAGTCTCCGGCAATTTCGCCAACCCGAAGTCCAACACCTTCACTTGCCCATCGAAGGTCACCATGAGGTTGGCCGGCTTGACATCGCGATGTACGATTCCGGCTGCATGCGCTGCACCCAGTGCACCGGCGATTTGAACTGCATACCCGATCGTTTCGGCGAGACCGAATCCTTCCGCGGGGATCATCTTATCGAGCGGTCGCCCAACCACATGCTCCATCACTAAATAATCCGTTTCGCCCTGGGCCCCAATGTCGTAGAGCGCCATGATATTCGGATGATTCAGAGCGGAGGCCGCACGCGCCTCGCGCAGAAACCGACGCTTGCGCTCGGCGCTCGCCATCTGGTCCTGCGGAAGAACCTTGACAGCCACCGTCCGCCGCAGCCGGGTATCGTAGGCGCGAAACACCCGCCCCATTCCACCCTCTCCGAGCAGAGCTTCGATCGTGTACGGTCCCAGGTGACCGCCGGGGCCAATCGTCGTAGGCGTCGATCCAGGATTCCCTGCATGTGCCATCAGCGACTCCACCTCACGGCGCACCTCCGGTTCGGCTTGGGCCAGCAGCGCCTCTCTCTCGGAGCCAGTGCGTTGCTGTGCCGCGTGATACAGTTCCACGATCTGCTGCCGGCGTTCCGGAGTCATGCGGGTCTATGCTTCGCCCTCCGAGTCTAGCAGTGAAATCGGCCGTCTTCTCAGAGGAGGGTCGTTGTAGAGATCGCGGATGACTCGCCCCCGATCGCCCGCATGTTGTCGACGTGTTTCTGGATCGTCTT
>JBBQDH010000371.1:0-4096 GCA_038319515.1 Bryobacterales bacterium
GCTGTCAAATATGATGGCGGTGCTGCTGCAAACGCTCAGCGCCCGGCTCGGGATTGTCAGCCAGCGCGATCTGGCTCAGGCCTGCCGCGAAACCTACCCTCGGCCTGTCTCGTTCATGCTCTGGATCCTGTGCGAGATCGCAATTGCGGCCTGCGATTTGGCGGAAGTGTTAGGGGCCGCGATTGCCTTGAACCTGCTGTTCCACTTACCCCTGCTGGCCGGGGTACTGCTCACCTCACTCGATACACTGCTGCTGCTTTGGTTTAGCCGCCGAGGGGTCCGGGTAATAGAAGGTGTAGTGCTTGCCCTGATTCTCGTCATTGGGGCGTGCTTTGCCCTGGAGATTGGCTGGGCCGGCGCGCCACTGGCTGAGGTGGTTAGGGGTTTGATTCCGAAGCTCAGTGATAAGAGCCTCTACATTGCGATCGCGATTCTCGGAGCGACGGTAATGCCCCATAATTTGTACCTGCATTCCGCCCTGGTTCAGACGCGGCGGGTTGGAACGGACCATGCCGCCCGCCTGGCCGCCTGCCGGTTCAATCTGGTGGATTCGGCCATCGCCCTGAACGCCGCCATGTTCATCAACATCGCAATTCTGGTTTTGGCAGGTTCGGTTTTTTTTAAGCGGGCGATTGTGGTGACTGAGATCCAGCAAGCCCACCTGTTGCTGGCTCCTCTCCTGGGAACAGCTGCGGCGGGCATGCTATTTGCCATCGCCCTGCTCTGCTCAGGACAGTCATCTACGTTAACTGGAACGCTTGCAGGTCAGGTTGTTATGGAAGGTTTTTTAAACCTTCGGATGAGGCCATGGTTACGCAGGATGCTCACCCGTTCCATCGCCATTACTCCGGCGGCTCTGACCGTCTATTTCGCCGGCGAGCACGGAAGCTATCAGTTGCTCATTTTGAGCCAGGTCATCCTAAGCCTCCAGTTACCTTTTGCTGTGATTCCGCTGATTCACTTCACGAGTAGCCGCGAGCGCATGGGAACGTTTGCGAATCGCGGGTGGGTCCGGGTACTCGCGTGGTCCACCGCGATCTTGATCGTTGGTCTAAACGGCCGGCTGATAGCTCTAACGGTGCAGGATTGGATACCCCCCTCCGGATTGTGGCGCACCTGGATTCTGTCCGCCCTTGCCATCGGCCTAAGCGGCTTGACGCTGCTGTTACTTTGGGTGATGCTGGAGCCTGTAATTCCGGATTGGCGGCGCAAGTTCGCGCGTGCTCGGGCGCCTCTGCCGGAGCTGGTCGGATCGGCGCTGCCGCTGCAGACTTACCAGCGCATCCTGGTTCCGCTGGATCACTCGGAGCGAGATCGCGACGCAATAGCCCATGCGGCGGCTATGTCGCGGATGCACGGTGCCAGACTGTTCCTCCTCCACGTCGAAGAAGACGTGACCAGCACCATATATGGGTCGCTTGCCTCCACTGCTGAAATCGAAGCGGGCGAACAGTATCTGACCGGAATTGTGGAGGCATTAAAGCGGCAAGGAGTAGAAGTGGAGGCTGTGGTGAGATACTCCCAGAATCCGAAGGCTCAAATCATCGAGTATGCCCGCGAACTGAAGCCCGACCTCATTGTGATGGGTGCGCATGGCCATAAAGGGTTGAAGGACTTGCTTTTTGGAACGACAATTAATGCAGTACGTCATGAATTAAAGACGCCGATTCTAGTGGTCAGGGGGCAGAAAATAGCTGGGGGTTCAGAAGTGAGACAATAGCGCTCTCCGCTCGTGTCTGTATGCTACAGTGCGATGGGTTTACAGGGGCGGCTACCAGTCTAAACCCGTTGATCCTTCTCAGCAATGAACTGGTATAGCAATGGCTACATACGTGCCCCATCGGCTGGAGAACTCATGAGGACCGTTCTAATTCCCGGCATGCTGTTGGTGTGTTTGGCCAGTGTTTCCGGCACAACTCTCCAGCAACTCAGCATGGATGATATGATCGGGAAATCCACTGAGATTGTGCGTGGCAAAGTCCAGTTCACCGGCTCTGCGTTTCGAGGCTCTACGTTATACACGAACTACCGGGTGCAAGTGTCAGAACAGTGGAAGGGCACGCCTACAAGTCAACTCGATATAGCGGTGCCGGGTGGCCTGAGCGGCGGAGTTCGCCAGACTTATTCCGGAGCTCCAGCTTTATCAGATGGACAGGAGTTTGTCCTGTTCCTCTGGACGAGCAAGAGCGGATTACGGCAGATCATCGGTCTCTCGCAGGGCCTTTTTAACCTGCAGCCGAGTGCGGGTGGAGTTTTGATCGCTTCACGAGCGCCAACCACTGAGCATATGGTCGGGTCAAACGGTCAGCCCGTTCAGGACGCATCTTTCGCAATGCCTGTGAACGATTTTCGATCTAAGGTCTTAGATACACTTTCAGGGCGGAGTTTGCACTAAATGCCCAGGATGCTGCGATCGGTTGCCGCAGTCCTGCTGTGCCTGCTTGTCACCTCCTCATCGGCTTCGGCTTATTCTTACTATATTCATTACAACACCCGTTCAGCGCCCTTTGTTGCGATACCTGAGAAATATGATCTCAACTCGCTGCCAAATAAGACGGTTACCTTCTTGGTCTCGGATCAGCCTCCTATTCTTCCCCCGGGTGATACGTTCTTAGCAGTGGTAAGCGAGATTCGATCTGCCGCCAAGGTTTGGAACGATGTCGCCACTTCGGATTTACGGCTGGCCTACGGCGGCCTGCAGCCTTCCGGGACCACCCAGGCATCGGCTGGGATTAGTGTGGGATTCTCGGACGATATCACACCCGGGCTGTTGGCCCTGGGAGGTCCGGAGGTGAGAGGCTCGCAGACCGCTGGACCGAATGGCGCTTTCGTCCCGATTGTCCGGGCCCGGATTCTGTTGAACCGGGATTTGACGCAGTGGCTGCCTTCGGCTCCGACGCCGAGTTATAGTGAGCTGTTTTTCACGACCGTGGTACACGAGTTCGGACACACCTTGGGGTTGCAGCACTCTTTGACATCGAGCGTGATGTCGACGGCCGTGACGAGCGCGACCACCAAGGCTGCTCCTTTGGCCGCTGATGACATTGCCGGCATCTCCTTGCTTTACCCTGGGGTTGGTTATCTCTCGACGGTTGGCAGTTTAAACGGACGCGTGGCACTTTCGAATGGAACGGGGGTGAACATGGCATCAGTGGTGGCTCTATCAGCCAGCTACCCGGCGATCAGTGCACTTACCAATCCGGACGGCACGTTCCAAATTGACGGTTTAGTTCCGGGGCAATATTTTGTATATGCGCATTCCCTGCCCTCCCCTTTGCAAGGCGAATCCTATCCTGCGAACATCAGTCCTCAAGTGGATTCCAAGAATGTGATTTTTCCGGGTGGTCCGAGTTTTACCACGCAGTTTTATCCCGCGACTCGGGAATGGACCCAGGCCCAACCGGTGTTCGTGTATGCCGGCAACGTAACGCAACGCATGAATTTTGCGGTGACTCAGCGGACCACGCCGTCCATATCGTCGGTGCGAACCTATGGATATTCGAGCACGGGAGTGGTGGAATCCTCGCCCCCTCTTAATGTGGGAGTTCCGGCCAACCTTCTGTCGAGCGGAACCACGGGTCTGTTGCAGCAGAACGGTCTTTTCACTCCTGGACTGAAAGTTGAGCCGCTGGGAACTCCGGCCCAGATCTATCTATGCCAGCCCTACCAGCAATTCGTATTATGTGCTGTCCAGGTCAACAACACGACAGGCCCCGGACCCAAGCACCTGTTATTCACTACTCCTGGCGACCTCTACGTGCTGCCGGCCGCGTTCAACGTCACGCTGACTTCCCCGCCCTCCATTACCTCTTTAGTGACCACATCGGATACCGCCGGCAATCGCGTGGTTTCGATCGGTGGAACTCAGTTATCGAGCGAAACACGAATTCTATTTGACGGTCTGCCTGGGACGGTAACGGGCCTCGGCAGCGACGGCCGCCTCTCGGTGATTCCGCCGCCAGCCCCTGGAAGTCATACGGCGGTTGTGACCGCATTGAATGCGGATGGCCAAAGTTCGCTGTTCGTGCAAGCCCCCTCGCCTCCCACCTATACCTACGATCCGGCGGCGGTACCGACTGTCACCGCGTCGCCCGCG
>JBBQDH010000372.1:0-4064 GCA_038319515.1 Bryobacterales bacterium
GAACAGCGTTTCGGTCACGCGGTTGAGCAGTACGATCCTGCCTTCCCGGTCCACCTCAATGATGGCGTCAGGCGCTGCCTCAAGGAGTTCGCGGAAGCGGCTTTCTGAGCGCAGGCTTTCGGTGGCAGCGCGAATCTCAGACCGGTCTGTCGCCATGTAGAGCCAGCCATCCGGCTGCCTCCGCCGCGACCGCACTTCAAGCCGAAGGGTCTTGCCCTCGCGCGTCGCAGCCTCAATTTCCACACCCTGACGAACCGATGCGGAAAAAGTCTGCAACTGGGCGGGAAGTGCTTTCCCGAGGACGTCCTGCGGGGCCCAGCCCAGCAGTTCTTCGGCAGCAGTATTCCACACGTCCACCACGCCGGCGCCATTGACGCCGATGATCGCATTCGGAGAGATTTCGGCTACGGTTTCCATCAGGTCAGCCGGAATGTGGACGTTCATGCTGCATACAGATTAACGTGTGGTCGTTACAGGTGGTTGCTACAGGCTCAGTACCGGGCAGGGCGCGCTCCGGATAATACCGTAGGCGTCGGTGCGCAGGCGGCCCGCCAGTGCCCGCAGATGGCCATGCCCGATGATCACGAGATCGGCGTCATGGTACTCTGCTTCGGCCTTGACGACCTGGCCCGGAGAGCCCGCGCGCAGGCATACCTCGAAGCTGGTGCCGGAGGTGTGCTGCAGGTCCGCGATGGTGCTCCGGGCGGTGTCTTCCAGGAAGCGCCCGAACTCCATATCGAAGCCGCGTTCCTGGCCTGCCTCTCCCCCGGGAACTGCATGCACCAGGCGAACAACTGCGTCGCACTGTTTACCCAGGTCTGCGGCGGCGTGGATCAGCCGGTTGCTTTCGGGGCCGGTGTCGATGGCGCACAGGATGCTTCGCCACCCGCGGTCGGCATGGACGGCACTCTTCTCGCAATGGGCGTCGGTCCAGACAGAGCATGGAGAATCGTGCAGGATTTTTGCGGTTACTGAGCCCAGCAACGCGGCGCGGAATATGCCTCTGCCGTGGGTGGGCAGGGCGATCATGTCAATCTTGTGGACGCCTGCGTAGTTGATCACGGTGGTGGCCGGGTCGCCCCGCAGAATGACGGCTCCGACCGACATGCCGGGGAACTCTGCTGCTGCAAACGCGTCCAGCCTCGACTGGGCGTCCGCCTCAATTTCAGGCCACGGAATGGCTGGAAGCACAGGAGCATCCACCCCTCCGTACCACTGCCACGGCTCTTCCGCCGCGTGAACCAGGGTCAGCGAAGCCCGGAAGCGCTCCGCCAGGCCTTGAATATGCGCAGCCGCCCCATGGGCGCGGCGCGAGAAATCAACCGGGAATAAGATGTGTTTGAATTCCATGACGTTCGCTCCCACCTTTGCCTGTGCAGGTGCGGGGCCGCTGCTAAAGCGCGGAAATACGGGCTCTGTGGCTATTCCCGTGCGCGATGACGCAAGCTCGCTGAGCTAAATAGCGCAGGGCTTCAGGCGCATCAGGAGCGTGTTGACATTTGAATTCTGTTACAGCACAATAGCGATTTATCCCGTCCGGGACCCTGCACGGTCGCGGTACGTCCCCCGAATTCAGTTACGCCCCGTCTGCGCGTTCAAATAAGGCGGCATATGATTCGAACTCTTCTCAACGTCGGTATCCTGGTCGCGGTTTCCGTGGCTTCTGCATTTGCGCAAATCAATGACACTGCGAAACTCTTGCAGGAACTGATCCGCGTCAATACCAGTAATCCGCCAGGCAATGAAGCGCAGCTGGCTGCTCTGCTGAAGACGAAGTTTGCACCACTGGGATTCGAGATCGACATTATCCAGACGCCCGATCCTGCGAAAGCTCATTTCATCGCGCGGCTAAGGGGCGATGGCAGCAAGAAGCCGATTCTCCTGGCGGCCCATGCGGATGTGGTGGGCGTGGAGCGGGAGAAGTGGACCGTGGATCCGTTCGCCGGCGTAATTCAGGACGGCTACGTGATCGGTCGCGGGGCAATCGATTTCAAGGGTGGCCTGGCGGTCTTCGCGCAGGCTGTGATGATGCTGGCGAAGAATAAAATTCCGCTGGCGCGCGACGTGATTTTCCTTTCCGAAGCAGATGAAGAGGGTGGCCAGTACAACACCACGTGGCTGGCGAAAGATCACTTCGACAAACTCGATTGCGAGTTCTCCCTGAACGAGGGCGGATGGATTATCAAGAACCCGAATGGCACCACGCGCTACGTCAGTATTTCGACCGCCGATAAATCCAGCGTGTCCCTGCTGGTGACCGCGAAGGGCACATCCACGCACTCTTCCATGCCGCGCCCGGACAATGCAATTTTCACGCTCGCGAAGGCGATGTCGAAGATCGGCGATTACGATACGCAGCCGAAGCTGATCGACAGCACAAAAGAATTCTTCAGTACGCTTGAAAAGACCAGCAAGCCGCCCATGTCCACGTACTTTCACGATCTGGTGGAAGGCACGGACCCGGCAAAGGTCAGGAAGGCCGATGAGGAAATCAGCAAAGATCCGCTGCTGCACGCGATCATGCGGAACACCATCGCTCCGGTATTTCTGAACGCGGGTTTTCGCGGCAACGTGATTCCGGGCTCGGCGGAAGCAACGCTGAATTTCCGCACGATCCCCGGCACGAATACCGAAGAATTGATTTCCGAAATGAAGGCCGTGATCAACGATCCGCGCGTGGATGTCACGAACGCGGGGTCGCGCGGCATGCCGGCCGGCACCAATGCGGCCGCCTCTGCGGAGTACATCAGGATGGCTGGCCGCATGAAGCCATCCACGAAGGACTCAGAGCTGTTCCGGGCTCTGGTGGAGCAATCCAATTCTGTTTTTCCCGGCGTCCCTGTCACGACTTATCTCTTCCAGGCGGGTACTGACGCAGCTGCATGGCGCAGCCGCGGCATACCGGTCTATGGGATCTACCCGTATCCCATCAGCGCGGAAGATTTGACACGGATGCACGGTAACGATGAGCGCGTGCCGGTCGAGAGCCTGCAGCAGGGCACTGACCTGATTTACAAAACGCTGCTCAAAGTCGCCGCGAAATAACTTTTCGAGGAGATACACAAGGGCCGGGGAGATTACAGAGCGCGAGTTCAATGACGCAGTTTTGAAAGAAAACCGCATCCCTGTTGAACTGATCCGCGCCGGCCTGACCAGGCAGAAGTGGAAATTTCAGGGGGGACGGCTTTCAGTGTGCTCATTCGTGCTTCCAGCGGTGGGACGTGCAGCTGTCAACGCCCTGAGGAGAGTTTAATTTCTTCCTGCACAACCTGCAGGGAGTCGAGCCCCCGGTTTGGCAGGACGGCCCCGCGTAAAGTCTCATAGGATTCCAGCGCGACCTCCGCAATAGAATCCCAGCTGAATTGCGTCTCCGCCACATAGCGCGAGCGTGTGGCGATTCTATTGCGTAGTTCGTCGTCCTGGAACAGGCGAATGATGGCATCTGAAAACCCGAAGCCAATTTCGCGAACCAGCAGGTCGGTCTCGTCCTCCAGGCCCAACCCCTGGCATCCCACAGCCGTGCTGACCACGGCGCGGGCGCAGGCCATCGCTTCCATCAGCTTGATATTTGTCCCGGCGGAGACCGGCAGCGGAATCACGACGACATCACATTCCTGATAGGCCGGCCGCACATCCTCCACGAACCCCTGGATCTGAATGCGCGGGTCGGGATCCAGCAGCTTTACCTTCTTCGCATTTTGCGCGGCCTTCTCATGCATGGGTCCGGCGATGACACTGAGTTTCACATCCGGCAGCACTTTCCAGACTTCCGGCATGATGGTGTGGCGCAGGGTTTCATAAGCCAGCAGATTGGGTAAGTGGCGGAACGAGCCAACGAACAAAACGGTCTTTTGCGCGCTGTGCCGTGATGTCGGCTGGAAGCGTGCAAGATCAACTCCGTTCGGAACCACTGCGGTGGTCTTCGGAGGAGCGCCGTGCTCCAAAGCAATTTCGCGATCACGGCCGGACATCATCCAAACCGCGTTCGAACACTGCAGTGCCGCGCGTTCAAAGACATGCCAGAGCTCGTACTCCCTGCGCGCCGACTCACCTTGCTTCGTATT
>JBBQDH010000373.1:0-4048 GCA_038319515.1 Bryobacterales bacterium
GATTCGCGCTGCCACCGAAAGCCTGCGCTCAGAAAGCCGCTTCCGCGAACTCCTTGAGGCAGCGCCTGACGCCATCATTGAGGTGGACCGGGAAGGCAGGATCGTACTGCTCAACCGCGTGACCGAAACGCTGTTCGGATATTCGCGGGAGGAACTGCTGGGCATGAACGTCGACATGCTGCTGCCCGAAGCCCTGCGAGGCAGCCATAAAGGCCACCGCGAGGACTACCAGTCGAGTCCCGGCACGCGGCCCATGGGGCGCGGTCTGCTGCTTTCCGCGCGGCACCACGACGGCCATGAGATTCCCGTGGAAATCAGCCTCAGCCCCGTCCAGACACAGGGCGAATTCCGCGTTACGGCCATCATTCGCGATGTGACCGAACGCCGGATTGCCGAAGAGAAACTCCGCGCCGCCAACCAGCAACTGGAAGTGCGCAACCAGGAAATTGAGCGCGCCGACCGGCTGAAGACTGAGTTCCTGGCCAGCATGAGCCACGAGCTCCGCACCCCGTTGCACACCATCATCGGCTTCACGGAACTTCTGGCGGAAGAGCTGGAAGGGCCGCTGAACGACAAGCAGAAGCGCTTTGTTCAGCATGTGCGGCAGGATTCCGTTCACCTGCTGGATCTGATTAACGATATTCTCGACCTGAGCAAAATCGAGGCAGGCCGAATGGAGCTGCAACTCGAAGCGCTGGACCCCGGCGACGTGGTTCTCAGCGCGGTCACCGGCATCGCCAACGCCGCGCGGGCGAAGAACATCACCCTCGAAAACCGCATTGACGCCCCGCTGTTCGTCATCGCAGACCGCCTGAGACTACGTGAGATTCTGACCAATCTGCTCAATAATGCCGTCAAGTTCACCAGGGAAGGCGGCTCGGTCTGGATCGAAGTGGCCCCGGAAGGTGAAATGTTCCGCTTCACCGTCGGGGATACAGGGATCGGCATTGCTCCGGAAAACCAGGGCGTGATCTTCGATAAATTTCGGCAGGTTGCCTCCACCACGCGCGGCGTGCGGGAGGGCACCGGGCTCGGCCTCTCCATCGTGAAACACCTGGTGGAACTACACGGCGGCGAAGCGAAGGTGGAAAGCACACCAGGCAAGGGCAGCCGCTTCTCTTTCACCATTCCGGGCGACCCCGGCCGCACGCGCACGCAGCCGCTGGTTCTGGTTGTGGAAGACGAGCCCGCCGGCCGCGAACTGCTGGCCAACTATCTGGATGCACTGGGCGTTCACGCTGAATTCGCGCAGTCCTCCGCCGTCGCCACCGCGCTTGCCCGCGACCTGCGCCCCGACGCAATCACTCTCGACCTCCGCATGCCCGGCAGATCCGGCTGGCGCGTGCTGGAGGAACTTCGCTCTTCACCCGACACCAGCGGCATCCCCGTATTCGTCATCTCAGTTCTGGACCGGGACCGCGATGCTCTCGCTCTGGGAGCCACCGCCTATCTTCAGAAACCCGTCAAAAAGGAGACTCTGCTGAGAGCCCTGCGCGATCATGTGCCGGCGATTGCCGCTCTCCGCAGACCATAAATGCCTGTATCTGAAGTCACCCTCGTCATCATTGACGACAACCTCGGCAGCCTGGAGCTGCTCTCCACTGCCCTGTCCCGGTCTGAGCTGCGCATCATTACCGCATCCGACCCCGAAGAGGGCATCGAAGCAATCTTCCGCGAGCACCCGCAAATCGTCCTCACTGATCTTGTGATGCCTGGTATCAGTGGCCTGGAAGTCCTGGACCGCATCGTGGAATTCGACCCCGCCATCGACGTAATTCTGATGACCGCGCACTACACCAGCGAATCAGCCGTGGACGCCATTCGCCGAGGCGCCGCCGATTATCTGAATAAGCCGATTCCCATCGCCCTGCTGCGCGAACGCATCGCCCGGCTGATCGAAGATGCCCAGCAGCGCCAGCGCACCATGGCCGTGGACCGCGAACTCGCTGCCAGCGCGCGCTTCGAGGGCATGATCGGCAGGAGCCCCGCCATGTGGGAAATGTTCTCCCGCATCCGGCGTATCGCGCCGCACTTCCGCACGGTGCTGGTAACCGGCGAAACCGGCACAGGCAAGGAACTGGCGGCCCGCGCGCTCAGTAATCTGAGCCCGGCGAAGAGCGGCAGGCTGGTGGTGCTGAACTGCTCCGCCGTGGTGGAAACACTGTTTGAAAGCGAGCTCTTCGGCCATGTTCGCGGGGCTTTTACAGGCGCCACGCAGGATAAGACCGGGCTGTTCGAATTTGCCGATAAAGGCGTTCTTTTTTTGGATGAAATTGGCGACATGCCGCTCGCCACGCAAGCCAAACTCCTGCGCACCCTGCAGAATCAGGAAGTATTGCGCATTGGCTCGCTCACGCCGCGCAAGGTGGATGTTCGCGTCATCGCCGCGACACATCGCGACCTGCGCGAAGCCGTTGCGGAAAAGCAGTTCCGCGAAGATCTTTTCTATCGTCTGTCCATGGTGGAAGTGCGCGTGCCTTCGCTCGCAGAGCATAAGGAAGATCTGCCACTTCTCACGAAATACTTCACTGACAAGTTCGCCGGCCAGTACCAAAAGAACATTGCCGGACTCACCCGGCGCACGCAGGTGGTGCTGGCGCGGCATGAATGGCCTGGCAACGTTCGTGAACTGGAAAACGTAATTGGCTATGCCTGCATGATGGTGCTGGGTGAAATGATCGACGTACAGGATTTGCCCGAATACCTGCGCTTTCCAATGCGACCGAACACTGCAACGCAAATCGCCGAGCTGCCGGCGGACGGAACCTTCGAAGAACATGAGAAACGCCTGATCGCCGAGGCTCTGGCGCATGCCAACAACAATCAGTCCGGCGCGGCCCGGACTTTAAGAATCGGTCGCGACGCGCTGCGTTACAAAATGCGAAAACATGGTCTGCTATAGATGCTGAGGGCTCGTTCCGGGATAACCACCTCCACTTGAGCGCAGGCACTGACTCACCGGCGGAACCGCCGGTGCTGCGGATCAGGTCCGCGCAGTTTTCGCTCTCGCCCCGTGCGGCTATGACACCTCAACCACAAGCATTTCCGGATACGCCGGCGGAACCGCCGGTTTCACCTGCGCGCTGCGCAAATCCTTGAAAATCCACTATTGTGACAACTCTCCTGCGTGAGTGATGACTGGTGCCTCACGGACTTTTATCAGCAATTGCCTTGACCTGTGTGCCGCCCGTGTCACCCTTTAAAAATCGGCTCGCAGCATGAATTCAATACGGCGCGGCGCGCCTGTGCCCACCGCGCCCGTATTCAACACGCCGGTAATGCGTCCAAATGCTGAAGATGAAGTATTCCCGGACGGCGTCTTATAAAGCGGGTGGTTGAGCAGATTGAACGCCGCGGCCCGGAAGTTCAGGCCAAGCCGCTCCGTGATTCTGAAGCGCTTTTGCAGGGAGCCGTCGATCTCATAATTCCCCGGTCCGCGCCCCGCGAAGCGCCCCAGGTTACCCCAGGTGAAGTTCTTCGGTGTCGCGAATGCATCTTTGTTGAACCAGCTGTTGATCGTCCGGGTCGCCGAGTTGACCGGCTGCCCCGACACGTAATCCGGACGCTGGCCGGACGTGTTGCCATCCGGCAAAGCCGTCGCCTTGCGCGTGACTGTGATGTTCACCGGCAGACCCGAACGCGCCGTACCGATACCCGCCAGCTCCCATCCGCCCAGCAGTTGCGAAGCGAAACCCTTCCCGTTCAGAAACTGCTTTCCCTGGCCGAACGGCAACTGGTACACGCCATTCATCGTCAGTGTATGGCGCACGTCCACGCTGGAACTGCTGCGGTCACAGGCCCGGCAGGACTGGTTCTGGAAGGCGACGCTTTCACCGGAACCAATGGACGAATCCGTTATTCCGTGTGCCCACGCGTAGTTCGCCTGCAGCAGCAATCCGCGCACGAAGCGGCGCTGCAGGGACGCCTGGAGCGCGTTGAAGTTGTTATTGCCGTCGTTCGCTTTCAGACCGAATGAACTGAATGCGGCCAGAGGGCGTTTGCCGGTGACGGGGTCCAGCAGATTGATGGTATATCGCGTGAACAGATG
>JBBQDH010000374.1:0-4008 GCA_038319515.1 Bryobacterales bacterium
GGCGTGATCACCATAAAGATAATCAGCAACACCAGAAGCACGTCGATCAGAGGAGTGACGTTCGGACTGGACGATAGTCCGCCGACGCCACCAGATGACATTGCCATAAAAGTATCCTCACTTCAAAAAAGTACGCCCGAAGGGCTCTGTCCAATTCGCTTCAAAAAGCGCCGTTAGAAGCCCGGCACTTAGAATCCAGGTGCCGGGGTAGGTGTGGGACTAGCCGGAGTCTTCGGCTGCGGTGCGGCCGCCGCTGGTTCGGTCAAAAACGCCACCTGATCGACGCCTGCAGTGCGAAGATTATCAATCGCATCCATCACCATGCCATACCGCGCCCGCTGATCCGCACGAATATAAACTGTCTTATTCGGCTTGTTCTGCAGCAGATCCTGCGCCTTGGGACCCAGGTCAGCCATTACCACCTGGTTTGCGCCCAGGTATACCTTGCCATCGCGCGTGATCGCAACCTTAACTGTATCTTCGTGGTCCGCATCCGGCAGGGGCTCTGCCGAGTGCGTCTTCGCCAGGTCCACATTCACCTTGTTCTGCAACATGGGGGTGATAACCATGAAGATGATCAGCAGAACCAGCATGACGTCCACCATTGGCGTGACGTTAATGTCGGAATTGACTTTCTTGCCTTCGTCTCGCTTCGCAATTGCCATGGACAAACTCCAGGTCTAAATCTTTCCAGGTCTAAATCTCTCGACTGCAATTCGCAGTTTCTGAGGAGTGTCAGACATGATCTTTTCGCGATCCGCAGGGCTGGCAATTTCACCAGCCCATGACAGAGATTCTCGCGTAGAAAGCATTCGGCAAAGCAGGTACCGCGTTAGCGGCGTGCGCCCTGCTTCAGGAAGTAATCCACCAGCTCGCTCGAAGAGTTGTCCATTTCGACGTCGAACGATTCCACGCGGTTGGTGAAGTAGTTGAAGGCCATAACGGCTGGGATGGCGACGAACAAGCCGAACGCCGTCGTGACTAGTGCTTCCGAAATACCGCCGGCAACCTGACCGATACCGGATGTTTTCGATGTCGCGATCGCTTGGAAAGCATCGAGAATACCGATAACCGTGCCGAACAGTCCGATAAACGGGGCCGTCGCGCCGATGGTGGCCAATCCGCCCAGACCGCGCTTCAACTTGGCATGGACAATGGCTTCTGACCGTTCCAGTGCGCGCTGGCTGGCTTCCACCTGCTCTTCGGTAACTGTGCCGCCGCTGCCGTAGTTGCGGAATTCCTGCAATCCTGCGGTAACAACTTCCGCCAGATGTGACTTCTTGTTCCGGTCGGCGACCTTGATCGCTTCATCCAGACGGCCTTCCTTCAGCGCGCCGGCAACTCTGGGGGCAAATTCACGAGACTGTTTGCGGGCAGCAGAAAAGTAAAGTGCCCGGTCGATCATGACGGCAAGGGACCAGACCGACATAATCAGCAGTACGCCGACGACAGACTTGGGCAACCAGCCCATGCTGTGCCACATGGACACGATGCTGAACGTCTGCTGCTCTTCTTGAAAGAACGCTGCAAGCGCAGCCGTGTGAGGAACACATTGCGTTAGGTGAGCGAGAATCACTGGAATCTATCCTCCTTAAGGATAAGCTTTCTGGGGTTACGGCTGAAAAAGCCAAACTTGTTGTGAGCGGTGATTAAGATTATCACTCATTGCCCAGGGTGAAGTTAAAGCTGATTGTTGTTTCCACGTCGACGGGTACCCCATCCAGCACCGTTGCCTGATACCGGTACCGTCGAACCGCTTCAAGTGCTGCCGACTGCAACATTGGCGGACCGCTGACAACAGAAGCGTTCTGAACCGTTCCGTCTTTACCAATAATTGCCTTCAAAACAACTGTGCCCTCAATCCGGGCCGCACGGGCAATTGCAGGATAGGTTGTTGCCGGTTGAGAGATCAGCTTACTCGCCTGGACGCCGGAAGAAACCGCAATCTTTCTAGGAGGAGCAGCCTTTACAACAGGCCCGTTGCCCATCCCGCCGAGAATGCCGCCAATCACGCCACCGGCACTGCCTCCCAGACCGGCCATCCCCTGTACGCCACCCACTGCCCCTTGCGGAGGAGGAGCATCCTCTTTCACCATCTTGATGACCTTCGGGATCTTGCTGGGAGCCTGCAGCTGATCCGCCATGGACTGCACATGCACCTGTACAACCTTAATTTCCGGTGGTGGTGGTGGTGGCGGTGGCGGTGGTGGTGGCGGTGCTACTAACAAAGTTGCCATTGCCTGATTCGGCAAAGCTTCCGGATAGATAAGTGGAATCAGGACGAGAACGATAACCACGCTGACATTCAAAATTGCCGTTGCCAGCATCCAGTACTGGCTTTTGGTTTTTATTCTGCCGCCAGACTCAAATGTGCTGTCTTCAAACATAGCCCCACCCCCATGGAACACGACTGAAACGCTTTCAATATCCCCAACGCTTCAATATTCTTAGACACCGGTGGGGATAGACAAAGTTCCCGGATGTTTCAAAATAATGAAAGCGGTTGAAATTCAATGGTAAAAAGGCCGACTCCCGTGAGAGTCGGCCTTTTTTATGATGCAGTTTTAGCTCACGGTGCCAATTTCTCATGGTGCAAATTTTTACACTCGCGCTTTCTTCCCGGCAGGTAAAGCAGCGGTTTTTCCCCGGCTCGCGCGCCAGTCCTGATAAGCAACCAGCATCGGAGCCGCCACCGCAATCGAAGAATACGTCCCAATCAAAATCCCGATCACCAGCGCAAAACTGAATCCGTTCAGCACTTCGCCACCGAACAGAAACAGACACAACACCGTCAGAAAAGTCAGCCCGGAGGTCAACACCGTCCGGCTCAGCGTCTGGTTGATGCTCAGATTCACGATGCTGGACAGCGATCCCTTGCGCACCAGCCGCAGATTTTCGCGGATACGGTCGAAGACCACGATGGTGTCGTTCATGGAATAACCGATCAGCGTAAGGATGGCCGCTACAACGGTCAACGTCATCGCGCGGTTAGTCAGGCTGAACGCGCCTACGGTAATCAATGTGTCGTGGAACACCGCCACCACCGCCGCAACGCCATAAATCAGCTCAAACCGGAACCACAAATAAACCAGCATTCCCGCCAGCGAATACAAGGTCGCCAGCAATGCCTGGCGGCGCAACTGGTTGCCCACCTGCGGCCCCACAATCTCCGTATTCCTTACTGAAAATCCGGAAAGATAGGTCCCCTGCTGTAGATACGCCGATACTGCTGGGTCAACCTTCCCGTCGAGCTCCGAAAGCGAACCGAACACGCCGCCCTTTATCTTGTCGCGATAGTCCAGCACCGTCGCCGCAACTTGCGGATACTTCACCTCTTCGACCGCCGGATTCGCCAGATGCAGCGGATCACCCTGCGTCAGAAATGCCGCCAGGGATTCTCTCGTCGCATTGTCCAGGTCGAGCTTGCCCGCATTCGCTCCGGCATTCGGCGCGTAATTTTGCTGCAGCGTCTTCACGATGGCAGCGCGCCCCTCGTCGAGCGAGCCTTCCTTGGTGTCGCGTTCCGGCAGGGAAACGATGATCTCGTTATCCGAGGCGCGTCCGTAGGTCTGCATCTTTACATCCCGCAAGCCGGCGCTATCCGCAGCACTGCGAACCCGGTTCAGGTCCGGCGTCTGGTCAAACTTCAGATAGATCAGCGTGCCGCCCTGGAAGTCCACTCCCAGCGGAAGCCCGTGCCAGAAGAAAAGTGACAGAAGGCCCGCGACACTGAAAATGAGCGAGCAGCCCAGGAAATACCACTTCTTGCCCAGCCAGTCGATATTTACATCATGAAAAAATTCCACGCCGTACTCCGATACTGAGTTCCAAAATTAAGGCTTGTCATTCTGAGCGAAGCGAAGAATCCAGAGGGTGACGGCAGCCTTCACGCCGCTATCATTTCCTCGATCAACTCTGCCCCACGCCTTCAGAAGGACTCCCTTCGATCTTGCTTCCACACACGCGCTAACCGATGGAAATTGGTTCGCCGCGTTGTTTGCGGTTCAG
>JBBQDH010000375.1:0-3861 GCA_038319515.1 Bryobacterales bacterium
CGAACCCAGGCGCGTGGCGTCAAACTCCACCAGCAGGGAATCGCGCGACGGCGAGACTTTAATCCAGTCAATGCCGTAGATGGCGTTGGCGTCTGCAATCTGCTGCATGAGTGCTTCGTCGAGCGTGCGCTCCAGGCGGAAAGTCTTTTGAACCTTGGTCATGTCGGGAAAGCCGATTATAGCGAATCGGCCCCTGTGGCCCAGTGGTTCACGGGACCGCAGCCGGCACCGAGCCCGGGCGCGGTGCGAATTGCTTCGGAAATGAAGGTTTTGGCGGCGGCGATGGCGAGTTTTATCGCGAGGCCCCGGGCCAGATAGGCGGTGATGGCGGCGGAATAGGTGCAGCCGGTTCCGTGCGTGTGTCTGGTCTGGAAACGGGCAGAGCGGTACTCCGTGAAGGTTCCTGCGTGCAGCAGGATATCGAGGGCGTCGCCCTCCAGATGGCCGCCCTTGATCAGCACGGCTGCGGGGCCCAATTGCGCGATCCGCGCCGCTGCCTCCCGCATTTGGGCCGGGTTTTCCACCGGGATGCCTGCGAGTTCGGAGGCCTCATGCAGATTAGGTGTGACCAGCGCGGCGAGGGGCAGCAACCGTTCCCGCAGGGCGGAGCGCGCGTCGGCGTCGATGAGCGACGCGCCGTGTTTGCTGATCATGACGGGGTCGACCACCAGTGGAAACGGGCGGGAAAGGCTGCCGAGTGAGCCTGCGATCGCTTCTACCAGTGCCGCGCTTCCGAGGGCACCGGTTTTCGCTGCAGCGGGCGGCAAGTCTTCCAGCACGGCGCGCAGTTGTTCCAGTACAAAATCCGGGGCAAGCGGCATCACCCGGGAAACCCGCTGTGTGTTTTGCACGGTCAGCAGGGTGATGACCGAAGTGCCGTAGACGCCCAACTGGTGAAAGGTCTTCAAATCGGCCTGTATGCCGGCGCCGCCGCTGGGGTCCGATCCGGCGATAGTCAGTGTGATGGGGGGCAACAGCACTCAGATTAACGCGGGTGGTATGCAGGCTGCGGAAAGTTCTGCCGATAGGGGCCTATGAGCAGTGGCACGCGGAGGCGGGCGGGAGTTCTCGCCCTGGTAGCGGGAGGCGCGCTTTTAGCGCAGGATATTCATTTCAAGACGCGGGATTTTCGTCCGGATGCCCCACGAGGGGCGGAATCCGCAATGAACACGGCGAACCTGCAACGGGAGGCAACGGCGGCCGTGACGCCGGTGGGCAGTACGGACACCACGGCAATCCACAAGATCATCTTGTTTGATCACCAGCCGGGTGTGGAAGATCTGGATGCCCTGCTGCGCGATGGCATCAACGCGCTGGCCGCGCTGCCGGACAATGCCCTGGTGGTGAATGCGCCAGGCGGTCTGGTGCCACCGCGGCTGGGCGTCCGCTGGATTGGCAGCTTCCCGGCAGCCGACAAGATCAGTCCGCAGTTCGTACTCGCTGACGCCGGGACAATTTCAGCACTGGTGGAGTTTCACCCGGACGTCACGACGGGCCAGCAGGATACGGTGGCGGGGGCCGAGGGCGTCAGCCTGCAGCGAACCGGGGGGATGCGCAGCTGGCACGCACTGGTGACGGCGGGAACAACACAACTGGCCGCGCTGGCTGCGCATGACGAGGTTGCCTACCTGTTCCCGGCAGACGCCGCGCTGATGGATGACACGGCCCTGATCGCCTGCGCGGGCATGCTCAACATGACGGGAGCCATCGGCCAGTACGCGAACATTGTGCGCGGCTGGAACCTTGATGCCGACAAGGCCGCACGCCTGGGCTACGCGTTCGGGTCCATTACCCCCAAGGTGCCTGCCCTGCTGGTGCAGAGCGAAATCGTGCGCGCTCTGACGGAATGGTCAAAGTACACGAATGTGACCTTCCAGCCTTCGCTCGCATCGTCGCCAAGAACCGTGGTGATTAAGTTCGTGAGCGGGGCGCACGGGGACCCGTTTCCATTCGACGGGCCAGGGGGGATTCTCGGCCACACCTTTTACCCTGTCCCGATCAACGCCGAACCAATTGCCGGAGATATGCATCTGGATGCGGACGAGAACTGGCACGCGGGCGGCGACATTGACATCTACAGCGTAGCGCTGCATGAAGCCGGGCATGCCATTGGCTTGGGGCATTCGGATAAACCCGGTGATGTGATGTATCCCTACTACCGCAGCCGCTCGACCCTTTCGGCAAACGATATCGGTGCGGGGCGCACGCTGTACGGCGCACCAAATGGGGGTGGTGCCATACCCGTTACCTCCGGCGGGCCATCCGGCGGACCGTCCGGGGGAGTGACGCCCAATCCCAACCCCGCCACGCTTCGTCTGGTGGCTGATTCCCCGCCCCAGACTACCCAGGCCACTTCGGTCGCCGTGACCGGAACAGTCTCCGGTGGTACGCCCCCCTGGACGGTCCAGTGGCAAACGGATCGGGGTTACACCGGGAAAAGCACCATTCAGAATTCGGGCGCGGTGAGTGCTTCGTGGAACACCGGCGCGGTCTCGCTGGTGAACGGACCGAACACCGTCACGCTGACGGCCTTCGATGCGGCGCAAAGAAGCGCCAGTCAAAGTGTCGCCGTGGCCCTGCAGGCCGCCCAAACGCCCGCCGCAGGCGCGGTTCCGCTGACGATCAGCATTGCCTCGCCCGCTTCGTCCGTTGCCACCGTCAACGCGGCCGCCCTGAACATGGCCGGCTCAGCTTCCGGCGGAACGGGCGTCACGCGGGTGACCTGGCAGACAGCGGCGGGGGCAACGGGCACAGCCACCGGTACGGGCAAATGGCTGGCGCAGGGTATTCCCTTGCTGATCGGGACCAATACGGTGATCGTCAGAGCCTGGGATGCCAGGGGGAACAGCGCTTGGACGACTCTGGTGGCCGTCAGGCGCTGATGGAGGCAAGGCGCTATGCCGGCGGGTGATGCCTGACCAGGATTTCCTGCAAGCGCTGCGCAAGATCACCGTTTTGGGGGACTTGCCGGATGCCGATCTCGAATGGTTTGCGGGACGCTGCTCGCAGTTGCGCCTCAATGTCGGGGAAGTCACTGTAGAGGAAGGCACCGTCGCCGACCGCATGTTCCTCATCCTCGAAGGAGAAATGATCGCCCGGCAAATGCACCCGGCGAGGAATGAAGCAATCTTTGTCGCCAGAGCGGGCACCGTCACCGGCTCCCTGCCCTATTCGCGGCTGGCAGTTTTCGGTCGCACCGTGCGCGCCACCACCCCCGTCTGGGCGGCCAGTTTCCCGAAGAGCGAATTTCCGGAACTCATCGAACGGCTTCCGGTGCTGACCGCAAGACTGGTCGGGACCATGTTGGACCGGACACGCGACCTCACTATCGCTGAACAGCAGAATGAGAAAATGCGGGCGTTGGGGCGGCTTTCCGCCGGTTTCGCGCACGAACTCAACAACCCGGTCTCTGCCACCGAACGCGCCGCCGAAGAGATGCAGCAGGCCCTCCACAATCTGCCGGAAGCAAATATCCGGCTGAACGAACTGCCGCTGGAGGCAGGGCAGAGGCGCTACATCGCCTGTGCGGAACGCGAATTTGCCGAGCAGATTGCCGCCGGTCCTGTACTCGACCCGATCGCCCGCAGCGACCGCGAGGAGTTACTGGCGGATTGTCTGCACGGCCATGGTCTGGCTGCCGCCTGGGATCTGGCGCCGACCCTGGTCGAAATGAACTGGAGCCGGGAGGACATTGCTGAACTGGCAGAACAGTTCGGACCGAATGCACTGCCCCGGGTTCTGGCGCACCTGACCGCGACCATTCAGGTGGGGCGACTGCTGCGCGAAATCCGCAGCTCTTCGGCGCGGATCTCCGGGCTGGTCAAAACGCTGAAGAACTATTCGTTCATGGATCAGGCACCC
>JBBQDH010000376.1:0-3851 GCA_038319515.1 Bryobacterales bacterium
TGGTAAAAGCGTCAAATACAAGCTGACGCGGTGCATGGAAGGCCCGGCTGATTTCGATCTCGCAATCGCCGGTCGTTTTTATTTTGGAAGCTTTCGGGATAGAACATTAAGTCTCCTTATTTCGGTTGCATTTCCTGCAGCAATTCATCCGGGCGTATCCGGGCGAGCGAACGAGGCTTCCCGGAAGCGGCGATAGTTCTCCAGCAGCTGGCCGGCTTCCCGCCAGAGTCGCGCGGCGCGTGAGGTCCGCCAGCGCGGCAAACACGGCGTTCAGGTTGCTGACACCCGCATAGCCAGATGATTTCATAACCAAATGGCATCATTCGCCGCTGTGGCTGTCATCAGGTTTCATCAAGGGCCATTTCATTACCGTGGTCACCTAAGCTCATCTATGCCGCTCGCGCATTCCAGACTCACTGCACAGGGGCAGGTTTCCATCCCCGCCGCTGTCCGTCGAAAGATGGGCATCGGACCTGGTTCTGTGATCGGGTGGGATGAAGACGGCGATAAAATCACCGTCCGCAGGTCCGGACTCTATACCTCCCTCGACGCCCATCACGCTCTCTTTCCCGGGGGAACTCCCCCATTTCGCACCGTCGAAGAAATGAAACCTGGCATCCAGGATCTGATGCGCAAGAAACACCTGGCCCGAAAAATGCGCGCGGTTGACACGATATTTTCCTGAACCACGAGTCCCTCACTCCTGAAGAACCAGGTCTCATCGCCGCCGCACTCGCTCTCTTCCGTGATCGCCCCAAACCCGGCTTCTCCGACTGGCTGATGCCCGAAATCGCTCGCAAAGCCGGGCACCTTCCCCTGGCAACCTTCGACCGCCGCCTCGCGAAGATTTCGGGCGCACAAACCCCGTCATCCCGCCCCACCCGATAAACTGGACTTTACATGCTCAGCGCCGGAATCGTAGGTCTTCCCAACGTGGGGAAAAGCACTTTGTTCAATGCAGTCACCAAGTCGCGCAAAGCGATGGCGGCCAATTACCGCTTCTGCACTATTGAACCGAACCAGGGCATAGTCACGGTGCCGGATGACCGCCTGGAAGTTCTCTCGAAGATCAGCAACTCACAGAAGCTGATACCGGCTATCTTCGAATTCGTCGATATCGCCGGTCTGGTCAAAGGTGCCAGCGCGGGGGAAGGCCTCGGCAACCAGTTTCTGGGCCACATCCGTGAAGTGGACGCCATCGTCCAGGTGGTTCGCTGTTTTGAGAACTCTGATATCGAACATGTCATGGATACGGTGGACCCCATCCGCGATATTGAAGTGATTAACACGGAGTTGATTCTGGCTGATATCGACAGCGTCCAGAAGCGTCGCTCGAAACAGCAGAAAGCAGCTAAAGGTGGCGACAAAAAAGCCCTGGCTGAAATCGCGTTGCTGGATCGTCTGGAGCCGCATCTCAACGAAGGTCAGTTCGCCTTCAGCATGGAGATCTCGTCTGAAGAAGGCGCGCTGCTGAAGACGTTCTTTCTGCTGACCGCGAAGCCCACGCTGTTTGCGTGCAACGTGGCGGAAGAAGAACTCGGCAACCCGGATTCGAATCCCTGGATTGCGAAGGTTCGCGATTACGTCGCCCACCACCATGGCACCCGCAGCGTCGTCGTTTCAGCGGAGATTGAAGCGGAACTCAACACGCTGCCCGCTGACGAGCAGGCTGAATACCTGGCCGGTCTCGGGGTTGAACAGTCCGGATCATCCAAGCTGGCCAAAGAGGCCTACTATCTGCTTGGCCTGCGCACATACCTCACGACCGGAGAAAAGGAGACGCGGGCGTGGACCATCCGGGCGGGTGATAAGGCCCCGGTGGCTGCCGGCGTGATCCACTCTGATTTCGAAAAGAGTTTCATCTCGGCTGAAACCGTGGCGTACGATGATCTCGTCAGTTGCGGTAGCTTCGCCCGTGCACGGGAGCTTGGTAAGCTGCGCACGGAAGGCAAGGAATACATTGTGCAGGATGGCGATGTGATGGAATTCAAGACGTTCCTATAGACTTATGCGGTTGCTGTCCGCCATTCTTTTCGCCGCCACGCTCTTTGGTCAGCAGGTCCCTGCGGACTGCGTGGTGGATGGTTCTGTGGTCAATGCTGCAACGGGCGAACCGATTCCGCGAGCGCGAGTCACGTTCAACAGCCCGGCGGGGCAGCGGGCCACAACTACCAACGCAACCGGTCAGTTCTCTTTCACTGGTGCCACCTGTGGTCGGGTTCAACTGATGGCGACCCGACCGGGGTTCCTCCCCGGCACTGTCGGCGGGCCTCGTCCGGGCGGCACCTTTGAACCCTCCTTGCTGAAATCCGGGGAACCCTTCCACTCTCCCAAAATCGCTCTCACCCCGCACACCGTGATCAGCGGCAAGGTTCTCGACGATCAGGGAGACCCGCTCATCAACGTTCCTATAAACACACTGACTTCGCGCGTCATTCAGGGTCGCCCGACGTTTCAGAATGCGCAGACGGCTATCACCAACGACCTGGGCGAGTATCGCATCCCCGGCCTGCAATCAGGCAAGTACATCATTTGCGCACAGCCGAACCCAGGCCCCGGAGGAATCGACTTGGGGGACGGGTCCACGGCTATGGGAACGCAGTGTTATCCAGGCCTTCCCGAGGCAGGCAGCTCGCTCGACGTCAGGGGCCCTGATAACCGTGTGAATTTCACGCTTTCCCGTGTGCCCACTTCGAAAATTCGGGGCTCTCTCGCGGGCGCTCCCCGCGGTGCCACGGTATCCCTTGTTCGCCGAAGCCTTCAGTCGGCCGGGAGCACGACTCCCGCCAGAATGCAGCCTGACGGCAGGTTTGAGATCCTGGGCGTCACCCCGGGGTCTTACCTGCTTTCCACTGACTATTGGGACAGCGGCAGGCATCTGATGGGCCGCTTGGCGATCAACGTCGGCGGCGCTGATATTGAGGGCGTGGTCGTTCGCCTGGAACCAGGTTTTGCCATCACGGGAACAGTCCGCGTGGAGTCCGGACAAAACTCCGCCGCCCCGCCGCCGCGCATGAATCTGCTGGTTCGATCCTCCGATCCGATGACCGGCAATGGCGCGCTCGCCTGGAGCAAGTCCCGCGACTCTTTCACCATCAGCGAACTTGTGCCGGGCTCGTACCGGCTGGAAGCTTCTGTCACTCCGCCCTGGTACGTCAGGCGCGCCACGATGGCCGGCCGGGATATCTCAAAGGAAGAGATTCCCCTCTCGCAAGCCGCCGGGCCGGTGGACGTAGTGCTCAGCGACGACAGCGGGGGGCTGGAAGGTGTGCTGGAAGATGCCGAAGGCAAGCCTGTGGCGGGCGTGGTGATGATCCTGCAGGATGGTCTGCCGCCGCGCTACCTTTGGATGCAGAGCGAAGGGCGCTTCAAGTTGGCAGGTCTTGCGCCGGGTGACTACAAAGTCAGCGGTTGGGATGACGCGCAGTTTGTCGAATACGCCAATCCGGACTGGATGCGGCGGAACTCTTCGATCACCAGCGTCACGGTTGCCCCAGGCCAGTCTGTCCAGGTCAGAATTCGCCGCCGGACGGTCCCCGAAAATCGCTGAGAATATCTGCATTCCGCCTCCACTATATTAGTGACACGAATGCACGACTGCGACATCACTCTCAAATCGCTCCTCACAGAATCCGTCGATTTCATTCTCCGCCAGATGGGCCAGAACGACACGGTGGCGAAATGGCTGAATGTGGAGCTGCCCAAAGTCCAGAACCAGCGTGTCGATCTGCTGGCGGAACTCGCATCAGGCCGTTTACTGCATGTTGAGTTGCAGAGTAAAAATGACCCGAAGATGCCCCTGCGCATGCTCGACTATGGGGTTGGAATCCTTCGCACCAAAGGCGTTTTTC
>JBBQDH010000377.1:0-3848 GCA_038319515.1 Bryobacterales bacterium
GAAACAGCGGTAGCCAAACAGCACGCCCATGAACTCATCGAGCAACTGAGCCCCGATCAGATGGCGGTCGTCCTGCAGCTGCTCGAAGTAATGATCGATCCGAACGAGGAGGAGCTTTCCGAAAAAGACCGGCAGGCAGTCGTCTCATCGCGCGAATACTTTCGCCAAAATCCCGAAGGCGGCATCCCGTTCGATCAGGTGGTCGCCGATCTTGGCTTCAGGATGGAACCAGATTTGCGAACAAGAGAGTCACTGACGGCGCCGTGAAGAAAATCCGCTTTAATCCAGGCGTGCCGGCCGAGGTCCGAGCCATCGAACAAGAGACCGCTCTGGACATTCTGAAGGCGCTGCACCGCTACGTCGAAACAGGTCACGGGAATGTGAAGGCACTCTCCGGAGAGTTCGAAGGGCTGCTTCGGCTCCGCGTCGGCAATCATCGCGTGCTCTTCGACGAGACTGAGGACGAGGTTAATGTTCACCGGGTGGGCAACCGCAAGGATGCATACCAATGAAGATTGCGACGGAGGAAGTAAACCGAGGAGGGTACCCGCCCACTCGTCGCTAAAGCTCCTCGGCGGACGGCTGCCGCCGAATAGCGTGAGCTGGGTATCCGCTTGACTCAGGTCGCCACAACCGGTAGGATTCGGTGTGATGGAAGAGTATCCGCGAAACCTGACAGAGTTGGAAGGGAAGTATTCCACGGAGGAGGACTGCCGGGCCTATTTGGGGCGGCTAAGGTGGCCAGATGGTTTTCGATGCCCGCGTTGCCAGGGTGGAAAGTCGTGGCCGGTTCGGGGCGTTCTGCTGGAGTGTTCGGGATGTGGATACCAGACGTCGGTAACGGCCGGGACAATTTTTCAGGATACGAGGACCCCGCTGGCTGTGTGGTTCCGCGCGATGTGGTGGGTGACCACGCAGAAGAATGGGGCCAGCGCTTTGGGACTGCAAAGAGTGCTCGGATTGAAGAGCTACGAGACCGCCTGGACGTGGCTACATAAACTGCGCCGGGCCATGATGAGACCGGAGCGCGAAATGTTGGCCGAACGCGTCGAGGTGGACGAATGCTATCTGGGCGGCCTCGAAGAAGGGCTGCGCGGGCGACTGATTGAAAACAAAGCCTTGATAGTCATTGCAAGTGAAGAAGATGGCACAAGAATCGGGCGAATCCGCATGCGGCAAATCCCGGACGCCTCGGCCGCGAGCCTGGAAGGGTTCCTGCTGGAGTCGGTCGCGCCGGGCAGCACGATCCATACCGACGGCTGGAAGGGGTACAACGGGCTCACCGGGACAGGATACGTTCATCAGGTGACGGTGATGAAGGGAAAGAAGGAGACAGCCTCCCAATTGCTGCCCCGCGTTCACAAAGTCATCTCGCTGCTCAAGCGGTGGCTAATGGGTACCCACCAGGGGGCGGTGAGCCACAAACACCTCGACTACTATCTGGATGAGTTTACATTCCGGTTCAACCGATAGAAGATCGAAAAGCCGGGGTAAGCTCTTCTTCCGACTGGCCCAGCAGGCCGTAGCCGTCGCCCCAATACCCTATGACCAGATCGTTCACGCCACACCAACAGCCAAAACACAACCTGTAGGGGCAGCCTGAGTCAAGCGGATACCCAGCCAGCGTGATTTGCCTTTCGGCAGGTGGAAGAAGAACCGAAACTTAAGTGCCGCCTGCGCTGCCGCTCCGGCAGCCATGACCCGGGGCGAAACACTACGCACTACTTATCGAGGATAAGCTCGGGGTTGCGGCTGCGCAAGTCGTCAGGAAACGCACGCCGCCCGGCGCCCCCCCGCCGGACCTCCCCTGACGCTGTGCGCAGCATTACCATCGATCTTATCCCCGATAAGTTGAGCGTAGTGTAGCTAGCTACTTTCCGGCGCAAAATTCACGGGCTAACTGATTTGGTTTCATAGCGCCTGGACGGCGGGTCGTGCATAGCCGTACGTAAATCGTCTGCCCGTGCCGATGGCATGGTCGAATCCGGGCTCCTTTCCGAAACATTTCCATGAAAATATGTTGACAGATCGCTGTCCCCAAGTGTATCATCTGTAAAGATGACACGTAGGAGCGCCACCCGCAAACGGGATAGACTCGCCGCCGCCCTCACCGGCTCCGGCGATGTCCTGCGCGGCTCACTGCTGGAGCGGACGACCTTCCATAGCGAAGGTTGTCCCAAATGCGCGCGGGGCGAAGGGCATCCGCAGTGGGTTCTCAACGTGAACTATCCCGGAGCGAAGACCCGCCAGTTGAGCTTGCGCCCGGAACAGGTTCCGCAGGTGCGCGAGGCTCTGGATCGGTATCGGCAGGCGAAGGAAACCCTCGAGGCCATCAGCGAACTCACGCAGTATTTATTGCGGCTGGACCGCGACGAGTCGAAGGAGCGTGAAGCGTGATCGCCGCCCGCCGTCTTCAACGCAGCTTCGCCGATGGCTTCATCACCGAGGAGGTAACCGATCTGTGGGAGCCCTGGATGCGTCATGCCGACGAGGCATTGAATGACGACCAGTTGCTGGAGATCATTCAGGAAGAGTTGGGGAAACGCTGCAAAAAGAGCAAGACTCGCGGTCGTCCGGGGACCACGGCTGAAGTCATTCTAAGAATGCTGTTGCTCAAACATATGCGGGGCTGGAGCTTTGAGGACGTCACGCGCGAGGTAAGAGCCAACCTTGTGTACAGGGAGTTCACTGGCATCGGCGGCGGGAAGGTTCCCGACGATAAAACCATGGGACGTCTGGCGCGCCAGATGGGTCCTGAAGCAATCGAGATGTTGCACCAGCGTATGGTGGCGATCGCGGTGGAGAAGAAAGTCGTCGAAGGCCGCAGGATGAGAGTGGATACCACGGTGGTGGAAAGCAACATCCACTATCCAACCGACAGCACGCTGATGGGCGACGGCGTTCGGGTACTGACCCGGGTAATGAAAAAAGTGGCGGGAGCGGCTAACAAAGCGGGAACGAAGTTCCGGGATCGCTCGCGAAGCATAAAGCGACGGATTTTGGAAATCGCTTACGCGGCCCGCAACAAGAATGAGAAAGGCCAGGCGAAGATGAAAGTCGCCTACGGCAAGTTGCTGGAGACAACAAGCCGCGTAGTGGGCCAGGCCAAACAGTTCTCCGCCGCGATTGCCGAGCAAGCCAAAGAAGCCGGACAGTCCGTCTTACAGAAAGCCAAACAGCAACTCGATGAGATGATCCCGCGAGTGCAGCAGGTGATGAAGCAGGCGCGAGCGCGCGTGCTGGAAGGCAATACGAGATCGGAAAACAAGCTTCTCAGCGTGTTTGAACCGGACACGGAAGTGATTGGCAAAGGCAAGGCGAGTAAGCCGACCGAATTCGGCAAGATGGTCAAAATCCAGGAAGCGGAAAATCAGATCGTCACTCACTGCGAAGTCTTTGATCAGCGCCCGAGTGATTCCGACCTGCTAACGCCATCCATCGAAAAGCACAAGGAGTTGTTTGATCGGGTTCCCGATCTAGCTAGTGGCTGCCGACGCCGGCTTCTTCTCCGCTGCCAACGAGGCCGCCGCCAAAGAACTGGGCGTGAAGCAGGTCGCGATTCCCAGCCGTTCCACCAAAAGTGAGAAACGGAAGGCGGAGCAAAAAAAGCGCTGGTTCAAGAAAGCTCAGAAGTGGCGCACCGGTTGCGAAGGCCGCATCAGTATCCTCAAACGGCGCCATGGACTCAATCGCTCCCGTTACAAGGGCACTCAAGGAATGAAACGCTGGGTGGGCCTCGGCGTCATGGCAGACAACATGATCAACATCGGCCTCCACCTCGCTTCAAAGAACTGATTCGGCAACTCCCTTTCCTCCACCCCTCCCGTTTCCCTCCTGTTCCAACACCC
>JBBQDH010000378.1:0-3841 GCA_038319515.1 Bryobacterales bacterium
GCCTGCAATTCACCGCCCGACGCAGGGGCGTGTCGCCCAGGCTGTCGCGCGCTTCAATATTTGCCCCACACTCAATCAGTGCTTCCGCCACCGCAATAAAGCCACGCCGCGCGGCCATGTGCAGTGGGGTACATCGCTTTACCCCTTCGCAGGCATTGACGTTGGCACCGCCGCGAACCAGAGCCCGAACCACCTCGGCTCCGCCTTCGCACCCATTGCCCAGCCAGTAGAGCGGTGTGTGGCCTCCCTGGTCCTTGACGTCAGCATTCACACCGGCTGCCAGCAGCCACTGCACCGCAGTCAGGTTGCCCGCGCTCGCCGCCGTATGCAGCAGCGTTCGGGCTGCGTACGTCTCGATAGCAAGGTCGGGGTTTGCTGCCAGCTCCTGTAGAGCATGATCCTGCAGTGCCGGATAGCTGCTGCTCGCCAGCAGGCCGACAAAATGCGCGAAGACGGAACGATTGCGCGCGAAGCAAGCCTGCAAACGCGGACTGTTCACCAGTACTCCGGTCCGAATTCCCGCCACTGCGGCATCAAGGGCGAGCTGCTCTTCCCACCGGCTGCGGATTTGGCCGTGAATCTCTGCCCCGGCGGGCACCGGAGCGCCTGAATTCACTACGTACGCGGAGCCCGTCTCAAACAGCTCGGCCAGCATACTCCGCATGTCATCGCTCATCTCGCTCATCTTCGTGGCCGCCAGTGCCTGCGTCATGTTGCGCATCCAGGCTTCCCGCTCGGCCGGTCCAATACGGAATCTTTCGTGGGACTCGTGAAGGCTCAGCCACCACCGCTTTTGAGTTTCTTCCGGCGGGCCTCCCAGGATCTGAGTCAGGAAAGCGCTGAACTCCTCAATCGCGCATCGGAAGCTCTTCCCGGGAAAGAGCGGGCGCAGGACAGCATCCTTCGCCACCCGACCGTAGAATTCAACGGATAGCGCCCGGCATGCGGCAGAGCCGCCCATCGCTTCAAACAGATCGATCTCATGTTCGTTTCCGGCCACGTCACATTCTACCATTCTTTTAGCCCATGCCGCGCCTTGCGTTCGCACTCCTGCTTGCCCTCACTGCTGTTGCCGCTCCGCCCCGGCTTACCCACGAAATCACCATCTATCGGGATACTTACGGGGTCCCACATATTTACGCGAAGACCGATGCCGGTGCGGTTTTCGGGCTGATGTACTCCCAGGCTGAGGACAACTTCCGGCAGCTGGAAACGGATCTGATTCGGGCCGTCGGTCGTTCCGCTGAAATCGAGGGCGAGCGGGGCCTCGCGTCGGACATTCTTGTCCACGCATGGGAGAGCGAAAAGCGGGCCAAAGAACAATACTCCGGCGCAACCCCTCAGCTTCGGGCACTTTGTGATGCATTCGCGGCTGGTCTGAACCACTACCTGGCAACTCATCCTGCCGTGAAGCCCCAACTGATCACACACTTTGAACCCTGGTTCATTCTGGCGGAGGAACACCGCGGCCCCGCGGGCACGAGCATCACCACCGCTGAGCGCCGACTCGCTTTTCCTGCCCTTGCTCCCGTTGCCGGGGCCGCGGCCACAGATCCGCTGCAAGCCGATGAGGGCTCCAACATGTGGGCTGTCGCGCCCTCCCGAACCACCACGGGTCACGCCATGCTTCTGATCAATCCTCATGTCGGTTTTTTCGGCGGGGGGCAGCGTTACGAAGCCCACCTCCACAGCGATCAGGGGCTCGAGGTCTCCGGCTTCGCGATTCTGGGTACTCCGTATATTCGCTCGGGCCATAATCGCGACCTTGGCTGGAGCCACACCAATAATTACGCTCAAACTGCCGATCTCTATCTGGAGTCTTTCGACGACCCTGCCGATCCACTTTCCTATCGCTATGGAACCGAGCACCGCAAGGCGATTATCTGGACCGGGGAGGTTCGCGTCAAGACCGACCATGGCCTTGAAACCCGTACAATCACGTTCCGCAAAACTCACCACGGTCCGGTGCTTGGCGTCCGCGACGGCAAGCCCATCACGGTGCGTTCCGCGGCTGTTAGCGGGGGAGTCATGAGCCAGCGCTGGGCCATGGCCAAAGCGCGAAACCTGAAGGAATTCCAGGCCGCGCTTGCGAACGTAACGCTCACCGGTTCCAACACCATTTATGCTGACCGTGCCGGCAACATCTACTACCTGCACGGCAATGCCATTCCGCGTCGTAACGCAAAGGTGGACTGGCTGAAGCCGCTTGATGGCAGTGATCCGAAGACCGACTGGCAGGGCCTCCACACGCTGGCAGAACTGCCGCAGGTCCTCAACCCGAAAAGCGGCTGGCTGCAGAACTGCAATTCCACGCCCTGGTTAACCACCGATCCGGCGGACAGTCCCGTAGCGGCGAAGTACCCGGCCTACATGGCTCCTGAGCCCGATACTCCGCGCTCACAGCGCTCCCGCGCGATCCTTGGCGGCACCTCGAAGTTCAGCTTTGCGGAATGGACCAGGCTCGCTCTCGATTCCAAAATCGGTATCGCTGCTACCCGTGTTCCCGAGTTGCTAAGCGCGTATGAACTGCTGAGAAAGTCAGATGCCCCGCATGCCGCACGACTCGCCGAATCCATCGAACTGCTTCGGCAGTGGGACGAGGTCGGGCGCATTGATTCCATCGCCACTACCCTGTTTGTGCGGATGGAATCGCGGGCCATTGAGCTTCGCCGAAGCAATCCATCTGACCCGACAATACTTCTGACGGCGCTCGAAGCGATCCAGGCCACATCGCGTGTTCCGTGGGGCGAGGTCAATCGCCTGCAGCGCATCCATACCAGCGGGACAGAAGAAGATTTCAGTGACGACAAGCCGAGCGTGCCGGTTCCCGGCGCACCCGGTTTCACCGGTACCATTCTTACCTTCGGAACTCGCCCGGCCCCCGGCCAGAAGCGTTCTTATGGCACAGTGGGCGATACCTACATCTCCGTCGTGGAGTTCGGGAAAAACCCCGAAGCCCGATCACTGCTGGTCTTCGGCCAAAGCGCAGACCCCAAATCCCCCCACTTCTTCGACCAGGCCGACCTGTACTCAACCCAACAGTTCAAGCCCGCCTGGTTTCAGCGAAGCGACATCAAGCGCCATCAGGAACGCGCCTACCGCCCGTAAGGCTCTTACTCAGGAAGCTCGAAAACATACAACGCATTCCCATTGCCCGGATAATGAATCTCCGGCGCAATCACATGCGGCACATCGCGGGGGCTTCCACCGCCCAGGCCAGTGGTCACCGCGATGTACTGCTTCCCGCCAATCGAAAACGAGACCGGATGACCCTGTACTGAAGTTCCCAGCCGGGTCTTCCAAAGCTGCTTGCCCGTCTTCACATCCACTGCCTGGAAGTATCGGTCCAGATCCCCCACAAACGCCACGCCACCCGCCGTCGACAGCACTGCCGTCAGGAACGGCGCCCGTTGCAGAATCGACCACTTTTCCTTCATCGTCCGCACGTCATACGCCGCCAGCTTACCAATCTTGCCTTTGGCCTCAGGCATCTCCAGAAACTTCCGGTCCCCTGCCGCGCCCCCGGAACCTTCCTTGAATTCCACCGCACGGCCGGACATCTCCATGCAACTCTGGCTCAGCGGAATAATCAGCTGCTCGGTCGCCGGATGGTAGCTCATGGCCTGCCAGTTATGGCCACCCTCGGTGCTGGGGCAAACATACATCGCCTTCCCAATCTGTTGCTCCAGAATATCGTTGCGGTAAGTCGGCTCCCCGGTCTTGGCGTCACTGGGCGAGAAGACCTGTTGAGAGACAGTCTCCTTGGAGCCACCAAACTTTCCAGTCTCCCGATTCAACGTCCCCAACACCCCGGCTTTCCCAATGGAGAACACCAGCTTCT
>JBBQDH010000379.1:0-3812 GCA_038319515.1 Bryobacterales bacterium
AGCTTCGCGGAACGGCCTGAGGAAAAGCACAAAATGGAGGAAATTCTGACGCACGATGGCGCAGTGCTCGACACGGAACAGTTCCTCACGGGCACCGTCAAACCTGCGGGCCTGGTGATAGCGTACCTGGATCATGAGACCGAACAGACTCTTCTTTTTGAAATGAATGAGGAAGTTTCGGCGAACTGGCGGGAGCGTGTGAAGTGACCCACTGGCTGATGGCGATCCTGCTGCTCGTACAAACAAAACCCGACGCCTCAAAGGGTAATGAAACTTTCGACGAACAGTGCAGCGCCTGCCACTACGCCGACAGCCTTGATACAAAGGTGGGTCCTGGTCTGAAGTGGCTCTACAGCAAGGGCAAACTCGATTCCAACGGCAAGGCAGTGACCGATGCCGGCATACTCGAAAAGGTGAACTCCGGAGGCAAGAGCATGCCCGCTTACAAGAACACCCTCACCGAAGAAGACAAAGTAAATCTGCTGGCCTATCTGAAGACTCTCTAAATAGAAAAAAGGGGCGCGGAAACCTTCCGCGCCCCCCGGCTTTCCAGCGAAGCCTACTGTACCGCGATTCCCACCGCATTCGAAGTGAAGAAGGCCATCTGCATTTGCAGATTGGCCGTTCCCGCCGTGATGCCTGCCGGCATCATCACCGCCACCTGGTACAGCCCCGCATAGCCGGGCAGCGCGACCGATGAAACCACCACAGCATTCACGCCGCCGATCTTCACCGTCACCGGAGCCGTGTTGTAGGCAGGCGCCGAAGGCACCAGCTTACCCGTCTGGAACGCGGGGTTGGTCTGGCCCATGCCGGTCGCGTAAACCAGCAGCATGTCACCTGCCACCGCCGGATTCGCCGGACGGATCAGGCTCCCATCGCTCTTCCGAACCACCACTCCACCCACACTGTCGGCGAAGATCACCGGCGCATAGACGCCCGCACCAACGCCGACAACGTTCGACATACCGTTCGTGCCAGTCACCACCACCGGCTGACCCACCGTCGTAATATCCGCCGGTGCCTGCGCGTTGATCTGTCCCGGGCCAACATAGAGCAGGGGAGCCGCCTTGCCCCCCACCGTCACGCTCACGCCATTCAACGAAGTCGGCAGCGAATCCGTGTTATTGAAGCCCGCTGTGCTGCCCGCAACCTTCGCCAGATTCGTGCCGAAGATGGTGAACAGCCCGCCCGGAGCAACCATCATCTGTAAGGGGTCAAGAACCGCTGCTTCAATGAAGGTCGTGTTCGGCGCAGCCGTCACAGGTGCACCCAGCTGCGCGCGAACCAGACCACCAGGGGAATCCACCGTATGAATATTCCAGTAGTGCAGTTCCGGGTTGATCAATATGTCGTTGAGCGACGCCAGAGGCTGCCCGCTCGCCACTGTAACCATCCGGTAGACGTTCCCCGTTCCGTCGCTCAGCAAAATCGGCTGGTTCTTCAGCGCCGAATCAATCGTCACCGGGCCATTCGCGCCCGCCGCGCCATCATGGATGTGGGTCGCGGACATCGAAGTGCCCGCAGGCATGGTCATGTTGGCATCGAAAATCACGACGCCGCCCGCCACCGTGGCATCCGGGTTGCGAATCGTGAAGACCTGCATATTGCCCGCGCCAACTGCCGTATTTCCGGTAATGGCCGGAACCTCATTGGCAGGCGTCATCGTCACCTGGAAATCCGTCCTGTCCGTAAACAGCAGAGACCCGCGAATCGCCCCGCCGCCTTTCGCCACTGTATGTGCGTTCAGGTAGGCCGCGCTGCCGTTGGAGATCAGCGCGTTCAGGCTGGCCAGCGCACCGGCGCGCGCCAAATTTGCTTCCACTTCATAGTGCAGCGATCCGCTGCCGCCTGCGGGCACCGGAATCGGCCCTTTCAGCGCGCTGTCAATCGTCACCGGGCCCGCCACTGTGGAACCGCCCAGATGGATGTGCATCGCAGTAAACATCGTGTCGTCAGAGAACCCGCTATATTTCACGTCGAAGATGACATACGCCGAATTGATGGCGTTCGTCGCGTCACGTGTAATCAGTGCGATCGATGTGCCGGTGCCCTGCCAGGTTGTTCCGGTGATCGCGGGAACCTCGTTCTCCGGGCGCATCTGGGACATCCGTACATACATCTCGGCCTTCTGCAGTTGCGCGCGCATGAGGCCGCCCGGTGCGGCGGTGCTGTGAACATTGAAGTAGAACTGGCCGGGGTTCGCTACAATGCCTTTCACCGTATCCAGCGTCACCGAAGCGGAGGGAAAGTTTGTCTGGATCGGCGGCATTGATCCCACACCCGTCGGGTCGTCTGTCCTGGCAATTCCAAACCCCAGCACAACAGGACCATTGACGGTGGGCCCTCCGTTATGAATGTGCATGGCCGTGATGGTCACCGGTCCGGGCACGTTATAACTCAAATAAGCATCGGCGGAGCCCGACACAATGGCGCCGGATGCATCGCGAACGACGTGCAGCCAAACGGTGGCAAAGCCTTTGTTTGCGGCGCTCAGAGCCGGGTTTTCATTGGCGCCCGAAAGCAGCGCGCGGTACGGGATGGTTTCCACGGTTTGAGCGGCAAGGCTCATCCCCAAAACGCTGGTCAGTAAAAGTAGTCTCTTCATAGATCCCCTCTCAGTCAACACTATCGTATCGTGAGACAGCCGGATTGTTCCAAACGGAACAACGATTTACCGCTCGCCCCACTTCAACTTCTGCCGCAGCACATCGAAAAAGCTTTTGTGGGGAGGCCGAATCAGCAGGATGTCAAAATCAGACACTACGCATTCCACCGAATCGCCCACTTCCAGCGGACTGCCAATCTGGCCGTCCACTGTGAGAAACGCCTCTTCCTCGCGCGCCCGGTTCACCACACGAACTCCCATCTCAGCCGGAATAATCAGTGGCCGGTTGGTCAGCGTGTGCGGGCAGATGGGCGTCAGGCAAAGCGCGTTCACGGTCGGAAAGATAATGGGCCCGCCCGCCGCCAGTGAATAGGCCGTGGATCCTGTGGGAGTGGAAATAATCAGACCGTCCGCTTTGTATTCAGATATGAAACTTTCGCCAATCCACGCCTCCAGGTCGACAATGCGGGCGATGGAAGATTTTGCAATCACCACATCATTCAGCGCCTGATACTCCGCTACCAGCGTACCTGCGCGCAGCAGCGACACCTTCAGCATCTTGCGGCGCGTCACATTGGGCGTGCCATTCAGCACGCGTTCCAGTTCCGGGAAGAAGTCTTCAATCGTGATCGCGGTCAGGAAGCCCAGGCCCCCCAGGTTCACGGCGAACAGCGGGATCGCCCGGTTCCCCACAGCGCGCGCCGCGGAGAGCAGGGTGCCGTCTCCGCCCAGCACGATGGCCAGATCACAGCCCTCCGGCACGTGGTGCCGATCCAGCCCCACCAGCATTCCGGCATAGTGGGCCGTCTCAGTGTCAAAGCGCGCTTCCACGCCGCGCTGCTTCAGCCATGCCAGCAGTTCCGGCACCAGCTTCACTGCCTGGGCAGAGTTTGGCTTCGAAAAGATCGCGACTTTTCGAACGTTAATTTTTTCGAGCATATAAAAGGAATTCCCTGTTCCCTTCAGCCCCCGTAATCGGGCTCTCCATCATATCTCCATTGAAGCCGAACTCTGCCGTGCAAGCCAACAGCTTGTCACAGGATTCCTTGTGCTGCACCGGGTCCCGTACAATCCCGCCCCTGCCCACCTGCCCGCGTCCCACTTCGAACTGCGGCTTCACCAGAATCACCATGATCCCGGTCTCCGGCTTCAGCACCCGAACCATGGCGGGCACTATCAGCGTGGCGGAGATGAAACTGACGTC
>JBBQDH010000380.1:0-3804 GCA_038319515.1 Bryobacterales bacterium
GGTCACAGGTAAGACCGCAGCTCCGGTCTTCCGCGCAAGGCAAAATGGCGGAGCCCCGAAGGACTCCGCCGCCTCACGCACCCGCCCAAAACATTCCGTGAAAAGTTCCGTTAGGATCGGGATAGACGCCCACCATTTCCAGGAAAATGTTGATCTCGTTCGTCTGGGTTCCGAACCCGCCGCTCGCCGAACCTGGGACCTCCACCGGGATGTAGTTTTGCCCTGTAGAGACGAATCCGTGGCTCACCGAGGCCACGATGTTGAGCCCCGTTTGATACGACCCAACCATAAATCCCATATCGTTAATCCCGAATGAACGGCTTCCCAGTCCCGTTCCATGGCCCGAATTCGGATCGTCAATCGTCGTGAACCGTCCGTCAGGGAGTTCGAATCCGGCCGAATACAGCCGCTTCGTGGCAAACATTCCCACCACTTCCCGCCGATTATTGATTCCGGCAGCCGCCGTGCCCAGGCCCGGCCCCAGCTCGAAATTGATACCCTGCGTCTGTACGGTGCCTGGCATGTCGATTGCCCGAGATGTTGGCTTGCACCGGTTGCCGTCCTCTTCTTCGCACTCTTCGGGAATAAGCCTTACAAGTCCATGCTGGAAACCCTTGCTGTCGGCGCAAACACCCGCTACGTCGCCGCAGTCATTCAGGCCCCCCGTGAACGTCCCGCCACCGGGAAATGCCGCCGCGCCTGGATAGTCGATAGTGGTACCCTTCTCGCCCAAATACAGGTAGCCGTGGTTCACGAAACCTGCGTCGGTGTAGACGCCGATAATCTGTCGGTGAGCGTTGATGGAGAGGGGAACCTGGAGACCGCGCCGGAGTAGTCGAGCTTCGCGAAGGGATAGTTCCAGGAAATGTCGGGCTGCGCCTGCAAGCAAGTGGCTGCAAGCAACGAAATTGTGGCAACGGTTGAAATGAGAGTCTTTGAATCTGCTCGCAGGTCGGGTGGCCGGCCCGGCGTCCGAGCATCATAGCCGGCGCTTGTAAACATGGCTCCGCCAGGCCCGACAGATAAAATACTCCTTACCTCCCCATGCAAACCTCTCCCCTCAGACTAGGCATCGTCGGTTCCGGCTTCGCAGGCAAGTTCCACCACAAAAACCTTCGTGGACTCCCCGCCGTCACAGTCGGCATCACCAGCCCGCGCGCCGGCTCCCGCTTGGCCTTTGCCGCCGAGTTCGGCGTCCGCGCCTACGACTCCGTTGACGAAATGTTGCCCGATATCGACGTTCTCGATATCTGCTCGCCCCCGTCCTCGCACGCCGCATACATCCGCAAGGCAGCCGCGGCGGGCAAGCACGTCATCGTCGAAAAGCCCTTCCACGGCTTCTTCGGCTCACCGGATCAGCACCCAAAAGAAGAGATGCTCGCCGCCGTCACCCAAGAATTGCGTGAAATCCGTCGCGTCGTGAGTGAAAGCGGCATCATCCTTGGTTACGCCGAAAACATCATCTACGCACCTTCCGTGCAGCGGGAACGCGAGATCATCGAGGCGTCCAAAGCCCAGATCCTCCGCATGACCGCCGAGGAATCGCACTCCGGTTCGCACTCTCCCGTCTACGGCATCTGGAGCGAACAGGGCGGCGGTTCCCTCATCGGCAAGGGCTGTCACCCACTGGGCGGCGTGCTCTACCTGAAGCGGAAAGAGGGAATTGCCCGCAACGGCAAACCCATCCGCCCCGTTGCCGTCAGCTGCCGCACCCACTCCATCACCAGGCTCCCCGCGTTTGAGGACCGCGGCTACCTGCGCACCGTTTACAAGGACACTGAGGATTATGCGTTCCTCCATGTCATCTTCGAAGACGGCACCATCGCGGACGTGATGACCAGTGAACTGGTCCTGGGAGGCGTCTACGATTTCATTGAGGTTTTTGCGAACAACCACCGCACCCGCTGCCACATCCAGCCCGTGAAGGTTGTCGATCTCTACAGCCCCGACAAAAAGGAATTCCCTGGCATGGACTTGATGGAGAAAATCAGCTCGAATGAAGGCTGGATTCCCGTCTATCCCGAGTTCGGCTGGAGCAACGGCCAGTTTTACGAAATGCGTGATTTCGTGCACTGCATGCTGGAAGGGCGTCAGCCGGAGTGCGATCTGGATGTCGCTATCGATACCACGCTGGCAATTTATGCGGGCTATCTCTCAGCCGACCGCAAGGGCGCAGAGGTGGCCGTGCCCCGAATCTGATACCAGTCTTCAATCTCCAGGCCCGCCACTCAGGAAAACTCCGCCGTGTTGTGCGTCACCAAGCGACAGCCAAAAGCCAGCTCGGTCCCTGCGATCATCAAATCATGGGGGCCGATTGTCTACCCTCGCTTCTCTAATTCTACCCGGACCTGCGCTGCCCGTTCTGCGGCTCTCCGATCAAAAGACAGAACTTCCACGGGACTCAGGACGCGGTGCAATTCGCGCAGCCCCTGTTCCGGGTTGCATAAACTGCCATGGCACGGACCGCGACCCTTACCGGCGCTGCCCCGGCGAGATAATCCGGCTCTTTGTCTATTCCCTTGAGGACGCGAATCAAGAGTGTTTGTGCCCGGCGCCAGTTCGGGGTCGCCGCTCAGAGCCCTTCCCGAAGCGCATCCTGGCCGGGATCCGCGCGGAGAGCTTCGGCATCCGCGAACTCTGCCGGCCAACTCCCCGGAATCTCCAGAACATCTGTGTTTTAAGCTCCGTAACCTTTTCGGAAGAACAATATTGAGTCGATAGCCTCATCAAATCAATCACAGAGAGAAAAGAGGGACAATTCGGATGAACGCAGCAACCCCGGGCAACGAGCCCATGCTCAACAAGGTGCCCCAGCTCACTATCTATTTCTGGATGATCAAGATCATGGCCACCACCGTCGGCGAGACGATGGCCGACATGCTGGCCGTCAAACTCAATCTCGGTCTCGTACTTGCTTCGGTGGTGGTGGGAGTGATGCTCCTGATCGCGCTGTTTATTCAGCTTCGGTCCCACAAGTACGTGCCCGCCATCTATTGGGTGGCGGTAGTCCTCATCAGCGTCGCCGGGACCCTCATCACCGACAACCTGGTCGAAAACTTGGGCGTTCCCCTTTGGGTCACTTCGGTGGTGTTCGCGGTCGCGTTGTGCTTGGTGTTCGTCGCCTGGTATGGGTTCGAAAAGTCCCTGTCGGTACACACCATCAAGACGACACGCCGAGAACTCTTCTACTGGGCGGCGATTCTTTTCACCTTCACACTCGGTACCGCCGGTGGAGATCTGCTTTCAGAAGGTGCCCACCTCGGCTACCTGTATTCCGCGCTTTTGTTCGCTGGTTCGATCGCGTTGGTCACGCTGCTGTACTACACGATCGGTCTCAACGCCGTGCTGACGTTCTGGATCGCCTACATCCTGACTCGGCCGCTCGGCGCATCGCTTGGCGACCTGCTGTCGCAGCCCCGGTCGAACGGCGGTCTCGGCTTGGGAACCGTTGTGACCAGCGTTGCATTCCTGGTCGCCATCCTCGGCTTGGTCATTTTCCGGTCGTACCGAGTGAATGATCTGCAGCCTGCGACTTCCTGATCGGTCGTCTCAGGCGAGCGCGGTCGACTGAGACGGCGAAGCGCTCGCGAGCTGAAGGCGGGGGATCAGATCTGGCGCATTCTCCGGAAGCACTCCATCTGCCTGGAACGCCGGCGAAGCTGTTGCATCAGTACCGATCCGGAGTTTGGTCCCAAGGCCGCCGATGTGGTCGGTCTGTATCTCGCCCCGCCAGCCAATGCACTGATATTGTCGGTCGATGAGAAACCTTCCATTCAGGCGCTGGAGCGGGCGCAGGGATATCTG
>JBBQDH010000381.1:0-3782 GCA_038319515.1 Bryobacterales bacterium
GACGAATTGGAGAAGTTGGACGAGAGAAAATGCCGCGTTTTTGAGCTGCGGTTTTTTGCGGGATTCAGCGTCGAAGAGACCGCGACGGGCCTCGGCGTGTCTGAAAATACGATTATTCGCGATTGGGCTTTCAGTTGCGAATGGCTGAAAAGCCGGGTAGAAGAGGGTTCTCCATGTCAGACGACGATCTCTTCGGCAGTTGGGCAGCGGATGCCGCCGCCAAGCTCGTTTTAGATCCACAGATATTAGATCCCGGCGATAGCCTGGGTCCGTTCACCATTCGGAGGCGAATTGGCGCGGGCGGAATGGGGACGGTCTACGAAGCGGAAGATACCAGGCTGCTCCGGAGCGTCGCCCTCAAGGTGATGAACGGCAATCATCAACTGGACGCAGACTGGCGCGACCGCCTCACCAGTGAAGCCCGGGCGGCTGCACGCCTGAAGCATCCGAATGTGTGCGCGGTGTACGACGTGGGCTGCTACGAAGGAATCGACGTCCTCGTCATGGAGTTGGTCAAAGGCACTCCTTTGTCGGAGCGGATTGCTAAAGGGCCATTGCCGTTGAATCAGGCGCTCGACATCGCCTCAGCCATAGCATCCGCGCTGGCTGAGGCGCACAGCCATGGCGTCGTTCACTGTGACGTGAAGCCGGAGAATATTTTGCTCACGCGCGGCGGTCCGAAACTGCTTGACTTCGGTATCGCGCTCTGGTTGAAAGAGGTGGAAAACAGCGCTGAATTAAGCGGCACCCCGGCGTATATGGCGCCGGAGAGTATGACTGGCGAGATCGATGCACGCGCTGACATCTTCGCTTTGGGCGCGGTGCTCCAAGAGATGATCACGGGCCAGCGATTCGACCGCGGAGCAGCTCCAACCGCGGCTTCCATTCCCCCATCTCTCAGAGTAGTCATGGACTCCTGTCTCGCTGCAGATCCGGCCGAGCGCTGGCAGAGCGCCGCAGACTTGGCGCGGGCATTGCGATGGTGCGGCGAATTCGAGAGCCCCAAGGCCAAGCGCCCCGTCTGGTTCTGGTGGCTTGCCGCGGCACTCTCCGCACTGCTTCTATCTGGCGCGTTCCTCCTGCTTCCGCGCGCAACGCAAAGCCAGCCGGTCTCTTTCGAGTTGTATCCTCCGCCGGGAAATTCGTTCCGTACGCGTTTTGAGATTTCTCCCGATGGACGAACATTGCTCTTTCGGGCCGTGGATCAGCAAGGCAACGCTCTTTTATGGACGCGGAGCTTGAACGAGGCCGCGGCAAAGCCACTCAGCGCGACAGCCGGGGCGCGCGTGGGATTCTGGTCGCCAGACGGACGCCAAATCGGGTTTGGAACCGACACCAAACTGAAAATTCTGGATCTCTCTTCCGGCGCGTCGCGCACGCTTTGCCAGACCGGCCCACTCACGGGCGGCTCCTGGGGCCGCAATGGCGGCATTCTCTACAGCTACGCTTCTCTTCGCCGCGAAGGCGTGATCCGGCGCATTGGCGAGGATGGCACCGGTAACCGCACTGTTACGGCATTGAATCTGCCGGCGGAGGAGCATACGCATCTCTCTCCCCGTTTTCTTTCGGATGGTGAACATTTTGTCTACACCGCATTAAGCAACCGCGACATGGAAACCAGTCGCCAATCAGGCGCAGTTTATGTGGGCCGCCTGGGCTCGGACGAACGAAAACTGATCTTGCGCGGAAGCGGGTCTGTGATGGCCGGCGGCGACCGCCTTTTCTATCTCCGGAATGGGCGGTTGCTCGGCCGGAAATTCAACTTGACGAAGAGCGAGTGGAGCGGTGAGGAGACTCAGGCGTCGCCGGAACTTACGATGTCGGGGTTCGCGCTATCCGGTACAGGCGTACTCGTGCACTGGCCGTTATCGCAAAATGCCGGTAAGCCCACCTGGGTGGACCGGACCGGCCGTGCCTTGGGTGAACTCGCGATCGAAGGTAAGGATGTTGTGGGCCTTGCCTTATCCAACGATGGCCGGCACGCCGTTTTTGCGAAACGTGAGGACAACCGGGCGGCCATGAATCTCTGGTCCGCCAATGCAACGAGTGCGCAAAGGTTAACGTCCTGTTTGAAAAACTGCTTCTTTCCAGTCTGGTCTCCGGATGGGAATTCCATCTACTTCACCTTCACGGAGCGGGAGCACGAAGACATTTACCGCCAGAAACTCGGCTTAAGTTCACAACCTGAATTGATCTACCAATCGCCGGGTGACAGCGTGCTCGAGACGATCAGTCCGGACGGGCGCTATGCGCTCGGGGTGACCTATCAACACAACAAGACAAGCGGTTTCGACATCTTTTTACTGGATCTCAAATCTGGCGCATCGCGGGATTGGAAAGCAACACCGCTCAGCGAAACGCAGCCGCGCATTTCGCCCGACGGGCGTTGGGTAGCCTATGTTTGCGAGCTTCCCGGGAAGTGGACAATGTGCCTCAGCCCCTTCGAAGATCCCGGCCGCGTTTTTCCACTCAACACGGATGGAGGATCCCGGCCGGCCTGGCGCGGCGACGGCCGGGAAATATTCTTCGTCGATAAGAACGGCTGGCTCGCCGCAGCGCCGGTCGAGACTCGCGGCGGTCAGACGGCGCGGATCGGAGAACCGAAACAGCTTTTTCGCGCTCCGCCTACCGGGGAGGGATACACTTACGCCGCCGCGCCTGACGGTCAGCGATTTCTGCTCGTAAGCCAGCCCGCTCCAGAGCCAGTACCGGTCGTTACCGTCGGCTGGAAGCCCCTCCAGTAGTGGAAGGCGGCGTAAAGGTTCCATAGATCGGCGTCAGTACCCGAACTCTGTAATTCAGCCGATCGGCGAAGTAGACCTGGCCATTCGCGTTCGAGGCGAGTTGGGATACCCAATGCAGCTGCGCGTAGCGAGCCAACCCGCCATCTCCACTGTAGCCGTAATCGCCGGTACCCGCCACTGTTTCGATCAGCCCGTCCGGAGTCACGCGCCGGATGCGGTTGCCGAAATAGTAGCCCGATTGATGTTCCCCGATGAAAATGCTGCCTGCCGAATCCACAGCCACGCTTACGGGACCGAACAGTTGAGCGTTGACCGCCTTCCCGCCGTCGCCCTGGGGCACCGGCCAGCCGTTGTCCAGGAAATCAAGGCGTCCGTTTCCAGCGACGGTGGTAATAGTTCCGTCCAGAGCGATGCGGCGTACTCTGCGGTTGTTGGAGTCCACAACAAACAGGTTCCCCGCCATATCGAAGGCGATCCCCCTCGGGTAAGAGAGTCGCGCGGAAGTAGCGGGTCCCCCGTCCCCGCCGAATGCGAACGTCCCGGTCGTCCCCGCGATGGTCCGGATGTTTCCATCGGCGGTTACCTGACGGATGACGCTGTTGCTGGAATCGGCAATGTAGAGGGAGCCGGCAGCATCCACCGCGAGGCCTTGTGGGATTCCGCCGAAAGATGCGGAAGTAGCCGGGCCGTTGTCACCCTGTTTTCCAAGCTGCCCGTTTCCGGCGAAAGTGGTCAGCTCGCCGCTCGGCGACAGGCGCCGCACGGTCAGACTCTCGACAAAGTACACGTTTCCAGCCGCGTCTGCCGCCATCGGTCCCGGGTTCACCAGATCCAGTTTTGTCGCATCCGGGCCCGAGGCGGACACCTGACCTGGGTTCCCCGTTCCGGCAACGGTGACGATTGTTCCGTTTGCGTCCACTTTACGGATGCGCGCCCCATACCCTTCGGAAAAGTACAGATTGCCGCTCCCATCAAGAGCGACGCCCACGGGATCGTTCACGATTGCGGCGCTCGCGGGTCCTTGATCACCAGCGAAGC
>JBBQDH010000382.1:0-3776 GCA_038319515.1 Bryobacterales bacterium
CTCTTCATTGCCCAGGAGTTGATTGCCGATCCGGAATGACAGGCTGTCCATGGGGCCGGAAGGCGGAACACCAACATTCCAGTAACCCAGGCGCGCAGGATAATCCTGCACCGTTGTCATGGTGCCGCCATCCAGGATTTCGATGGTGTGAGCACGGTACGGGAACGTGTTGAGGAAGTTGGTAACGACGCCACCCTGCGCGAATTGCGCACTGGCGGCAATCTGGGCGAGGTAATTCAGATTAGTCTCAATGCCGCCGAAACCCGTGTCTGCAAGGGCTTCCGTGAGCTTGCTGATTGCTTCGGCGCGGGTCTGCGCTTTGACGATGATCTTGGCGAGCAGCGGGTCGTAGAACGGCGTGACTTCCGTGCCGCGCTCCACCCAGGTTTCGACCCTGGCGTTCGCCGGAAATTCTGCCTGCGTGAGTATGCCTGCACTGGGCTGGAAGTTCTTACCGGGGTCTTCCGCATAGACGCGGACCTGTATCGAATGCCCTTTATTTTCGGGCCGCGCGGGAAGTGCTTCGCCCGCCGCGATCCTTACCATCCACTCAACCAGATCCGTGCCGGTCACCTCTTCAGTGACGCCATGTTCCACCTGCAGGCGCGTGTTTACTTCGAGGAAATAGAACTTCGCGGCATCGGCGTCGCAGACGAATTCCACGGTGCCGGCAGACCGGTAATTCACGGCCTTGCCGAGACAGACCGCGCAGGCCCGCAGTTCGGTTGCGTCGATGCCTGGTGCGGGGGTTTCTTCGATGACCTTTTGATTGCGGCGCTGCACGGAGCAATCGCGTTCCCCGAGTTCGATCACATTTCCCGCGCCATCGCCGAAGATCTGCACTTCCACGTGGCGGGCGCGTTCCACGAACTTTTCGAGGTAAATGCCGTTCTCTTTGAAGCTGGCGCGGCTGGTGCGCTCAACGGATGCCCACGACTCCGCCAACTCATCCAGATTGCGGCAAAGGCGCATTCCGATACCACCACCGCCCGCTGTGCTTTTCAGCATCACGGGCAGGCCGATGCGCTGCGCTTCGATGCAGGCCTCTTCGGCACCGGCAAGAAGCCCCGTGCCAGGCAACAACGGAACGCCGTTCGCTGCCGCCAGGGCGCGCGCCGTGTGCTTCAGCCCGAAGTCGCGCATCTGCTGCGGGGTGGGGCCGATGAAGGCAATGCCCGCCGCTTCGCAGGCTTCGGCAAACTCTGCATTCTCGCTGAGAAAGCCGTAGCCGGGATGGATCGCCTGCGCGCCTGTACTTGTTGCCGCATCAAGGACGGCATCGATATCCAGGTAGCTCTTGAGAAGGACGCGTTCGGTCGCCTGCAGGACGTGCAGGGAATGGCGGTCAGGCTCGGCATAGACTGCGACCGACGCAATTCCCATGCGGTGCAGGGTTCGGATAACCCGGCAGGCGATGGCTCCACGATTGGCGATCAGAACTTTCTTAAACATCAGTGTGTGATCAGCACTTCAATGGGAGTGGGGTTGTACGCGTCGCAGGGGTTGTTCAGCTGCGGGCAGTTGCTGATGACACAGATGACGTCCATCTCGGCCCGCAATTCGACGTATTTCAGCGGTTCGGAGATGCCGTCTTCGAAGGTCAGGCGCCCTTCGGGCGTGACCGGCACGTTCATGAAGAAATTGATGTTCGCCGTGATGTCACGCCTGGTGAGATTCCACTTCGGGCTTTCGATGGCCTGCAGGAAACTGTTGCGACAGGCGTGCATGTGGCGTTTCTCAAGGGCGTAACGAACCTGGTTGCTCTCGGCGGAGCACGCGCCACCGAGCGTGTCGTGACGGCCGCAGGTATCGGCGGTGATGGTCAGCATCGGATTGCGAAGATTCGACATGAGCACGGTACCGGTGGTCAGATAAATGTTGCGCTGCGCCACCATTGTGTCGGTGGCACTGTAGCGTTCGGAAGTGTCCGCCGTGCTGTAGAAGAGCGTGTCCACGGCCTGATTGCCTTCCAGATCGACGATGCGAATCTTCCGGCCCTTCTTGATCTCCTGGATCCAGGAGTCTCCGGCTAAGACGATCAAGCGAAGTACCTCTCGGTGTTAATGAAGGCGCGGGCGTTCTCCGGACGGGACTTGCGGCAGGGGTCGTCGGCCGAAACAGGGCCTGCCTTGTGGAGCGAGAAATGAATCGGTTTCGGGGCATAGACAGGGTTTGGATCGAGAGGATGCTGGCCGGTATCGATGATGACGAGCAGGTCCATCTCGGCCCGAATCCCGACGAAGTCGCCTGCCTGTGAGTTACCCGGGATGAACTGCATTTCCCCGTCTTCGGCCACCTGCACTTTGCTGAAGAAATTAACGGTGGGGCCCAGATCACGGAGGCCAAGACCGTATTTCGCGGCCTCAGCGAGAAGATTCGAATGGGCATTGCGATGCCATGCGTTGCGGTGTTCCTGATAGTTTGCCGCGCCATACTTCGCGGCGACGGAGGCGGCGTTGTTGAAGCCGCCCAGCGGATCGTGCCAGCCAACCGAATCGTCCGTGATGGACGCCATGACGCGACCCATGTCAGACACCAGGATGAAGCCTGCTGTGAGGTGCGCGATGTGCTGGCCCTTCAACGTATCCGGCATGTTGTAGCGCTCCACCGGGCAGTCAAGGTTATAGAGCAGCGTGGCGGCATTGGCGCCACCTTCGATATCTTCGAGACGCAGCAAATTGCCGCGCCGCAGGACGAGAGACCAACTGGCTCCGCCCTGGATCGTGTCGTCCCATAGACGCATAATTGAGAAAGCGAGGGCCCAAGCGGAGCCCTGCCTATCGGTATCATGGCAGAGCCTCGTGGATACGTGCAATCGAAAAAATCGATGCTCCCGATACGGGTTTTAGCGCCTGCTTCGCGCTACAATCGAGGTTTCCGGTGGTACAAGATTGGGGCAACGTCGGCCCGCGTCCACAATGTCGTGGCAATCGGACACTGCCTTGATAAAGCGCGCACTTTTTCTCCTTCTTCTCTCCATCACGGCGTTTGCCGCCGATAAGCCCTCCTTCGTGGTCGGGTGGTCTGTCTATGTGGGGTGGAATCCCTGGTACTATATGGGCAAATCCGGCATTCTGAAAAAATGGGCGGACAAATATAACGTCACGATCAAGGTGCAGCGCTTCGACTACGCGCCGTCGCTGGATGCGTTTGTGGCGAAGAATATTGACGCCTGCGCCATGACCAACATGGAGGCGCTGGATTTGCCGGCGGCTGCGGGGATCGACACGACGGCGGTGATCACGGGCGACTATTCCAACGGCAACGATGCGCTGCTGGCCCGCAATAATGTGACGCTGCAGACGCTGCCGGGCAAGAAGGTTTTGCTGGTGCAGAAAACGGTTTCTGAGTATCTGTATGAACGCGCCATGACGCTGAATGGTCTGGAAAGTCAGATTAAGAAAGTGAAGCTGGTGAACACGTCGGACGCGGATATCGCGACGGCGTTTATCAGCGATACGTCGCAGGATGCGGTGGTGACGTGGAAGCCCATGGTGTCGCAGATTATGAAATCGAAGGGTGTGAAGATGCTGTTCAATTCTTCTCAGATTCCGGGCGAGATTGTAGATCTGATGGTGGTTCGGACCGACATTCTGAACCGGCCGGATGGCAGCGGCCAACGCTTTGCGAAGGCTCTGGCGGGCGCGTGGTATGAGACCACGAAGCTGATGGCAGGTAAGGGGCCGGAGACTGACAAGGTCTTGAAGGAGATTGCGGCGGGCTCGCAGGACACGCTGGAATCGTATAGAGAGCAACTGAGTACGACGAATCTGTTT
>JBBQDH010000383.1:0-3715 GCA_038319515.1 Bryobacterales bacterium
ATGTGCAGCAGATCCATTTCCTTATCGAGCCGATCCTGCTCGGCCTTCGGCAAAATGTCCGCTCCATCCCACGCCCACATCACCGCCGAGCGCCCGCCGATGCAGCCGTTCACGATGGTGACGCGCGGCGATTTCTGCACATCGGCATCCGCGGTGCGCTTGAAATCCTCCGACTCGATGTTCGGATTCGAGAATCCGATCGTGATGAACCCAATCTTCCCGTCGCCCGCCGGCTCGCCGTTCGCATCCCGCGGGACGATCTTTTCCACCTCCTTCAAATGCGCCGCGCGATGCACCTCGGGCGGTTCGTTTTTCCCGCCGCCGTAAAGCCCGCCGTCCTCGCCCTTGTAGGGCGCGGTCATGTCCGTGATCGGCACGAGCGCCGACCAGTCAGCCGTGCTCACTTCGATCGGCTTTGCCGTGCGCGTCGGCGCAGGCGCGGGCGAACCTGCCTTTCCCGCGGCGCGTTTCCGCATCTCCGCCTTCACGCGTTCGAGATACGCCTGCTCCTCAGCCGTGAGCGTCTCGCCGATCGAGGATTTCCGCATCAGCTCGCGCCCGCGGATCGGATCGATCGGCGGCTCCTCCGCGCGAATGGGCATCAGCAACGCCGCCATAAACAGCGACCAGAGGAGGGCTTTGGAATTCATATAGTGCGCTCAAACCCCGCGAACTCACTTCGGTAGCGCAAAACAGGGAAATCAGATCGCCCCCTGCACTGGGTTCATAATCCGAATTCGCAAGGAGGGTATTCGCACCAGCCGGGGCATTTCCATGAACTCTTGCCGATGAAAACTCTGACGTCGGCCAGTTCATCGAGCGTCAAATTGAATCGAATCGCGAGCATGGGAAGAAAATATCACCGGTTCGGGAAAGGTGAAGTTCGGGTGGTAGTGGCTCAATTTGGATTTCACCACGAAGACAGTAAGGACACGAAGGAGATGACCTTGAGAAAAAAATCCACCGCCGCTATTCCCTTGGTGTCCGTGATGCCTTCGTGGTTCAAATTGAGCCACTACCGAATTGCCCGTTTCCTCCCCACTCCCTCGAAGAAACCGCCAACGGGCGCGCAGGTTGGCAGTCGCGGATTTTAGTCGCCAAAGCGGCGGCTGGTGCCGCAGATCCCCATCCGGTCTGTGAATCTGAAAATCGCTCCCGTGAAGCACATCCTGACACTTCTCACCGCCCTCCTGCTGCTTCCGCCAGCGGCGCTGACGACGGCTGCGGATTCAGACCTGCTGATTACGGACAAGTCCCGTTCGGCGCCTTTGGTCACAGTGCTGGGCCACACGATGAAGGCATTTGCTCTGGCGCAGACGCGGCTGCAGGACGGCGATTTCAAGGCGGCGATGCAGACCAACCGGAGGACCCTGGATGAGATCGGGGTTGATCGGGCGCTATACTGTTTCCGCTGGCAGGCCGGTCTTCCGACCCAAGGGGCGAAGCCGCTTGAAAGCTGGGCCGGGCCCGCGGGGAGCGGACCGTTCCCGGGGTTTTACGAGGCCCATTATTTATCGGCCATTTCAATGACGTATGCACAGACCGCCGACCCCGCACTGCTTGAGCGCGTCAATTACATGGTTGCCGAACTCGGCAAATGTCAGGCGGCCCAGGGTGGCAAATATCTATTCGCGTCTCCTGAAATCGAATTTGACGCCAACAGACTGGACGGCGTGGTCTGGTTCCGCATGCATAAACTTCTGGAAGGCCTGCTCGCGGCGCACCAGTTTGCGGACAACCGGCAGGCGCTTGGCATCGCGACACAACTGGCCGAATGGATCAAGGCGAAGCAGGACGAATATACCGGTAAGAACCAATGGGAGACGGTCAAGCGGATCGAATTTGGCGGCATGCAGGACGCGCTGGAGAACCTTTATATTGCCACCGGGAACGACCGGTACAAAGGACTCTCACGGCAATGGGAAGAGCGAGCGTCCATGCTAACCCCGCTCGCCGAAGGGAAGGATGTGGTTAGCGGCCACGCCAATACATACCTTGCCAAGATGGTGGGTGCTGCGAAGACCGCGGAATACGAAAAGGACGCCTTCTACATCACGGCCAGCAGTAACTTCTGGAACTTCGTCGCCGGATCCGGCCGCCGGTGTTACGTCACCGGCGGAACCAGCGTCCACGAGGGTTTACCAGGAAGCAGGGCGATCGCGAACACCCAGTCCCGTTTTCCCCAGGAAACCTGCTGTAGCTATAATCTTCTGAAGATCACGCGGAGTCTCTTCCTGCTCACGGGCAACCCCAAGTATCTGGACTACTTTGAGCGGTCTCTCTTCAATTCGATTCTGGGCAGCCAGGATCCGATCACCGGTTGGAAGACCTACTATCAGCCGCTGAACGCCAATACCGTAAAGGATTTCCGTTCGTTCTTGAAAGGCTGCTATTGCTGCAATGGGACCGGGCTGGAGAGTTTCGCCAAGTTCGGAGAGACCCTGTACAGCCATGATGAAGAGGTCATTTACGTCAACCTGTTTATCGCTTCCACGGTGGACTGGCCGGAGAAGAAGCTGCGTTTGGAACAGGCCACCGCTTTTCCCGCCGAGCAGTCAACGACGATCGTCACGCACATGCCTGTTCCGACCACAGTCACTCTCGGAATCCGAATCCCCGGCTGGTGCGTAAAAGGGTTCGAGGTCAAAGTAAACGGCGAGAGGCAATCGGTCACCGCCGAGCCGGGAACCTATGCCCTGCTCAAGCGCACATGGAAGGAAGGCGACCGTGTTGAAGTGTCCCTGCCGATGGGGCTGACGCAGGAGCCCATGCCCGACAAGGACACCCAGACGGCCTTTCTTTATGGACCGCTGGTGATAGTCGGGGTTGGGGCGCGTCCCTACTTGAGCGAGTTGGTTGCGGGCTCAAACGCTCCAGATGCGTGGATCAACAACCTGGATGACTGGTTCAAGCCGGTTCCTGGAAAACCGTTGACCTTTACCGGCACCGATGACGCGAAGAGATGCGTAACTTTCAAGCCATATTACCAGATTGGCATGGATCAGTTTTTCACGGGCTATTGGGACATTGTCCCCAAAGCCATCCGGATCGACGAAGGGAATGTCGCCTTGGGAAAACCCACGACTTGTTCGACCCCCGAACCGGTGGGCAGCAATGTGGAGTCTTTCTTGCGATCGGCCAAAGCGGTGGACGGGAACTACGGTGGCGCTGACGACTGGTATGTTAAATGGTTTCCCAATGGAGGGGCTCCGCAATGGCTCACAGTTGATCTTGGTGGTCCGCATGACATTAACGCGGTAGAGTGGTTCCCCGCAGTCGAGGATGTGAAGGAACGAAAGAAGATCAACTACAAGGTGGAAACATCGGATGACAACACGACCTGGCTCCCATACGCCGACAATCCGGCTAACACTGAGTTTCTGGCGTCTTACCGCCATGCAAAAAGGGTGAGTGCCCGATATGTCCGCTTTTCTTGGTCTACACAAACGGGCACTGACGGAAAGACTGATCGGCCAAAGCTGGCCGAACTGAAGGTCTTCGGAACCCCTCACTCCCCGGCACCATTTGACGCCCGTCCCGATTCCGGCGCGGCACGGTGAAAAGCGACTTCCTTGCTGTGGCACTCGCGATGGCAGGGTCGTTCGTTGAGGCTCCGAAATTCGCCGCTTGCCAGCTCTGCCACGCGGTCGGCGTGAGGAGGGTGAGGACGACGTCGTTGCCGGTGCCGCCGGCGTAGGTGATGCGCCACCATTGG
>JBBQDH010000384.1:0-3664 GCA_038319515.1 Bryobacterales bacterium
CGGAAGACCTACCCGAAGGCGGCCGGAGGCGGAGGGTCTTCCGGGCGTCCCGCGTTCGAGAGCGGAACATAGATCAGCGAAAGCGCCAGACACACCAGCACGACAAGCCCGACAACATAAGAGGGATGCGCCAAAACCTCCGGCATTTTGCCGTATTGATAGTTAAACCAGGCCGTCACCAAACCCATCAGCGCCTCGCCTGCAATCAGGCCGGACGCAGCCAGCACCCCCACGCTCTCAATCCGGATCTTCTGCGATTCGTTCATGTTCCGGCTGTTCGCAATGCTGTCCGTGAACCAGCGAACCATGCCGCCGATGAAGATCGCGAACGTCGTTCCCAACGGCAGATACATCCCGATTGCCACCAGCATCGGGCTCTTCACGCCGATCATGATGAGCGCGATTCCCATCAGAATACCCGCAATAATCAGCGGCCAGGCCATATCGCCACCTACAATGCCCTGCGAAAGCGCGGCCATCAGACCGGCCTGCGGAGCAGGAAGTGCGCGGTCTCCAAAACCAATGCCGCCCGCTTTGATATTGCCTTCGTGCAGCAGCATGAGAGGGAAATACATCACCAGACTGGCCAGCACCACGGCGATTAACTCCACAATCTGGATGGTTCGGGGCGTCCCGCCCAGGATATAACCAACCTTGAAATCCTGTAACAGTTCGCCCGAAACGGCGCTCGAAACGCAGACCACAGTGGCCACGCCCAGAACCGCAATCACGCCGCCCTGCCCCCGCACACCCAAAGCCACCATCAATAGTGCCGCAATAATGACCGTGGAAAGCGTCAGCCCGGAGATGGGGTTATTCGAAGAGCCGATCACGCCCACCAGGTAGCCGGATACCGTCGCAAAACAGAAGCCGACAATCAGCATCACCACAGCGGCCACGGACCCGGCCAGAAGGCCACCGGAGAGATAGGTGTAAAGCACGATCATCAGACCGAAGACGACCGCGATGCCGAACAGCACCACGCGCGAACTCATGTAGCGTTCGGTGCGAGCGGTGGTTTCAGCAGGCGCCGCGCCCGTCTGCATCTCCTGGAAAGCTCGCCGAATTCCGGCGAACAGGCTCTTGCGCATTTTGAACAGCGTGTAAGACGCCCCGGTCAACATGCCACCCACGGCAATGGGGCGTACGATGAAACGCCATACGCTGTTCGCCAGACCGAGCCACGATTCCTCCCCCGCACCCGGCGGCAGGAACGTCTGCAACTGCGGACCCAGGAAGTACATGAGCAGCGGGATCAGCAACCCCCACGCAATAATACTGCCGGAGAAGTTCAACGCGGCCAGCGCCGGGCCAATCACATAGCCGACGCCGATATAGGCGGGGCTGATGGTGGGGCCGGAGAACACCGTCGTACCACCCGTAATCAACAGGTTCTTCGATCCCGGCGCGCCCAGCCGCAGCGTCGTTTTCCCCAGATTGCCAACGGGGAAGAACCAGTCTTTGTCCACCGCAAAGGCGTTGAAGGCTCCCGCCAGATAAACCACCGCTCCGCCCGCCATGTTGTAGAAGAGGAATTTCGCGGCCTGCGCGCCCATCTGCCCGGCTTTGTGGATCTGCGACGCAGCCACCGATTCCGGGAACGGCAGGTCCGGATCTTCCACCAGCACACGCCGAACCAGCGACACAAACAACACACCCAAAATGCTTCCGATCATCATCAGCGCGGTCGATTTCCAATATGCTGTGCCCGGCGAAAAGTCGAGCCACGAACGCGAAATCACAAACGCGGGGAGAGTAAAGATCGCACCCGCCGCCACAGATTCCCCAATGGAACCGGCCGTTCGGGCGATGTTCTCTTCGAGGATGGAACCTTTGAAGATACGCAGCACCGCCATCCCGATCACTGCGGCAGGATACGTGGCGGCAATGGTCTGGCCCGCACGAAGCCCCAGATAGGCGTTCGCCGCGCCCAGCACGACGCACATCACCAGGCCCAGCAACACGGCCCGCAGCGTGAATTCTTTCATCTGCACGTTCGGCGGAACGAACGGCTGGTGCACGTGCGGCTTCTTTGGTGTGTTGGGTGTCATGCGAGTCTGGCCTTTACTTTCTCACTCAGTACCTTGCCGTCCACCGTCTTGCCAACCAGCTTCGCCTGCGCAGCTTTAATCACCAGGCCCATCTGCTTTGCGGAGTTCGCGCCGGTCTCCTGCATGGCCGCTTCCAATGCCGCATCCATGTCGGCATCGGACGCCGCAGCAGGCAGGTAGGTTTCGATCATCACGCGCTCGGCCTCTTCCTTCGCCGCCAGTTCCTCACGCCCGCCAGTCCGGAACATCTCCGCAGCTTCTGTGCGCTGCTTTAACAGGCTCTTCAGGATCTGTTGCTCGCCCGCGTCCCCCAGAGGCTTCGACGGATCCACCACGGCGGCCTTTTGAATCGCCGCCTTGATGCCGCGGATGACGCTCAGACGGAGCTCATCTTTGGCCCTCATCGCGGCAACAAGGTCTTTCTGCAACTGATCGAGTATCGACATGTCTTTCCTTAAAGTAGACCGCGCGCACGCTCGCCGCGTGCTCCAGTTCGTGTAGGGCTTGATATTGTAAAGACTTTACTTCCTTCTCATGTACATACGCAAGCAGCGTTTGCTGACGCCGGGACCGACCCCTCTTTACCCACCAGCGCTCCACGCCATGATGGCTTCGGATATTCACCACCGGACCGAAGAGTTTCGGAAGGTTTACCGTTCCATGCTTGCCGGGCTGAAGGAAGTCTACGGCACCACCAACGATGTCCTTTGCATGGCGGCATCGGGCTCCGGCGCGATGGATGCTTCGGTGTCGAATCTGTTTTCCAGGGGCGACAGGGTCATCGTCTGTACAGCAGGCAAGTTCGGCGAACGGTGGGTCGAGATTGTGAAGGCCTACGGACTGGACGCACATGTCCTCGAAGCTCCCTACGGCAGCGTGGTGACCCCGGATCGGGTGGAAGCGGCATTAAAAGCTGAGCCCGCCATCAGGGGAGTGTTTATTCAGGGTTCGGAGTCCTCCACGGGTGCCCAGCATGATGTGGAATCAATCGGCAAACTGGTGCAGAAGACAGATGCTGTTTTCGTGGTGGACGCCATTACAGGACTCGGCACCATGACGCTCGACGTAGATGGCTGGGGCCTCGATATCGTGATTGGCGGTTCGCAGAAGGCTTTCATGATCCCGCCCGGCCTCGCGTTCCTTTCCGTCAGCCAAAAAGCCTGGAATCACAGCAAGACCGCTTCCCTGCCCCACTACTACTTCGACCTGAAAAAGGAAAAGAAAAACGGTGATTTGGGCGAATCAACGTGGACGCCCGCGATTTCCCTGATTCTGGCGCTTGACGAAGCCCTGAAATACATCCGCGGCATCGGCATGGCGAATCTGATCCGCAACGCACAATTGCTGGCACAGGCGACGCGCGCCGCAGCAGTCGCCCTGGGACTCGAACTTTTCTCCTCCAGCCCGGGCAGCGCCGTCACCGCCATCAAGCCGCCCGCAGGCATGGATGCCGGCGTGATTGTCAAGGGCTTCAAGCAGAAGTTTGGAGCCGTCATCACCGGCGGCCAGGGCAGCATGAAAGACGAGCTGTTCCGCCTTGCGCATCTTGGCTATTTCGATTTTGCCGATATGTTCAGTGTCATTGCGGAATTGGAACTGATTCTTCGCGCCAG
>JBBQDH010000385.1:0-3655 GCA_038319515.1 Bryobacterales bacterium
GCAGTACCAGGCCATTTTGAATTCACCGAGAGTGGCAAACCCTTCATTTTCTCTGAGCCCGCGACCGAAGGGAACTACCGTGTGACGGCAACCCTGGGCAACAACGCCACCGCCTGCTCCACCACTGTGAAGGCCGAGTCGCGGCGCCTGATGGTGGAACGGCTGGATACCCTGGCGGGCCAGTTCACGCCCGTCACCTTCATCGTCAATGTGCGCAATTCCAAGGTCCCTGCCCCGCCGCTTAACGCACCTGGAGGCGATCAGGTCCGCCTGAACAGCCGTGAAGCGGGCGTGCTGCACTGGGATGACAAACTCAACCTGGAATTCACCGGCGGGCACCCCTGCGTGGCGTCACTCGATATCGCGAAGGCCGACGAACTCCCCACCGTATTTCTGGCGGGAGACTCCACCGTAACCGACCAGCCGCGCGAGCCCACCACCAGCTGGGGCCAGATGCTCCCGCGTTTCTTTAAACCCGATATCGCCGTCGCCAATCATGCCGAATCGGGCGAGACCATGAAGTCTTTCATCACGGGTCTGCGGCTGGACAAAATCCTCAGCCAGATCAAAAAAGGTGACTACCTGCTGATCCAGTTTGGCCACAACGACATGAAGCAAAACTGGCCGCAGACTTATGTGGAACCGTTCACCACGCACAAACAATATCTGAAGGTCCTGATTGCGGAGGCGCGTTTGCGCGGGGCGTTTCCGGTGTTGATCACGCCGATGCAGCGGCATAATTTCGAGGGTGCCAAAGTACGCAACACGCTGGGCGATTTCCCGGAGTCGGTACGCCAAACCGCGAAGGAAGAAAACGTCCCGCTGATTGATCTGACGGTCATGAGCGTGGCGTTCTATGAAGCCATGGGACCGGAGAAATCGTGGCTGGCGTTTTCTCGCGGCACAGATGCAACCCACCACAGCGCCTACGGAGCGTACGAGCTTGCGAAATGCGTGGCCGAGGGAATTCGGCGGGCTGTGCCATCGCTGGCAGCGCATCTTTCAAGCGACTTCCAGGGTTTCGACCCCGCTCATCCCGATGCCCCTGGCGCACTCGGCGCCGCCTTCCACTTCGACTTCAGTAATCGGCCAGCAGATGGCAAGCCGTTCTACCTGACTGTGCCCGTGCCCGAAGGCAACTACCAAGTGACCGCGACATTCGGCAGTCCCAAACACGCCACGGTAACCACCGTGAAGGCCGAATTGAGACGACTGATGCTGGAGAAAGTTGTGACCGCGCCTGGCCAGTTCGAAACCCGAACTTTCGTGGTGAACGTGCGGACGCCGGCGATTCCGGACGGCAGCCAGGTCCGGTTGAAGCCCCGCGAAACAACAAGCGAAGCAGTCGCCTGGGATGACAGGCTGAACCTTGCATTCACCAATGAACAGCCGGGCATTGCGCGCCTCGACATCGAAAGGGCGGAGACCGTTCCGACTCTTTTCATCGCGGGAGATTCCACCTCCACTGACCAGCCCGGCGAGCCCTTCAACAGCTGGGGCCAGATGCTGACCCGCTTCCTGAAACCCGAAATCGCGGTGGCGAATCACGGGGAATCCGGCGAATCCCTGAGGAGCTTCTTCGCCGAAAAGCGCTTCGATAAGGTAATGAGTCTGATCCGCCCCGGTGACTACCTGATGATCCAGATGGGCCACAACGACCAGAAGGACAAGACTCCCGGCTCCGGGGCCTTCACCAGCTATAAAGACTTTCTGAAGCAGATGATCGCGGCAGCGCGGCAGAAAGGGGCGACGCCGATTTTGGTGACTCCCATGAACCGTCTGACCTTCGACGCGGACGGCAAGATCACCAACAGCCTGGGCGATTTCCCCGAAGCCGTTCGCCAGACCGCGAAGGAAGAAAGCGTCGCGCTGATTGACCTGCACGCCATGAGTCAACCGTTCTACGAAGCGCTGGGGCCTGTGGTCGCGCACCAGGCCTTCGCGGGGAACGACACCACCCATCACAGCGACTATGGCAGCTACGAACTGGCTAAGTTCATCGTGCAAGCCATCAAGGCAGGCAAACTACCGCTGGCCCGCTATGTTGTTGACGATTTCAGCGCTTTCGACCCCGCACATCCCGATCCCGTGGCAGCCTTCGCCATCCCGCCAGACCCGGTGCAGAAGCCGGCCGACCGACCCCTGGGCAACTAGAGTTTCTATGCTGACCAACCCTCGTTTTCCACGCTCCGGCCAGTACAACCCGGAGTGGGTTTCTGCCGGTGCCGGCGGTGGAGCCAATCCGCTGTGGCTCACCGAGTGGTTATGTGAAGTAGTGGAACTCCGGCCTGGAATGCGGGTGCTGGATCTGGGCTGTGGCAGAGCCCTGTCATCCATCTTTCTGCGGCGCGAGTTTGGCGTGGAGGTCTGGGCAACCGACCTCTGGTTCAGCGCCACGGAGAACGCCCAACGAATTCACGATGCAGAGGCAGGCGACGGCGTGTTTGCCATTCAGGCCGACGCCCGAAAACTACCCTTCGCAGACGCGTTCTTCGACGCCGTGATCTCAATCGATTCGTTCGTGTACTACGGAACCGACGATCTGTATCTCAACAATCTTGCCCGGTTCGTCAAACCGGGTGGAACGATTGCGATCGCGGGTGCCGGCCTGATGCAGGAAATAGACGGGCCATTGCCCGATCAAATTCCGGATCATCTAAAAGCCTGGTGGGAGCCGGGCCTTTGCTGCCTGCATTCTGCGGAATGGTGGCGCAGACACTGGTCCAGATCGGGAATTGTGGATGTAGATATGGCCGATTCCATGCAGGATGGCTGGCAAAGCTGGATCCAATGGCATCAAACTATAGCGCCGGACAATCACACAGAAATCACAGCGCTTCAGGCCGACCACGGGCAGAATCTGGGTTACGTGCGCGTGGCGGGCAAGCGACGTCCGGGGGTCACGCTGGACGACCCGACGTATTCGATTCCCGCCAGATATAGTTACAAACCGCTGCTGCGCCCGAAGTAAAAGTTATTACTTACTTGACGGCTTTCAGTGCGGCGCGAAATCGCTGACGCTTCCGGAGCTCGATCACCTCCGCGTGCGGCCTCATAAAAGACCCTCCTCAATAACAGAGAGCAATCGCAAATGTTCTGTCGTTGGTAGTGGGGCGGTAGAAAAATAGGTATTGTCGGAGAATGGCAGTTCGGCGCGTCGTTCGATGGAGAAGACAGCCGGATGCATGTTGGTCTGAGACTTATCAGAACCGAGGATAATGCCAATCGTTTCTATTTGAAATGATTGACGCATATTGACAGAGACCACCGATGCAGTCGCTTCAGAGACGACCGCGAGAAGTGGGTTCAACCTCGCCAGCGTTAAATGGCTTTGGAAAGATACCTGGCTATTGAGACCAATCCGGGACGGCTTTACTGTAGATCCAAAGGAATCGGATGCCCAGTCCACCATGTCACTTACAACGACCATCGAATCGTCGGTGGATGAGCGGGTGTCCACTGAAATGGCGTTTGTGTAGAGCGTGATTTTGTCTATGTTGATATTCTGAAGCGTCCCAAAGTGAAACTCGACCCCCTTATCAAAGTTCAGGTCATCGATTGATTTCGGAGACTTCTCGAACTGATACCGCTTGGCTATTTCACGTATGGTCTTGAGGCTAGAGGTTAGCCCCCTGGGATTGAACGCGCCAAAATC
>JBBQDH010000386.1:0-3647 GCA_038319515.1 Bryobacterales bacterium
AGTGGTACCGCGAGGGCTGAGCGGAGGGTGCTGTACTTCGTTTCGTCATTCAGATAGCCCGCCTCTACGGAGGGATTGCCGTTTAGAATATGGCGATTGTTCTCGACCACCCAGCCCGACAGGCCCTGCCCTACGGGAATCTCCAGAGCGTTGAACAGTCGCAGGTTGTCGCCTGAGACGTACTCGGGAATCAGCTTCTCTTCCCTCTTGATGTAGACCACGATCGTGTCGTACGGAATCAGTCGTTTCAGACGCACGCTGACGAACGCCAGCGCCTCGGGCAGGCTCAGCGTGTGCCCAAGATCCTGCGCAAGTTCGTAAAGCATTTGTCCTTCCTGCGTAGCCGCGGCGATTGTGGAGAGCGGATCGAGCAGCGGCATGCCGCTGCCCCCAGCAAGTTGACGAGGCATGACAGGTTCTTCCGACTCCGCGAAGCCCGTCGCCGGCTCCAGACCGCGTTCGATCCGGATATCCACCGAGAGCTTCGGCTTTTCCCCGCCGCCTGTCCGCACCGCCCTCTCTTCCAGTTCGCGATAACGGCGCTGGATGATATCCACGATGCTCGGGTCGAAGGCCTTTCCCGACTCCGAGATCACGATTTCCATCGCTTTATCCAGCGGCAGCGCGCGCCGGTACTGCCGGTCTGAAGCAAGGGCGTCGAAGCAGTCGACTACAGAAAGGATGCGGGCCCCCAGCGGAATTTCTTCACCCGCCAGGCCGAACGGGTAGCCCGAACCATCCCACTTCTCATGGTGTGCGCGGACGATCGGCACCACAGGGTAAGGGAACTGCACTTCCTCCAGAATCTCAGCGCCCACCAGAGGGTGGATCTTCATCTTTTCGAACTCTTCCGGAGTCAGCTTTCCCGGCTTCGAAATGATGTGCTCCGGCACCGCCAGCTTACCAATGTCATGCAGCAAAGCTGCCGCCTGCAGGGCATCCAGGTCGGTCGGGGACATGCCGATTTCCTTGCCGATTTCCGTCGCGTACACGCGGACGCGCTGCAGGTGCTCATGGGTAGTGGCGTCCTTGGCTTCAATCGCCAGCGCCAGCGCTTCAATGGTTCGCAGGTGCAGTCCGGCGATTTCTTCCACGTGGCCTTTGTCTTTTTCCAGCCGGTCAATATACATCCGGTAAGACCGGTAAATAAAGTAGACCAGGGGAAACAAAACCATGGCCGCGTGCCAGCCTTCCTGATGGCTCAGGACGACAATCAGCCAGGCGACAGAAGCCGCTGCCATATGATATGGCAACACCCAGTAATAGGTGGCGTACCAGGTTTTGAAGATCGATTTCCGCTCAGTCAGTCCGATCACACCGGCGACCAGAACAGTGTTCACAAGGTAATAGGTGAGTGCGGCAAGGCCCAGGCGGACCGGATGAACATCGCCCATCAGCAACTTGAGCGGGCCGTGGAACGCAGCATGCGCGGCAATGACGGCGATTGAAATGGCAGAGACACTGAAGGCTATCTGAATTGCCCTGGGCCGCACGCGGGGCCGCCACAAGCATTGCACCAGAATCCCGCCGGCCCCCAGGAGAATGGCCTCCGGCAGACTGAACATGACGATACCGACCAAAATGAAGAGAAAGTTCACCGAGAGGGTGGCAAACACCATCGGGAGCCGAACCTTCAGTCCGGACGTCAGAATTGTGACAAGGAAATAGAGCCAGAACTGAACCGGGTCAGCCGACGAGAACCTTGCGATCTCGTACAGCAGCCCGATACTTCCGGAGGCGAGAATCAGTGCGATATAGAGTCTTGCCGGTAAAGGCATAGAGGCTTAAAAACACTCCCAGTGTAACACTCTGTCAGGGCTAACAGGTTGAAACGATGAGCATTGCACCATGAATCACGGGCAATACCTCTTGCGGGAGCGGAAGTCGATGAATTAGCCAGATTGACACATGCCCAGGCGGCAGCCCTGCTTGTTTACGGAGGATAATATTGACAAAACATTGACCTTACCGGGTATATTGAGATTCGGCCCGACAATTTCAGCAGTGGGCCCATGAAGTGACGAAATGGCGCATACCAAAGCGAATCCAGCACACGGCGCCGCACTTGGTGCGACTCCCCTGACGGACCAGCCCCGCTTTCTGGAGGTCTGCGGGATGCGGCTCGTCGTGGCCTCTGAACCCATGCGAACGTTGCTGGCAATGGTGGAGCGCATCGCGCAAACCAGTGCGCCGGTGCTGATAACAGGGGAAAGCGGCACCGGAAAGGAACTGATCGCGCGGGCGATACATCACTTCTCGCCCCGCGCGGCACTGCCGTTCCTTGATGTCAACTGCGCAGCGCTTCCTGAGCATCTGATGGAGAGCGAACTGTTCGGTTTTGAAAAAGGGGCATTGAACGGCGCCGAGAGCCCCAGGCAGGGGTTCTTCGAACTGGCACAGGAGGGAACTATCTTTCTGGATGAGATCTGCGAACTGGATTCCAGAATGCAGGCCAAGCTGCTGCGAATTCTTGATGGACAGCACTGGTTCCGATTGGGCGGGACAAGCAAGGTCAGCTTACACCCGCGCGTGGTCGCGACCACCAATCTCAATCTTGACGAAGCCGTACAATCGGGTAGATTCCGGCGCGACCTCTTTTACCGGCTGGACGTGTTCGAACTGAGAGTTCCGCCGCTTCGCGAGCGCGTAGCAGACCTGGCCCCGCTGGCGGCCATGTTCCTTGAGGGTAGTGGCTGTGCGTTGACCAACGAATCGCTCACCATACTGGAAGACTATGCCTGGCCGGGGAATATTCGGGAGTTGCGCAATGTATTGCTGCGCGCCAGTCTGTTCGCCTCCGGCAGTGAAATTCGCCCCGCCAACCTTCCCGCGGAACTTCTGAAGGCCCCGGCTCTGCAGTCAGGAGCCAGATATTCACTGGAAGAACTGGAACAACAAATGATTCTGCGGGTTCTGGACCAGACGAACGGACACCAGCAACGGGCGGCGGACATCTTGAAAATTTCGCGACGAACCTTAATTCGAAAACTGAACTTGATTCGAAAACTCAAAACCGGGCGCAACGATACCCCCCCCGGTACAGACGAAACTGATCTTCAGGCCGACCACCTGGAAAAGGGAGACTAGACTTGTCCACCGGCACCGCACTGGCTACACCCGACAGGAAAATGGTCCGGCGACTGAGCCCTCCCGAATGGCTCCCGGGCCCACCTTCGATGTTCGGGGAAATGGATGTACCCGAGCAGATGCTGATCGACATCGCGCTGCGCCATGTCTACCTGCGAAACGTCTGCACCATCCAGCTTTTGGCCGACTTGATGAAGTTGTCGCTCGAACTGGCCGAAGCACTTTTCCGGCGACTGACGGATCAGCAGTACCTCGAAGTTCGGCGGATGACCGGGGATGACTACGTATTCTCACTCAGTTCCGCTGGCCGGCGGCTTGCCGTGGAGCGCGCGGCGACCCTGCGTTACGCCGGGCCGGTGCCCGTTTCACTGGCGGCCTACATGGCGTCGGTTCGGCGCCAGACAGCCAGGGTGAGGGCTACCCGCGCCACGCTTCAGGAGGCGTTTCACGACATTCTGGTCTCTGACGCGCTGATCGACGCATTGGGCCCCGCGCTGATCTCGCAGTCCGCCATCTTTCTTTATGGGCCCAGTGGAACCGGTAAGACCACCATTGCGGAA
>JBBQDH010000387.1:0-3624 GCA_038319515.1 Bryobacterales bacterium
GAAAACATTGTAAAGCGAAAATGTTGTAAGACTGCACGTTTTGGCCCTTTTTCTGCGGTTTTTTGATGTTTTGGGCCGTCGGAAGTGCCTGAAGGCCTGATTTCAGGGGGTTTTGAAGACACGCGGGCGCAGCGGATAGACTAATAGATTCATGCCTTTTGAAGAAGTTGTCGAAGCCGAAGGCCACCTGATCGACTCCCATGTGATGGAGCAGATCTTCGATAAGGTGGTGGAATCGAACGGACGATTTGAAGTGGAGCAGTTCCGGATTGGCCGGACCAACAGTGAGCCATCCTACCTGCGGCTGCGCCTGACGACTCCCTCGAAGCAGGAGATGGACCATCTGCTGGCACAGATTCTGCCGATCGGATGCTCGCCTCTGGAAGGCGGCAACGCGGTTACCAGGCTGGTGGAAAAAGATAAGTGCGCGCCGGAGGACTTTTACTCCACCAGCAACCACCACACGTTCATCCGGATTGGCGGCGAGTGGGTGGAAGTGCAGAATCAGCGCATGGATGCGATGGTTGTGGTCCGCGGCAACGAAGCGTGGTGCCGGCGACTGCGCGACCTGAAGGCGGGCGACATGGTCGTGACCGGGATGCACGGAATCCGCGTGGCCCCGGAAGCGAAGGAACGCGACCGGCTCGCGTTTGCCTTCATGTCGAACGAGATTTCATCGGAGCGGCAGGTAGAGACAGCGGTTCGCCAGACCGCAATGCTGGCGCGGCAGGCGAGAGAACAGGGCAAGACAATTGTGGCGGTTGCAGGCCCTGTGGTTGTGCACACCGGCGGCGTGGCCGGGCTTTCGAAGCTGATTCGCAATGGCTGGGTGAATGCGGTGCTCAGCGGCAATGCGCTGGGTGTGCATGATATCGAATCAGCGCTGCTGGGGACATCGTTAGGCGTGCGCATGGAAGACGGTCGTCAGGCGGAGCACGGGCACCGGAACCACATGCGCGCCATCAACGCGATCAATCACGAGGGCGGAATTCGGGGCGCGGTGGAAAGCGGGCGACTGAAATCCGGCGTGATGTATGAATGCGTGAAGAATGAGGTACCGTTTGTGCTGGCGGGCAGCCTGCGCGATGACGGCCCCTTGCCGGAAACCATTACCGACATGAATCTGGCGCAGGATGCATATGCGGAGCTGCTGAAGCCCGCCGGCCTGGTGATCTGCCTGGGTTCCATGCTGCATTCCATCGCCACCGGCAACATGCTGCCGAGCTGGGTGAAGATTGTGTGTGTCGATATCAATCCGGCGGTCGCGACCAAAGTGAGTGATCGCGGTACAGGTCAGGCGGTTGGCGTCGTGACCGATGTCGGGCTGTTCCTGGAACTGCTGTCGAAAGAGCTGGTGGACAAAAAATGAAGAAGGCCTATACAGACGAACACGCCGCGGCAGGTATAGACGCGGCGTTGCCGGAGATTGAGACCTGGCCGAATCAGTTTGCCGATTATGAGATCGAGATTGACGTGCCTGAATTTACGTCGATCTGCCCGAAGACCGGGCTGCCGGATTCAGGCGTGATCACCATCAACTATGTGCCGGACAAGCTCTGCCTGGAGTTGAAGTCTCTCAAGATGTACACCGTTGCTTATCGCAATCTGGGCATCTTCCAGGAGAACGTCGTCAACTGTTTCCTGCGCGACATTGTGAAGGCCTGCAGGCCAAAGCGCATCACCATTACGGGCGACTTTGTGCCGCGCGGCGGTCTGGGCTCCCGCATGGTGGCGACGTGGGAAGCAAGCCGGGATAAGTCAGGCAGGGACAAGAAGCGTAAGAATGCCTGAGGCGGTTCCCGATCAGGAAAAAATTGAAGAGCTGACGGCCATTATCCAGACCGTGCGCGACCGGGTTCGCGCACGCTATCCGGAGCCTGCCGACACGGGGGCGCGGGCGGGGATGGAGTCGGACGCCGGGCGGGGGTATCCGCAAATCCGCATTTCAATTGCGGACCTGTTGCCTGTGGTGCATGCGAGAGATGCGGCGCAGGCGAAGATTGCGGCAATCGGCAGCGTAAACCCGCGCGCCGGCGGCCTGAAGAACCGGATCATTCAGGTGGTCAAAAAGACCGTTGCACGAGCCTTCCAGTGGTTCGTGCGCGATCAGGTGACGTTTAATCGCGAGACGGTTTCCGCCGTGGAAGCGTTGCTGGAAGCACTGAACGACCACAACCGGATTCTGATTTCACTGGCGTCGCAAACGAATGAGCAGTTGAACGCGGTTCGTGCCACGATGGCGGCGCGGGTTGGTGAACTGAGTCAGCAAATCGACGCGCGGGCAGCGGAGCTCGACGGCCATGCCGACCGGCGGATTACCGAAGTACTGGCGTTCCTCGAAGCGCGTACGAATGAACTGCGGCCTTTGATTCAACAGGTGGATCTGTTGAAAGCCGAGGCGGGTGAACTGAAAGACGTCCGAACGCACTGGATCGAGTGGCGTGTTGATTGGGAGAGGAAGCTGGCGCTGAACGAAATCCAGTTTCTGCGCAACGCAGCCGACCTGCAGGGTGCGTTTCAACATCGCGTTACACAGATGGAAAGCAACTTCCGGGATATTGTGAAAGGCCAGCACGGGGATTACCTGGGCGCACTGGACCGGACCACGGCCGACATCCAGAAGCGGATGAAGGTCGATCTGGAAGAGTTCCGGCGGCAGTATGAGTATTTGATCCACAGTGAGTTACGGGTGATTCGGCAGCGGGGCCTGGTTGTGCCGCCGGTGACAATTCCCGTGCCGGTCGCGGTGCAGGCCCCGGGTGTTCTGTCGGGCGGTGCGGTGTCGGCGGGTTCGGAAATTCCAGGCTTCGACTACTCACGGTTTTCGGAACGCTTCCGCGGATCTGAAGAGTATGTGCGGCGCAACCAGGAGTTTTACAAGCCTCACTTTGCCGGCTGCACCAATGTGCTGGATGTCGGTTGCGGTCGCGGCGAGTTTTTGGAGACAATGCGCGAAATCGACGTGAGGGCGCGTGGCATCGATCTGGGTGAGGAATCGGTTGCTTATTGCAGGAACAAGGGGTTTGAGGCCGAAGTCGCAGATCTCTTCGCTTATCTGGAAGCACAGCCCGAAGGTGAATTCGACGGGATCATGATTTCCCAGGTGGTGGAGCATCTGGCGCCCGAACGTTTGCCATCTCTGGTGAAGCTGTGCGGGTCAAGATTGCGGCGAAATGGCGTGCTGGCGATGGAAACGCCGAACCCGGAGTGTCTGGCGATCTTCGCAACGCACTTCTATCTGGATCCTACGCACACAAGGCCCGTACCCCCGCAATTATTGAGGTTCTATATGGAGGAAGCAGGTCTTGCGCAAATTGAGGTGCGGGAGCTTTCGCCGGCAGTGGAAACGCTGCCGGAAGTGGCCGAACTGCCCGAAAGCTTCAGAAATCGATTTTTTGGTGGTCTGGACTTCGCAATTACGGGAAGAAAGTTGTAATATAGAAGTTGGCGTCTGACCCCGCCTTGTAGTTCCCTTCCCCTGCTGGGACGTCGTCTAACGGTAAGACTGCAGACTCTGGATCTGCGTATCGGGGTTCGAATCCCTGCGTCCCAGCCAATTCCTCTGGCTAATGTGCTCCATCCGTCTGCTTGTTCAGACTGGTCTTGAGCAGCGTGTAGTTCTTC
>JBBQDH010000388.1:0-3614 GCA_038319515.1 Bryobacterales bacterium
CTATTCTATCGGATGAGACAGACGCGGACGCGCACCGCCGCACACCCTTTCCGTCCGCGATACGATATAGAGTCAATGGGCCGGAAACTAACTGCGCTGATCCTCACCTTTGCGGCGGTCGCATTAGCGGCGGCGCCACTGGGCACCTATACCGCGGCGGAGCGGCGGCACTGGGCATTTCAGGCTCGCCGGAATCCTGCGACGCCTGCGTTCCGCAGTGCGGCGGACAAGGCCTGGGCTGCTGCCCCCCTGGACGCGTTCGTGCTGGCACGGATGCGGAAAGAGGGGCTCTCCCCTGCCCCGAAGGCTGACCGGGCTACGCTCATCCGGCGCTTCACATTCGACCTGACCGGGTTGCCGCCCACTCCGGCGGAGACAGCGGCGTTCGTGAATGACAAATCCGCGAAAGCATGGGAGCGCGTGGTTGACCGTTTACTGGCGAGTGAACATTATGGAGAGCACTGGGGCAAGCACTGGCTGGACGTAGTTCGGTTCTCAGAGACCGAAGGCTTCGAGTACGACAACTACCGACCCGATGCCTGGCGCTATCGCGACTATGTGATTCGCGCGTTTAACAACGACAAGCCGTTCGACCGTTTCATCCAGGAGCAGATTGCCGGGGATGAAATGGGGCCGAAGGAAGACGAGACACTAATCGCGGCGGGCTTCAACCGGCTGGGGCCAGTTCGCCGCAATGCGGGGAATCAGCTGGTGGCGAGCAGCCGGAATGAGCAGCTGACCGAGATGACGAATATCGTGGGAGCCGGGATCTTGGGTGTCACGCTGGGCTGCGCCCGCTGCCATGACCACAAGTTCGACGGTTTCCGCCAGACGGATTACTACCGGATGCAGGCCTTCTTCGCGGCGCTGCAGCCGAATGATCTGATCACCGTTTCCGAGGCCGAACAGAAGGCATGGAAAGAGAAAGCAACGCCGATTGAGCAGGAGATCGGGAAGCTCACACTGGAGCTGAATAAGCTGTCGAAGGCGGCCATGCCCACGGCGGAAATCCAGGCAAAGATCGACGCGGCGCAGGCGCGAATGCCCGCGCCATTGCCCTCTCTGTTCACGGTGAAGGATGATTTCGCGAAGCAGGACGCCATCCACGTGCTGCCGCGCGGGGACCACGAGCACCCGGGCGACGCCGTGGGCATGCGCACTCCCGGAGTCCTGTTGCCGGAGGACGCGCCGGAGCTGTCTTCGGACCTGGGCCAACCAAGGGAAACGCTGGCGGGCTGGCTGACCGAGGGGAAGAATCCGCTGACGGCGCGGGTGATGGTGAACCGGATCTGGGAGTACACGTTTGGGCGGGGGATTGTCGCGACACCGAACGATTTCGGCCGCATGGGCGAGCGACCGGTGAATCCGGAACTGCTGGACTGGCTGGCGAATGAGTTTGTGGCCGGCGGCTGGAGCATGAAGCAGATGCAGCGGACAATTCTGCTGAGCAACACTTATCAGCAGGCTTCGGCACCAGTGAGCGCGAAGGATCCGGACGGGCGTTATCTGTCCCGGTTCCCCCGGCAGCGACTGGACGCCGAGCAGATTCGGGACGCGATGATTGCCGTGGCGGGTCGCCTGAATAAGAAGAAAGGCGGGCCAGGCGTGATGATTCCGCTGGACGCGCAGATGGTGCAGGCCATGTACAAGCCGTCGCAGTGGGCACCGGCGAAGGACCCGAATGAGTATGACCGGCGCAGCGTCTATCTGATGGCGAAGCGGAACATGGAATTGCCCTTCATGCAGGTGTTCGATGCGCCGGATTCCACCATTAGCTGCCCCCGGCGGGATTCCAGTACGCATGCGCCGCAGGCTTTGGAAATGCTCAACGGGGAGCTTTCGAATGAGATGGCGAGAGCGTTTGGGGAGCGTTTGCTTCGCGAGGGCGGCGCCACGCCGGATAAGCAGGTGCGGCTCGCCTATGAATTGGCTGCCGGACGCGCGCCACGGGCGGCGGAGCTGCGGATGGGTATGGAATTCCTGAAGGATGGCGGCCAGAAGGCCCGCGAACAGTTCGCGTTGGCAGTGTTTAATCTGAATGCGTTCCTGTACGTGAATTGAGCAGACTATGTCAGGACATGTAAAAATCACCCGGAACCGGCGGGAGTTCCTAACGGATGCGATGTGCGGGTTTGGCAGCCTGGCGATGGCCGACCTGCTGAACGGGCAGACGTCGCCTGCCGCGGCGAAGGCGAAATCGGTCATTTTCCTTTTTATGGCCGGGGGGCCCAGTCAGCTGGAGACTTTCGACCCGAAGCCGCTGCTGAACAAAATGAACGGCGAAAAGCGGCCAGCCAGTTTCGGGGAAGGAAAGTATCAGTTCCTTAAAGAAGACGCGAAACTGCTGGGGACGAAGCGGACGTTCAAGAAGCACGGGCAGAGCGGAATTGAAGTCTCCGATCTGTTGCCGCACATTGCGGAGTGCGTGGACGACATGGCGATCATCCGGGCCGTCCATAGCGACATGGTGGTGCATTCGGCGGCGCAGTATCAACTGCTGACGGGGCGGATTCTGCCAGGCTTCCCGAGCATGGGCTCGTGGGTCCTGTACGGGCTGGGGATGGAGAATAAGGGCCTGCCGGGTTATGTGGTGATGCCCGATCCGCACGGCGCGCTGGAGGGCGGCCAGCCGCTTTACAGCAATGGTTTCTTGCCGGCGGTGTATCAGCCGACGACATTCCGGCCCGGCGACAGACCCGTGCTGAACCTGGACCTTCCAAAGGGCGTGACTCGGGAAGATCGGCTGAAGACCCTGAAGCTGATCAAGGGCCTGGACCGGATGGACATGAAGCCCGGTGATGCAGAGCTGGAAGCTCGCATCGGGAGTTACGATCTGGCGTTCAAAATGCAAACCGAAGCGCCGGAGCTGTTCGATATTTCGAAGGAATCAAAGGCCACGCTGGAAATGTATGGCGTGGGCGATCCGCACACGGACGATTACGGGCGGCGGTTGCTGCTGGCGCGCCGGTTAGTGGAGAAGGGCGTGCGGTTTGTGTGCCCGGTGCACGGCGGTGGCCTGGGGGTTCTGCAGTGGGATGCGCACGATGACATTGAAGAAAACCATCTGCGTATGGCGGCACAAATGGACAAGCCGGTCGCGGCGCTGTTGAAGGATTTGAAGCAGCGCGGATTGCTGGATTCGACGCTGGTGCTGTGGGGCGGCGAGTTCGGCAGGACGCCGGAATCACAGGGCGCGAAGGGGCGGGACCACCACAATCTGGCCTACACGATGTGGATGGCGGGCGGAGGAGTGAAGGGCGGCACGGTTGTGGGTCGGACCGATGAGATCGGGATGCAGATTGTGGAGGACGGGTACCACCTGCGCGATGTCCACACCACGATGCTGCACCAGTTGGGGCTGAACCAGGATGCGCTGAATTATTTGCACCAGGGGCGGCGGGAGCGGTTGACGGAAGTGCGCGGGACGGTTATTAAACAGATTGTGTAGTAATTGTTGTCGTCGTGTTGACTAACAGGCTGCTGAAAAACGTTCCCGGCTATACATGGCCTCTAAATATCGCGTTTCCGCGCGGTCTGACGCGTTGAGACGAACAGCACGTGGGGGTACCGCCGGGCAAAACGCACAGTTATTTCCCATTTCAGGCGCACTTCTG
>JBBQDH010000389.1:0-3605 GCA_038319515.1 Bryobacterales bacterium
ACTTCGAAATCTCCACCACACCGGGGCGAGTCGGTCGCGTTCCAGGCAAACAACAATCTGTTGGACACAGACTCGGCAGCCCGGCAACCTGCGCCGCCTGAACCATTTCCCGAATGCCGCTGACGAACCGGGGATGCGTCCCCACAGTTCCTGCACGGACGAACCCAATACCGCGTTCCTCTGCCGCCTGCGCGGCTTCGGTATCCAGATCGAACATCACTTCCATATGATCCGAAAGGAATCCAACCGGTACCACCACCACTTTCCTGCCGGTCATACTCCGGATATAATCGCATACATCCGGCTCCAGCCACGGCTGCGTAGGGGGCCCGCTCCGGCTCTGGAACACCAGCACCGGTGCCGGCAACTCCAGCGACTCATTCACTATCCGGCAGACTTCCCGCAACTGCTGCTCATACGGGCTGGATGCGGCCATGGAAACCGGAATACTGTGCGCCGTGTAAACCACCTCAGCGCCAGGCAGCTTCTCCAGCGCCTCACGAACGCGTTCCGTCACCGTTTCCACAAACCCCGGATGCTGCCAGAACGGGCGCAGTTTCACAATCTCCGGCGCGCCTTCCACTGCTGCCTGCGCCCGGGCAATGTCCTCCCGGTATTGACGACAACCGGAATACGATCCAAACGCCGACGTCGCAAACGCCAGCACGCTCTTCACCCCGTCGTCCCGCATCTGGCGGACCGTATCTTCCAGCATCGGGTCCCAGTTGCGGTTTCCCCAGTAAATCGGCAGCCCGACTCCGTGGCCGGTAAACTCGGCCTTTAACGCGGCGATCAGTTGTCGGCACTGCTCGTTAATTGGACTGACGCCGTCGAAGTGATAATAATGCTCTGCGACCTCAAGCATCCGCTCGCGAGGCACATTCTTCCCCCGCAGCACGTTTTCAAGGAACGGAATTACATCTTCGTTCTTCTCCGGCCCCCCAAAGGAGACCAGCAGGAACGCGTCATATCGATCAGTCATCCAGACCCTCTTTCTCTATTTTTCCAGCAGCGCTACCGGCCGAATCGGAGACCCCGTGCCGCCCCGAATCTTCAACGGCGCGGCCACGAACAGAAACTCCGTTGCATCGCATCCGGACAACTCCTCCAGATTCAGACACTCAATAATATGGATGCCGCTCTTCACCAGAAGATGTACATGCACCGCCATCTCAGGGCTGGGAGTGAACTCAAACGGCGCCGTGTCGCTGCCCGCCGCAAATACCTTGCGATCACTGAGCCAGCGCGCGGCCTCCAATCCCGGACCCGGGCTGTGCACCTGTGAAATGAACCGGGCCGCATCGTCCCAATAACGCCCCCATCCTGTTCGCAGCAACACCACATCGCCGGGCCGCACGTCTCGACCAGCCGCATCCATGTGCTCGCCGGTGATGACGAAATCCTTCGGCAGTACTTCCAGCCCCGCTACTTTGGGTATATCCAGCAATACGCCCCGTCGGAAGATGGGCTGAATGGTGTCGACCGTATGCCGTTCCAGTCCGCCCGCATAGCTCTGGACCGCCGCGGCTTCCACGCCGCCGAACATTCTTCCGTCGCAGGAAAAATGGCACAGCGCATCAATATGGGTACCCACATGCGCACCCATGGCAATCGCTTCAGACGCCGAACTTGCGCCGCCCGGATTCACGTAGTCGCCGTGTTGCTTGTTGAGTCCAAAGAGAAAAGGTGCATGCGCCGGGTGATGGGGAATGCCCGTGTAATAGGGCTGCGCCAGATCCACCATCCGGTATTTACTGAAATCAGGTAAGGGCATAAAAGAAGGCCATAAATTATGTGACCGAAAGCGGGCCATCGGAGCGCGACAACTCCTGCAGCATCTTCTCGCGCTTCTCATACGCGGTGGCGACGGCGGAATCAAGGCCCACCCAGTAGAAAATGCCGCCCACAATCGCGGCCACCGCCAGCAGCCCCGCAAACACAATCTCGCTTTCAAAAAACCATCGCGACCAGTACGCCAGCCCGAGCGGCAGCAGCAGAAACGGCGCGGCCCAGATGGTCAGAGCCTGCATCTTATTGGCCATCTGATTCATCTTGTCCGGATTGAGCGCCCTTGGAATGCGTACGGAAAAGATATTCCCCATTGCAAACCAGTAGAGCGCCGCGATCATCATCACCAGCACTGTTTCCAGTACTTTTCCGACCGTGATCGGCAGGCCGGCGGCCTTGCAGATCGATGAAATGATTGCGATCTGGGGCACCATCATCGCCAATACGCTCAGGTTCTTGGCAATGAGCACATCCCGAAAGCGCACGGGCCAGGAGAAGTACCCCTGCACCGCTGCACGGTCAAACCCAAATGCGTTCCAGTAGCTGATCTGTCCCAACATCATCAGCCCGTAGACCGACATCATGGGCAGCGCGTTTTGGAAAAACTGCCCGCCACTGGCCTTTCCTCGCTGAAGAGCAGGCAGGTAAAGCAGGATCCCAAATGCGCAGGACATCACGTAGACCAGACGGAACCTTGGGATTCGCGCGAAGGTGCGCAGTTCCTTTTCCATGATCGCCGCGAACGGGTCGGGCAGGAAGCGTGAAGGCAGGCGGAAAGTCCGGTCTGCGATCGAGTCGCCGGCGGCATTTTCCCGGATCTCTCTCGGTTTCGCCGATGCGCCATCAAAGCGCAGGCTGCGTTCGAATTGCCACCGGCTGAACACCGTTGCGGCCCCCACCCAGAGCAGCAACGAAAGCGCTGCGATCGCCGCCGGGTCGTGCAACATCAGCCGCCCCGCAGCCGCCCACGGCCAAACCAGTTGCGACGGTGCCCATCGCGTCAGGTCGCGCCCGTCCACATGCACGAATCTCATGAATTGCGGGAGCACCGCGGCGAATACAAACAAAAACATCAAAACTTCTTTCAACCGCGACCGGGAAAATGCACGTTCCAGCCAGTTCCGTGTCCCTGCCGAAAGCAGGATATTCATGGCCACGAAGAGCAATCCTCCGGCAAAGATACCCGGTGCGCTCTTCCACCCGAACACCGGATTCCGCAACAGGCCCGCCATGAAGCCGGCCACCACCAACAGCATTTCGCTGCAGGTGGTGATGCGCAGCAGGATCTCAACCAGGAACAACTTTCGGTGCGGAATCGGATATGCCAGCAGCTTTTTCAGGTCGAGCGAAGCCCCGAAACTGGCCGACATCACCGGCGCCAACTGCCAATAGAGCATCACGAACATCAAAGTTATCGAGATGGCGGGTACAAAATACGGGACCTGGTTGGGCAGCGAGAAGAACAGCATGGCGGTCCAGCCCAGGAACACCCAAAACCCATAAAACACAATGCCCGAGATGGCTCCGAACATCGCCGAGGCGCCTCGCGTGCCGGCACGCAGCCGCATGCTCAGCAATTGCGCGCGAAGGATCGCCGCAATCATCCCAGCCAGTCCAGTCGTTCGTACCGGTGGTCGGCTCCCACCGTTCGGACGAAGACCTCTTCCAGTGTTTCCGAGCCATTGCGGAGCTCATCCATGCTGCCCTCCGCCACAATCTTTCCGGCGTTGATGATGGCCGCGTGGTCGCACAGCCGCTCCACCACTTCCAGCACATGGGACGTCAGAAAAATGGTGGCACCACCCCGCACCTGATCG
>JBBQDH010000390.1:0-3582 GCA_038319515.1 Bryobacterales bacterium
TCTGGTGAAAATGCTGAAGCGACCGCAATACTGGGTGGCGACGAAAGACAAAGCGGAATACAACCGCCGCACACTGTACATGATTTACAAACGCAACCTGGTGCTGCCGTTCATGGGCGTTTTCGATGGACCGGATTTACAGCTTTCCTGTTCGCGCCGTGAGGAATCGACGCATGCCCCGCAAGCGCTGGAACTGCTGAACGGGCAGACTTCGAACAGCCTGGCGCAGTTCCTTGCCAACCGTCTGGCGGAATCACGCAGGACCGACCCGGAGCGTGTGGATCTGGCATGGCGGCTGGCTACCGGGCGACTGCCTTCGCTGAAGGAAAAGCAGTTGGCGCTGCAGTTTCTGGCGGAGAAGCCGGGGGATCCGGTCCGGCTGAAAGAACTGGCGCTGGACGTATTCAATCTGAATTCGTTTTTATATGTGAATTGATATGGAACATATTCGATACAACAGGAATCGCCGGGAGTTTCTGGAGAACTGCTTTTGCGGGTTCGGTGCGTTGGCCTACGCGGGCATGACGGCGCAGGCCGCCACGACCAACTTCAATCCGCTGGCCCCGAAGGCGCCACACAATCCGGCGCATGCGCCTGCGAAATCGATCATCTTCCTCTTCATGGCGGGCGGGCCTTCGCACCTGGAAACGTTTGACCCGAAACCGCTGTTGAACAAACTGGACGGGCAAAAGCGACCGGCTGAATTCGGCGACGTTCAGTACCAGAACGTCAACACGCAGTCGCGCATTCTGGGCACGAAGCGGACATTTAAGAAGTACGGTAAATCCGGCATCGAAGTCAGCGATCTGTTTCCGCATCAGGCGGAAGTGGCGGATGAGCTTTGCGTGATTCGGTCGATGCACGGCGATATGGTGGTGCACTCCGCCGCGCAATACCAGATGATGACCGGGCGCGTGATTCCGGGCTTCCCTGCGATGGGGAGCTGGGTGGTTTACGGGCTGGGTTCGGAAGCGCAGAACCTGCCGGCCTATGTGGTGATGCCCGATTCGCACGGCGCGCAGGAGGCAGGTGTACCGATGTACACGAACGGATTCCTGCCGTCTGTTTATCAGCCGACGATGTTCCGGCCGGGGACGAAGCCGGTGCTGAACCTGGATCTGCCGAAGGGTGTTTCACTTGATGAGCGCCATCGGTCAATCAAACTGCTGCACGATCTGAATGAGGCGACGCGGGGTGAAAGCCTGGAGTTCGCGGCGCGCATGTCAGCGTATGACACGGCATTTAAGATGCAGACCGAAGCGCCGAAAGTTTTCGATCTGTCCAATGAGCCGAAGGAAACGCTCGACATGTACGGCGTGGGTGACGCGAAAACCGATGACTACGGTCGGCGCTGCCTGATGGCGCGGCGGATGGTGGAGAACGGCGTTCGGTTTGTGACCGTGGTCTCAGGCGGTGGGGGACCGGAAGCCGAGTGGGATGCGCACAACGACATTGAAGATAACCACCTGCGAATGGCGAGCTGGACCGATAAGCCCGTGGCTGCGCTGATTAAGGATCTGAAGCGGCGCGGGTTGCTGGATTCGACCATTGTGCTGTGGGGTGGCGAGTTTGGCAGATCTCCGGAATCAGAAAAAAGTAAAGGGCGCGACCACCACAACACAGGCTTCAGCATGTGGGTGGCGGGCGGCGGATTCAAGGGCGGCACGGTGTATGGGGCGACGGATGACATTGGTCTGAAGGCGACCGTGAACCCGGTGCATTTCCGGGATCTGCATACGACACTGTTGCACCAGATGGGTCTGAACCAGGACGCACTCAACTTCATGCATTTGGGGCGGAAGGAGCGACTGACTGAGGTGCGCGGGGAAGTGCTGAAGGACATCATCAGTTAGCCGGTTCGCGCAAAACCTCGACGTTCCAATTTTACCCGGATAAATCCGGGTAATGCACCCCAACAGGTACTGCGGTGCTTTCCACGGACCGCATCAGGTTGCATCTGGCGAATTGCGGGAGGTGGCGCTGCGGTGCAAGGCACTGCTGGAACGGGACGAACTCCGCGCAGATCCTGATCTTCGACGATTTGACCAGTGAAACGATTGAGTTGGATTTCCGCGGAACGTCGGAGGATGTTGCACGGCGGGTTGCGCCCCCGGAACCGAAGAAGAAAGAGCTCCAAACCAGGGGGCCCGGGCGCCCAAAGCTGGGAGTGGTGGCACGCGAGGTGACGTTGTTGCCGCATCACCGGGAGTGGCTGGCGCAGCAGCCGGGCGGGGCTTCAGTCGCCCTGCGGAAGCTTGTGGAGCAGGGTCTGAAAGTGAATGCGGACAAAGACAGTCTGCGGTATTCGCAGAAGGCAACGTATCGCTTCGCTTCCGCCATGGCCGGGAATGAGCCGGGCTTTGAGGAGGCCATGCGGGCGCTCTTCGGTGGTCATGGGGACCGCTTTCATGCATTGGTCGCGCTTTGGCCGGCGGACATTCGACGGCATGCGGAGAAGCTGGCTGCTCCCGTGTTTTCCGCCGCGCAGTAAAGGAATGGAAGAATGCAGTATCCGGATGACCCTGCGGAGGGGAGCACATCAGGATCTGCCCCTGCAGCAGGAGTGGAAGGCCAGAGGCGATGCCGCGTTTAGGTGTGAGGTGCCGGAGACGTTGCAGGAGGATGCGGCGGCGTTGCTGGTGCCGGATTTGCTCAAAGATGCAAAGCGGCGATGGATGGCGGAATTGGGCGCGGCCGGGTTGTTATGAAGTCAACCCTGTGCAGCCTGAGCCTCCAGCATTTTTCGCAGGAATGTCAGTTGACCCAGGTGATACGAATTGTGGTCGGCGAGGACGAGGGCTTCCCGCAGTAAGGTCTGGCCTTGCCCGTGAGGAAATTGTGTGAGCAGGTCGCATGCGGGGTCGGCAACCAGAACCTGCATTTCGGCAAGGTCCCGCTGGAACTTTTGCACTGCGTTGTCCCAGGCTTTGTCATGAGGCGGAGCTGATGTGGCGGGCCAGTAGTCATCCGGAAACGTCCTTTCCTGATAAGCCGGATTGCGGCTGAAGTCGAGGATGTCCTCTTGCGCGAGGCGCATGTGTTCCAGCAGTTCCCAGGCGGAGTGCGGCACGCCACAGGGCTTTGCACCTTGCAGCGTTGCGGGGAAACCGGCGAGCGCTTCGTCCAGAGAGAGATGCGCACCTTTCATGACAAGCAGGTCTTCGATGAGCCCGCGGACGGAGGGGCGTTCAGGATCGGGCATGCCACCAGTCTCCCACCGGCAAGTGTGCATACTCTAATAGAAGGAGCTGGTATGACGATCTCAAAGGTCCTTCCGACAGTTTTGGCCACTTGCGCGCTTGCCCTGGCGTTTGACGGCGATACGTTTGCGACGAAATTTGAAGCCCTGCCCCAGGCGGTAAAAGACACGGCGAAGGCGCACATGGGCGACGCGTTTCCTGTGAGCATCGGGTCAGCGCAGGCCGGGCAGGGCTGGAACTACCAAATCAATACGCGAATGAACGGCAAGTACCACGACCTTGTAATTGATGAACAGGGCAAGCTGGTGGCGGTGAAAGACGAAACTGATTTCGATGCGGTTCCTGCGGCGGCCCGGGCCGCGATTGAGAAACAAGGCGCTGC
>JBBQDH010000391.1:0-3570 GCA_038319515.1 Bryobacterales bacterium
AGAGGAAGAACGGGCTTTGCGGGGACTCCTGTTTATGTTCCCGGATGTAAGTGGCGGCCTGCTCGCCCAGGGCATCGGTGTAGTAATAAGGCTTGTGCGGATCGACGGCGATGGGAGTGTTGTCGCGGGTGAGCGTGATGGGGTTGAAGTAGTCGGCGGAACCGGCGATGGTGCCGTAGTATTTGTCGAAGCCGCGCTGGACGGGCCAGTTGTGGGAATCGGCAGTGGTAGGGGTGACGTGCCATTTGCCGCACATTATGGTCTTGTAACCTGCCGGCTTCAGGACTTCGGCGATGGTGACGGCGTTGCGGCTGAGGTCGCCGCGATAGCCGGGGACACCGTAATCGCTCACCATGTGGCCCACGCCTGCCTGGTGCGAATAGAGGCCCGTGAGCAGCGCCGCGCGCGTGGGGCAGCAGCGCGCGGTGTTGCGGAAGTGTGTGCTCCGGACACCCGCTTTCGCCAGGGCATCCAGGTGTGGCGTGGCGATTTCGGAGCCGTAGCAGCCGATGTCAGAGAACCCCATGTCATCGGCAAGAATCACGATAATGTTGGGCTTTTTCGTGCCTGACGCGGCGGGTGCCAGGGCGCTTGTCGCAGTGGCGGCAAGGCCGGCGGTGGATGCCTCAATGAATTTTCGGCGGTTCAGCATGGAGTTCCTCGAAGAACTCCGATTGTATCCGGATTGGAAATTTCGCCCGGCACAGGTTCTTCCGGCAACCGCTGCAGCCCGCCGGTTATAGGACACATGGTGTCGGCAAACAGCAATATCGAGCAGAGTGATACGATACGAATCCATGTTTCCTGAGCTTGCTGCGGAGTTTATCGGCACCCTGGTGCTGATCCTGTTTGGCAACGGAGTAGTTGCCAATGTTGTTCTTTTTGGTTCTGGTGTACCCGGTGAAATTGTTCACGGCGGGTACACGAACATCACGCTGGGCTGGGGCCTGGCGGTCACCATGGGCATCTATCTGGCCGGCCGGATTTCCGGGGCTCATCTGAATCCCGCAGTCACCATTGCGCTGGCGGTGTATCGCGGCTTTGCGTGGAAGAAAGTGCTGCCTTACATTGTGGTGCAGACACTGGGAGCGTTTGTGGCGGCGGCTCTGGTGTACTGGAATTATCTGCCGGCGTTTCAGGCAATGGATCCGGGTCTGGAGAAGACGGCAGGTGTGTTTACGACGTTCCCTGCCTTCCCGAATGTGCCGTTTGCCGGGTTACTCGACCAGACCATTGGCACCGCGCTGCTGCTGCTGATGATTCTGGCGATTACGGATGAACGCAATCAGCAGCCGGGATCGAATCTGGCGCCCGCGATGATCGGGCTGGTGGTGGTGGCCATCGGGATGTCGTTCGGCGGGATGCATGGTTACGCGATCAACCCGGCGCGCGATTTCGGGCCGCGTCTTTTCACAGCCGTGGCGGGCTTCAAACACAACGGGCTGACGGACGGGTCGAATACGTTCATCGTGCCCATTGTGGGGCCGATTCTGGGAGGGATTCTGGGGTGTGCCGCTTACGATTTCGGGATCCGGCGGTTTCTGCCGAGGTAGGAAGTTGGGAGCCCGGGGTACAGCTCGGAGGATGCCTGTACCACCGGGAGGAGCATTTCGTATTTCTTGATTAGATAGTGCGGAAGAGAACAAATCTTCTCACTGGATTTGAGGGATTTCCGCTGCTCCGGCGCCTGGGTTACATAGGAAAACTACTGGATCCACGCCAAATCTGTCCTGATATGTTTTGGTGATCGCCACGCAAAACGCCTGGGCGGCGTCGGACCGGACCAGGTTTACCGTGCACCCTCCGAATCCCCCTCCGGTCATGCGCGCTCCGTAGCAACCTTCAAGGCTCCTCGCGCTTTCCACCAGGAAATCGATCTCGTGGCAGCTGATTTCGTAGTCGTCCCGCATGCTGGCGTGGGATTCGGAGAACAGATGTCCCATTACGATGGCGTCTCCCGCGGCGACAAAAAGCTCCACGCGCTGGTTTTCGGTCACGACATGGCGGGCGCGTTTTCTTGCCAACGGTTCCATCCGGGTGGTGGCCACCTGCTCCGGCGAGGCATCCCGCAGCGACGTCACGCCGAGGGCCCGGCAGGCTTCGGCGCACTCCGCAACGCGGGTTCGGTACGCCGATGCGCCCAGGTTGTGTTTCACCATGGAATTCACCGCGATGATTTGCGTGTCTGCGGGCAGTGTGACGGGCCGAAATTCGAGGCTTCGGCAATCGATTCGGATGGCCGCGCCGGGCTGGCCGAACAGAGACACGAACTGGTCCATGATGCCGCAGGGCATGCCGACGAACTCACCCTCAGCCCGCTGGCAGAGTTTGGCGAGTTCCAGGCGGTCCATCTGCCGGCCTTGCAGGAATGCCAGGGCGGAGGCGACTTCGAGCGCTGCGGAGGAGCTGAGGCCGGAGCCTTCCGGCACGTCACTGCGGATGCTCATTTCGAGCGGCTGCAGCGGGATCGCGGCCTTCGCCAACTGCACTGCGACGCCCGCTACGTAATCGCTCCACTGTTTGCGGGGTTGCAGAGAAGCCGTGTCGGTCGCCTTCCACGAGAACCGTTCCCGTCGGTGTTCAGACCAGACGTGGAACATGCCGTCCGGGGACGGGCGGGTCTCCACGTACGTGGCCAGATCCAGCGCAATCGGCAACACGAAGCCGAGGTTGTAGTCCGTATGTTCGCCGATCAGATTGACGCGGCCTGGAGCCCGGAAGGTCCGGGTTTCCATCATGCCTGCGGGCTCCGTTTGGCGAGCACCAGCAGGAAAGCTCCGAAGGCCAGCATGACAAGTCCTGTATAGAGGTCTACGTTGCCCGAGCCGGACATCGGCGCGTGGGGGTTCGATGTCACGCCGAGCACGATCAGAATCAGGCCCGTGATGGCGAAAAACATTCCGGAGGGGAGTCTTAAATCAAGCATTTTCGGGTCCTTATTTGGATAAATAATTAGATAAACAGCAGGTTCAGGAACACGAGACAGACCAGCACGACAAGGGCCAGCGGCACCGGGCGCATGTACCAGGGTACGCCTTCCTCATGCGGTAGTTCGGTGAGCCCGTAGACCAGTCCACGCAGGTCCGCTTCCTTTGGCGCCGTGGTGGCCAGGCTGATGGCGATGGTGACCAGTGTGCACGTGGTCCAGGCAAAGATGGCGATCCAGAAGTTCTGCGCCATTTGCGACGGGAACGTATAAAGCACGCCAAGTACGCCGCCCTTGCCTTCCGCGACGGAGAGGCAGAAAGTGAGGGCCGCCGCGCTGGTGCCGGAGAGCAGTCCCCAAAATGCCCCGTGGCCGGTGGCGCGCTTCCAGAACATACCGAGCAGGAAGGTGGCAAACAGGGGCGCATTCACGAACCCGAAGACCAGCTGGAGGAAGTCCATGATGTTGTTGAACTGGGCGGCCAGATACGCGGTGGCAATAGAAAGCGCGATGCCGACGATGGTGGTGAGACGGCCAACCAGCAGGTAATGGCTGTCCGGCGCTTTGGGGCGAATGTAGCTCTGGTAAATGTCGTAAGTGAAGACGGTGTTGAAGGCAGTGACGTTGCCCGCCATGCCGGACAT
>JBBQDH010000392.1:0-3532 GCA_038319515.1 Bryobacterales bacterium
CACTGGTGCCTGCACCTTCGATCTTCGCGCCCATGCTGACCAGCATCTCAGCCAGATCCACCACCTCAGGCTCACGCGCGGCGTTGTTGATCACAGTCTGACCTTCGGCCAACACCGCCGCCATCAGAATATCTTCGGTACCGGTCACCGTGATGCGCTCGAAGCTGATCTCAGCGCCCTTCAATCCATTCGGCGCCACGGCTTCTATGTAGCCATGCTCCTGATTAATCTGTGCGCCCAGATGCTTCAGTCCGGCCAGGTGGAAGTCGATGGGACGCGCCCCGATCGCGCAGCCACCCGGCATGGAGACGCGCGCCCGGCCTGCACGCGCCAGCATCGGGCCCAGCACCAGGCTCGAAGCGCGCATGGTCTTCACCAGCTCATAGGGCGCTTCCGGCGACACGATCTTTTCCGTTCGGATATTGACCGTCTCTTCGTCAATCGTCATCTCCGAACCGATATCCACCAGTAACCGTTCCATGGTGCGGATATCCCGCACGCGCGGGATCCGCTTCAGCACGATGGGCTGGTCAGTCAGCAGCGCTGCGGCCAGCACCGGCAGGGCAGAGTTCTTAGCGCCGCTGGAGGCAATCGGCCCGTTGAGCGGAGTGCCGCCCTGAATTACAAACTTATCCATTTCTCTTATCTTCCCAAGCCCGTGTCTTCCCAAGCCCGAATTGCCGCCCCCACGTTATTGCCCGCCTGAGCCAGCATCACGCCCGCGTCCTCGTAAGAAGCACCCGTTGCCGACGCGATGATGCGCGTCGCGCGGTCCAGCAGTTTGGTGTTCTTCGGCTGCACGTTCACCATAAGATTGCCCCACACATAACCGGTGCGGATGAACGTTCCCGTCGTCAGCATGTTCAGCACCAGCTTGGTTGCCGTGCCGGCTTTCAGCCGCGTGGAACCCGCCACAACCTCCGGCCCCGGCAACGGAGTAATCGCAATCTTCGCAGCCTTGCTCAGTTCTGAACCGGGCGAACAGCTGATCCCGATGGTGAGCGCTCCCAGGCGATTCGCCTCTTCAATCGCGCCTAAAACATAAGGAGTTCGACCGCTCGCCGCGATACCGCAAAGCACGTCCGCCCCTCCAACCCCGCGGGCCTGCAGGTCCCGCACACCAATCGCCGGATCATCTTCTGTAGTTTCCGTCGCGCGTGAAAGCGCACCTTCACCGCCCGCGATAATACCCTGCACCAGTTCCGGCGGCACATTGAATGTAGGTGGGCACTCGGAAGCATCCAGCACGCCCAATCGCCCGCTCGTTCCCGCACCAATATAGAAAAGCCGCCCGCCCTTCGCGAACGCTTCCACAATGCCATCCACCGCGCGTGTAATCTGCGGCAGTTCCGCCGTCACGGACTCCGCAACCTTCCGGTCTTCATCGTTGATCACCCGCAGCATGTCGAAAGTCGACAACCGGTCAATCTGTGTCGAGGCCGGATTCGCCTGCTCCGTCATCAACGCTGCAATCTGCTCCGCCATGTTTACAGCACCCATATTTACAACACCCCCGCGTCGCGCATCACACGCGATGCCGCTTCGAATCCCAGCCGCGCCGCCTCGTCCACCGGCATCTCTTTCAGCCCCCGTCCGAACACTTCCACTGAAAGAGCGTCCTCATACCCGATCTTCTTCAATGCCTGTAAAAAGCCCTTCAAATCGATCACGCCCTCCCCAGGTAACAAACGCTGATTGTCGCGGACCTCTTCGGGTGGCAGTTTCGCCGCATCGTTGAAGTGCACATGCACAATCCTGTCCTTACCGGCGGCGAGTATGTCGGCAACCGTCGCGCCGGCGTGATGCCAGTGCCAGACGTCCAGCAACAGTCCGCAGTTCGGGCCGCATTCCTTCGCGAACGCGAGCATCTCATCCATGCGCCAGATGAACTCATACGGCTGGGCTTTCCTAATGTGCAGCGGCCCCAGAAATTCCAGCCCCAACCGGACATGCGAACGCGCCAACACGTCCGCACAGGCCCGAAAACGATCCAACAGAATTTTTCGCTGCTCAGCTTCAGGCTTGTCCGTGGAAGACATCAGATAGGTCACCATACGCGGGCAGCCGATGGCAGCGGCAAACGATGCGGCATCCGGCAACATCCGCAGGCCCTTCTGAAAGGTTTCTTCGTCCTTGCGGAAATCCAGAGGTAAATCAACTGCGGCAGGCCGCAACCGGTGTTGCGCAAGCAGGCGCTGTGTCTTCTCCAGACCTTCCCGGATCGCCGCCCCAATACCGATATCAACGCCCGGAAACCCCGCCTTCGCAGCCAGTGGGGCCGCTTCCGGCCACTGCACGCGGCCACCTGTCAGTTGGGGATTGTATGCCGGATACATTTGTTTTATTGTAGGGGCTCTGTTGTAAGTACCAGTGCTCAATCACTCATCAGGTAGATGCAGGGCCGCACGTCGTCATACGGAGTCACTTCCCAATGGTGTTGCAGCACGGTGTAGACCATCAGACCCGTCTCCCCTTCGCCCAGCAGGAAATAGCGCAACGATTGGCGCATCATGTTCTGCCGGCTCAACCCGAGATAGATGGCTCGTGGCTGCAGCAGTTCGCTCAGATATGCCACCGCATTGGCGATTGCCACGGCCTGCGCGGCTTCCACCAGATACTGGCCATCCTGATAGCGAACCGTGATGGAGAGCGGCGAGAGAAACTCGCTGCGGTTGTCAAGCAGGGTCACGTGCACGAAAGCCATTTCACCCACGATGCAGTAATTCCGCATCAGTTTGGCCGTGCGCTTTTTTCGGAACCCGGCATCAAGATTCGGCACCGGCACCAGGTTGACCTTGCCCGCCAGCATCTGCTCCCAGAGCTTTCTGGAATCTTCGTCCGCGAATGAGTGCCCGCCAACCCGCAGTTCCTTCGCTCTCCAGAAACGGCTCACCCCACTCAACAACAAAATCAGGGCAATGAAGACACCCGCGATGATGATGCCATCAGTCCGCTCAATGATGTTCGCCACTGTGGTGTAGCCGAACACCACCCCCACGCCCCAGCAGTAGAGGCTCCACCGGTGGTTCCCCTCTTTCCACAACGAGAGCGCGGCGGCTGTGGAGGCCGAGAACATCAGCACCAGTACTCCCGTTGCATACGCGCCGCCCTGCGCTTCCACATTGGCGCGGAAGATCACAGTCACCACTACATTCACGCTGAAAAGAACCAGCACCAAAGGACGCGCGTAGGCCACCCATTCCGGTGCCAGGCCCACTCGCGGCAGATAGCGCGGCACCAGATGCAGCAGGCCGGCCATCGCTGAAGCTCCGGCAAACCAGAGCACAAGAATGGTGGAGACATCGTAGACCGATCCAAAGATATTGCCCAGGTACTCGTGGGCCATCCAGGCAACCACCCTGCCGCTCGCCGCGCCACCCGCCTGATACGCCGCCTTCGGTACCAACAGCACGGATACGAAGCTCGAAAGCATCAGCAGCAGGCTCATGATCACCGCCGCCGCAGCCATCAGCTTCTTCGTGTTCTGAATGCGCCCGAGGGGCCTCCCGCCTTCCTCATTATCGGGCGAGCC
>JBBQDH010000393.1:0-3507 GCA_038319515.1 Bryobacterales bacterium
TCGCACTCGCCCGACAACAGACCAGATCTTCGCCGCATCCGGAAACTCCGGACCATTTGGTTTCCTTGAGCCGCCCTGTACGTGGAGTCGATGGGGCGCACCCCGCCCAGCCCTCGGCGGGAACAACCGCCTCGCAGTATCATTCGCAGCCACAGGCAAGATCGATCGGCACCGCATCCGATTCGCCACGACCTCCGGCGCAACATGCGCGCGCTATCCACGTCTCTGTAGCGCGACCCGCAGTTCCCAATGTTTCGGGAACCCCACCGTTCCGGGAGTCGAGGGAGACTACGCCAACCATCCAGGTGACCATCGGTCGCATTGAAGTGCGCGCCGTTCCCGCAGCCCAGGCCTCGCGACCGGCAACTCCGACGCAAGCGTCCACGAACCTTGAGGATTACCTGAAACGCCGGGCCCGCGGAGGCGGCGGGTGAGCAAACCGAGTGCTATTGCTGCCGTTTCAGCCACTCTGCGGAATCTCTTGGCCGCTGGCGTCACGCCGGAACCCCACCTGAATGACACGACGGTGACCACCCAGCCCCCGGACAAAGCCCGCGCCAACGGAAACAATGCCAACCAGCTGAACATTTTCCTGTACCAAGCACTCCCTAACGCCTCGTGGCGCAACATGGACATGCCCGGCCGCGTGAACCCCGGCGAAACGTCAATGCCGCCGCTCGCTCTGAAGCTCTACTTTATGGTCACGGCTTTTGGACGCGGCGACGATCTTAAACAGCCGTTCAGCCTGGAACTCATCGGGAAGGCCATGAGCATCCTTCACGATCATGCCGTACTGTTCGCCGACGACATCAAAAGCGCGCTGCCCGACAACGACCTCCATGCTCAAATCGAACACGTGCGCCTCACTCTACAGCCGCTCTCGACAGAGGAGATATTCCGGCTCTGGTCCGGATTCCAGACGCCCTACCGCACATCAGTCGCTTACGAAGCTTCTGTCGTTCTGATCGATAGCACGCGGGGTGTTAAAGCGGCCTTACCCGTGCTCGTACGCGGCCCGGCTGACACTGGCTTCACGGCCCAACCCGATCTAATTCCGCCCTTCCCGGAGATCACGGACACAGTTTTGCCCAACAACCAGCTCGGCGCCCAGCTTGGCGATACGGTGACGATTAAGGGCCATGATTTCTTGGGCGACAGTCAGGTCTTGTTCAGGAATGTCCGTCAGCAACAACCGATCCGCATCTTGCCAGAGACCGGAGGAACGTCAGAACAGGTCACGGCTATCATTGATAACGATCCCGTCAAGTGGCTCGCCGGGATGTATACCGTCTCGCTCGAGATCACACAGAACAAGGGGACCGCACAGGAGAAGGTTCGCGTCACGAACGAAGTATCCTTCGGCATCACCCCGTCGATTACGACTAATTTCCCGATCAAAGTCGCGGTGGGCGACGCTACCGTGAACCTTAAGTGCAGTCCGAAGGTCCAGCCGGATCAGCGATGTGTTCTGCTGCTAGGTGATCATGAACTTACCACCAAGCCGATCACCGCTGCAACCGAAAATCTGCAGTTCGACCTTCCTAAAGCAGTTAAGGCGGGTAGCCACCTGGTGCGCCTGCGCGTGGATGGCGTGGACAGCCTGCTGGTGGACCGTTCAAAACCGTTACCGGCCTTCAAAGACCATCTAGTGGTGATTACGTGAGCCAACTCCCCCACTGGCAGGACGAAAACTCGCGGTATCTTTCAGCCGCCTTGAAGTGGCTTCGTTTGCGGCTGGAGCGCTTTGCGGACAATCGCCAAATTCCGAACATTCCTGCAGAGCACGCTTTGACAGGGGGTGTCTCATTGGAGCCGGCGCCTGATGCCGTCGCCGAGGCTGCCCGAGAGTTGTCCGAACTTGGGGAATCGGAACCACCGCCCGGGCTAGTGCTCTTAAGCCGTCTCTTCCAGCTTTCTGAATTCGAGCAGAACGTGCTGCTCCTTTGTGCCGGAATAGAACTGGATACGCGCGTTGCCGCTCTTTGTGCCAGGGCGCAAGACGATGCCAGCCGTTCGTACCCCACATTCGCGCTGGCCATGGCCCTGTTTGACGATCCCGCGTGGGAAGTGGTCTCCCCCGAGCAGCCTTTGCGATTTTGGCGCCTGATCGAAATCCAGACTGCGCATGGCCAGCCACTTACGATGAGTCCGCTCCGGATCGACGAACGGATTCTGAACTACCTAAAGGGCTTGAATTATTTGGATGATCGGTTGTCGTCGCTGTTGCTTCCACCGGGAAAGCCCGTCGACGTTGAAGTGCCACCTTCGCTGCAAAGGCTGGTAGAGGACGTTGTTACGCGACTGAAGCAAACGTCCGATTCGCTGATGCCCGTAGTCCAGCTGCTTGGGCCCGACGGACCCGGCAAGCAACTCGTGGCGCATCACGCCGCGGCGTCGTTCTGTCGGGCCGTCTACCGCCTGTCCGTCGACGTGCTGCGTGGCCAGGTGGCGGAGATCGATACGACCATCCGGCTGTGGCATCGCGAAAGCCTGCTGCTGCCGCTGGCCCTCTTCGTTGACGTACAGGAGTCTGATTCCGGTGCAGAGGGCATCGCGCAGATGCCCCTGGCAAGATTCCTCGCGCGGGCCCACGGGCTATTGTTTCTGGGCTCCCGGGACTTCTGGCCACGCTTCGGCAGGGCCAGTTTTTCGGTTGACGTTGCCAAGCCAACGGCGAAGGAACAAGAGGCTGCGTGGACCCACGCGCTGGACAGCAATGCCGGGGACAATCCAGGCGTACTGGCGGGACAATTCAACCTAAGCCTCACCGCGATCCGCGACATCGCCGGCGTGGTTCGCGACGGCAACGAATCGCAGGGCGATTGTTCGGCACGCCTCTGGGATGCCTGCCGCACCTGCGTGCGTCCCCGCCTCGACACGCTCGCGCAACGGATCGACGCGAAAGCTGCGTGGAGCGATATCGTCCTTCCGCCGACTGAGGCTGGATTACTTCGTCAGATCGCAGCGCAGGTTGGCAGCCGGGGGAGGGTATATGGCGAATGGGGCTTCGGCGAAAAGATGAACCGCGGTCTCGGCATTACGGTGTTGTTTGCTGGGGACAGCGGCACCGGGAAAACGATGGCTGCGGAGGTGATCGCCAATGACCTCCGCCTGAATCTGTACCGTATCGACCTTTCCGCAGTGGTGAGCAAGTACATAGGAGAGACGGAAAAGAACCTGCGGCGGCTGTTCGATGCTGCCGACGATGGCGGCGCGATCCTGTTCTTCGACGAAGCCGACGCGCTGTTCGGAACACGGAGCGAAGTGAAAGACAGTCATGATCGTTACGCGAATATCGAGGTCAACTATCTATTACAACGGCTGGAGGCATATCGGGGATTGGCGATTCTGGCCACGAATATGAAGAGCGCGCTGGACCCGGCTTTCGTTCGCCGTTTGCGCTTCATCGTCAACTTCGGCTTCCCGGGAGTGGCCGAACGCCGGCGCATGTGGGAAAGTGTGTTCCCTCCCGCCACTCCGCTCGCTGGGTTGAATTACGACCGGCTC
>JBBQDH010000394.1:0-3493 GCA_038319515.1 Bryobacterales bacterium
AACGTGCTGGGCCTGAAGCCGGCCGCGGCCATCGGGATCAGTTCCGGCGAGACGAATGCCATTGCCGCGTTCGGAGGCTGGACCGACCTGAATGAGTTTCACGATGAGTTTGAGGCTGCGAACCTGTTTGGGCAAATGGCGAAATCCGGCTGGCAGACGTGGCGTCTGGCGGTTCCCGAAGCCGAGCTTCAGGAGATTCTGACTGCGAACCCCGGGCTGCGGCTGACGGCGATTCATTCGCCGGGCGAGTACATCGTCGCGGGAATCGCGGAGAATCTGCCCAGGATCCGCGCGCAGCGGATCCATTACGATCTGGTGGTGCATTGCCCGGAATTCGCGCCGTGGCAGGAGGAGTGGCGAAGCCTCCACTCGCGCAAGACCCAGGTTCCCGCGGGCGTGCGGTTCTATTCGCATGCGTCGAACAAGGCTTACAAGCTTTCGAAGAAGAGCATTGCCGATGCCCTGACGAAGCAGGCTCTGGATACCCTGAACTTCCCGGCGCTGATTGAGCAGGCTTATGCCGATGGCGTACGGATCTTTCTGGAGCATGGCCCGCAGGGCGGATGTTCTGCTTCCATTCGGCGAATCCTGGGAGACCGGGAGCATCTGGCGATTTCGATGGATCTGATGTCGGCGGATCCGCTGACGCAGGCCGCGAAGGTGATCGAACAGTTGATCGCAGCCGGAGCTGTCAGCCCCGATCTGGCTGATGTATTTAACAAGCGTTATGCGCCGATGCCGGAGGTGAGGCAGGGCAAGCGTTTGAGCTTCCCTCTGCATGCGGCGCCTGTCCCGAAGCCCGATGCACCACCTGTTCCCAAACCTATTCCAATGCCAGTTGAACCAGTGGTGCGACAGACGGTTCCGTCTGCTCAAATGGCCGTGCGGGCCACGAATGCCGATGAAAGCAAAGTGACCGCCCGGCCCGGGGCTTTTAACCCTACAGACCTTTTCCGTCAGCACGCGGCGGCTCTGACTCGTGCGCATGAGGGCTTTATCGGCCAGTCCGGTGCCGCTGTGCATGAGCGATTCCTGCAGCTTTCACAGCGGGCGTATCTGGCGGCGCTGGGTACCCGACAGCCCGGAGTGGGCGGCGATAAGATCGCCGGCGCCACGGCAGCACCGGCGGTCTTGCCGCCTGTGGTCGGGCAGAAGAAAGTCTGGTTGTCGCGGGGGGATTTGGAGGCTATTGCTTCAGGGCCCATTTCTGCTTTGTTTGGGCCGGAATTCAAGGGCATCGATAACAACCGCAGGCTGGTGCGCATGCCGATGCCTCCGTTGCTTTTAGCCGATCGCGCCATGTCGATTGAGGCCACGCCTCTCAGCATGGGGATCGGGGCGATCCACACCGAAACAGACATCACGCGTGATTCCTGGTATGTCTTTCGCGGCCGCATTCCGGCCGGTATCCTGGTCGAGTCAGGGCAGGCGGATCTGCTGCTGATTTCCTATCTGGGCGTCGATTTCGAAATGAAGGGCGAGCGCGTCTATCGCCTGCTGGGCTGCGAACTGACCTTCCATGGCGGCGCGCCGACCGTGGGCGATACGCTGTGCCATGAAATCCATATTGACCGGCATGCCAAACAGGGCCCGGTGCGGCTGTTCTTCTTCCACTCCGATACGCGGGTGAATGGAGAAGTGCGCCTGTCTGTGCGCAATGGCCAGGCGGGTTTCTTTACCGATGAAGAGCTGGCGGGGTCCAATGGCGTGCTGTGGGATCCGGAGACGACTCCGGCGACTGCGGGGCTGGCCGCTCCGAAACCCCGCGTGGCGAACGTTGCAGGCAGCTTCAAGACGGATCAAATCCGCGCGGCGGCGATGGGTGGGGCGTGGCAGTGCTTTGGTAAAGGATTTGAATTCGCGGGTCCGCACCAGCGTGGTCCGGGATTCAGCAAGCCTGACCTGACGCTGTTCGATACTGTTTCAAAGCTGGATTTGACGGGTGGTCCCTGGAAACGCGGCTATCTGAAAGCAGAGTTGCCGATCAACCCGAACCAGTGGTTCTTCGCTCCGCATTTCAAAGACGATCCGTGCATGCCCGGAACGCTGATGGTGGATGGCTGCATCCAGACCATGGCCTTCTATATGCAGGCACTGGGGCTGACGATTGACCGGGATGGCTGGCGCTTTGAAGTGGTGCAGGATACGACGTACCAGCTGCGCTGCCGTGGCCAGGTCACCCCTTCCTCGAAGCTGCTGGAGTACGAACTCTTCGTGGATGAGCTGGTGGAAGGCGACGAGCCGATTCTGTGGGCCGACGTGATGTGCACGGTGGATGGCCTGAAGGCGTTCCACTGCAAACGGCTGGGCGTGAAGCTGATCGGCGGGTTCCCTCATGACGACGATCCGAGCTACATGGATCTGCCGAAGGACCCGACGGCGGTCGCGATCATGAACGGGATCCCGCAGGATTATAAAGCTCTGCTGCAGTGCGCGGTGGGGCCGCCGAGTCTCGCGATGGGGGCGCCGTTCGCGCGCTTCGATACGGGCAAGGCTCTGCCCCGGTTGCCTTCGCCGCCGTACCATCTGGTGACGCGTGTGACCAGCGTGGATGGGGAATTTGGCGTGGAGCGCCCTGGCACGTCGTTCACGTCTGAACTGGATATTGACGGTTCGGAGTGGTATTACCAGAACAATGGAACGCCGGTGCTGCCCTTCGGTGTACTGGTGGAATCGGTGTTGCAGCCCTGTGGCTGGCTGGGGTCGTATTGTGGCACGGCGCTGCGCTCTGCAGTGCGGGTCTTCTTCCGCAATCTGGACGGCACCGCCACTATTCACGGGCCGATTCCAGCACGTAAATGCACGCTCAAAACGCGGTCGACGATGACGAAGGTGTCGACCTCCGGCGGCATGACCATTCAGTTCTTCGAAGTGCATACAACTCTGGATGGTAAGCCGCTGCTGGATGCCGTGACGAGCTTCGGGTACTTCCGCAGTGAACATCTGGCGCGCCAGGTGGGGCTACCGGCGAACGAGGCGGAGATGGCGATTCATACCGCTCCTTCGGATTTCGCGCTGGAACTGCGAAGTAACCCGCAGAGGCTGATGCCTCGTGGCGACATGCTGATGATCGACCGCATTACAGGGCTTTGGGAGAAACGGATTCGCGCCGAGAAGACGGTCACGCCGACCGACTGGTTCTTCCGCGCGCACTTCTATCAGGATCCGGTGCAGCCGGGTTCGCTGGGTCTGGAAGCGATCATGCAGACGCTGCAGTATTACGTGGTGCATCACAACCTGGATGCGGGTTTGAACAGCCCACACTTCGAGTATGTGGAAGAGGTGGAGTTCAAGTATCGCGGTATGGTGTTCCCCACCACGAAGCGGATGGAGACGGAAGTCGAGATCAAAGAAGTGGTGCGGGATGCGACGGGCGTGACGGTTCGGGCCAAAGCGTCGCTCTGGGCGGACGGGCTGCGAATTTATACGATGGACCGGGTGGCGCTGCGCATCGCAGGTAGTTAGCGTGACGGATTTCGAAGCGGCATCGCGG
>JBBQDH010000395.1:0-3390 GCA_038319515.1 Bryobacterales bacterium
GGACGGGCCTGCCAGTGAAAGGAGCCCGTGTGGAGGCGATCGGGCGCAATGGACTTGCGGTGCTGGCGGCGACGACGGATGCGGGGGGCAGGGCGAAGCTGCCGAAGTTCACGCCGCAACTGAAGCGTGAAAAGAATCCGCTGATGATTCTGGCGCAAAAGGACAACGATTATTCGTTTATGCCGTTTCAGACGCAGGGTCGAACTTTGGACCTGTCGCGGTTCGATACGGGCGGGGTGGAAAACGCGCAATCGGCGCAGCAGCTTTCGTCTTATCTGTTTTCAGACCGGGGAATTTATCGCCCGGGGGAGACGACCCACCTGGGGATCATTACGCGGACGGCGGACTGGAAAGCCTCACTGAACGGGATGCCGCTCGAAGTGGAGATTACCGATTCACGCGGGACAACGGTCAGCCGCAATTCACTGAAGCTTTCGGCGATGGCGTTCGATGAGATCGCCTTCACCAGTCAGGCGGGTGCGCCGACCGGGACGTATCAGGCAACAGCGTTTCTGGTTAAAGATGCAGAGCATCGGGACATGCTGGGCAGTACTTCGTTCAAGGTCCAGGAGTTCGAGCCGGATCGAATGAAGGTGCGGCTGGAGCTGAGCGAGAAGCCGGTGGAAGGATGGCTGCGCCCGGACGATGTGAAGGCGCGGATGAATGTGGCGCACCTGTTTGGGGAACCCGCAAGCAACCGACGGGTGGAAGGGGAGCTGAGTCTGACGGCAGCGCTGCCCAGGTTCGCGCGATATCCGGACTATCGGTTCCAGACGGCGGAGTTCCTGAACGAGCCATATCACGAGAATTTGGCAGCGGCGCTGACGGACGACAAGGGAAATGCGGATCTGAAGATTGACCTGCGACGGTTTACAGGCCGCGCGTATCGGCTGAATCTGCTGGCACGGGCTTTCGAAGCCGAGGGCGGGCGGAACGTGGCGGCGCAGGCGAGTTCCATCGTCTCAGAAGCGGCATTTCTGGTGGGGGTCAAGACGGACGGAGAGATGACGTTCGTCAAGCGGGGGAGCGCGCGGCAGGCGCACTGGCTGGCGGTGAATCAGCAACTGGCTCCGGTGGCGGCGGAGGGTTTGACGCTCGATTGGGTGCAGCGGAAATATATATCGGTACTGACGCAGCAGGGGAACCGGACTTACAAGTATGTTTCGCGGCTCAAAGAAATTGTGCGGGACAGCCGGAAGGTGCGTTTGGCGCAGAGCGGCGGCAATTTCCCGCTGCCGACCCAGGAACCAGGGGATTTCGTGCTGGTGCTGCGGGACGGGACCGGGGCGGAACTGAACAAGCTGAGCTACAGTGTGGCGGGCGAAGCAAACGTGTCGCGGTCGCTGGATAGAAACGCCGAGTTGCAGATTCAGTTAGACAAACCGGAATACTCAGGCGGAGATACCATCTCGGTGAGTATTCGCGCGCCTTATACGGGTGCCGGGCTGATCACGATCGAGCGGGAGAAGGTGTTCTTCCACCAGTGGTTTAAGACGGCGACGACGAGTTCCGTGCAGCGTGTGACTTTGCCCAGGGATTTCGAAGGCAACGGGTATGTGAGCGTGCAGTTTGTGCGGGACCCGGCTTCGGATGAGTTGTTCCTGAGCCCGTTGTCTTATGGCGTTGCGCCGTTCCGGGCCAATCTCTCGGCGAGGACGGAGCCGCTGGCGCTGACGGTCGCGAGGGAAATGAAACCAGGTGGCGTACTGACGATGCGAGTGAAGCCTGGCGAGGCATCGCGGGTGGCAGTACTGGCGGTGGATGAGGGGATTCTGCAGGTGGCGCGGTATAAGAATCCCGACCCGCTGGGGTATTTTTTTCAAAAGAGGAGCCTGGAAGTGGAAACCAGCCAGATTCTGGATTTAATTCTGCCGGAATTCAGGCGATTTTTGGCACTGGCCGCTCCGGGAGGTGATGCGGATGGCGGGTTTGCGCGGCATCTGAACCCGTTTAACAAGAAGCGGAAGGCTCCGGTGGCGTACTGGTCGGGCGTGGTGGATGTGGGTCCGGGCGGGCGCGACTTCCGCTACACGGTGCCGGACTACTTTAATGGCCGGATTCGTGTGGTGGCGATTGCGGTGGGGGCAAAGCGGGTGGGCGTTGCGGAAGCTGCAACAGAAGTGAAGGGGAGCTTTATTCTGACTCCGAATGTGCCCTCCATGGTGGCGCCGGGGGATGAAGTGGTGGTCAGCGTGGGGGTGTTCAACAGCACTTCGGATGGATCGCCGATTCATCTGGAGGCGGCGGTGAGCGCAGGGTTGTCTGCTATGGGTCCATTAAAGGTGGACATAACGGCACCTGCGAAGAAGGAAGGAGTGGCGGAGTTCCGATTTAAGGCGAACGCTGTGTTGGGGGCAGCTTCAATCAACTTCACGGCCCGGCGCGGCACGGCAGAATCACGGATGGAAGAAAGCGTGAGCGTGCGGCCACCCGTTGCGTTCCGAACGCAGTTGACGCTGGGACGATTCGACGGGGCGAAGGCGGCAACTCCGGTGACCCGGGAGCTGTATGCGGAATACCGGAAGGTGGAGGGAGCGGTTTCCTTCACGCCGCTGGTCTGGGGACAGGGGCTGATCGCGTGGCTGGATTCGTATCCGTATCTGTGCACAGAGCAGTTGGTCAGCAAGGGAATGGCGGCGCTGGTGCTGACTTCGAGACCGGAGTTCGGCGTGGTGAAGAGTAAGGAAGCTTCGCCACTGGCGTCAACATTCAATGTGTTGCAGAGCCGGGAGAACGATTCGGGCGGGTTTGGCTTGTGGTCTTCATCGCCGCAGACGGCGGAATTTCCGACGGTTTATGCGGCGCAGTTCTTGCAGGAATCGCGGGAACGCGGCCAGAAGATTCCGACGGTGATGTCGGTGGCAGTGAATGACTGGCTGGCGCGGTTTGCGTCCACTCCCGCGCCGACATTGCAAGATGCGCGGCTGCGGGCTTATGCCGTTTATCTGCTGACCCGGCAAGGCATTCGGGCAAATGCCGCCCTGGCGAACGTGGAGCAGGAGCTCTCACACCGGTATGAGAAGACATGGCCGACGGATCTGGCGGCTGCATGGCTGGCAGGCACATATCGGCTGATGCAGCGGAATGCGGACGCGGACCGGATTATCGCGAAGGTCCCGTGGGCGCGGCAGAAGAAAGACTGGGGCGATGAGATTTATTACGATGCCGTGGTGCATGACGCACAGTTGCTGTATGTGATTTCGCGGCACTTCCCTGCCCGGCTGGGTTCGGTGCCAGGGTCGGCGCTGGAGGACATCGGGAGCGCGGTCAGCAGCAATCGGGTGAGTTCGCTTTCGGCGGCCTATACGCTGCTGGCGCTGGATGCATTTGCGAAGGCGGCGGGCGCGGCGGGGACGCTGAGCGTCAGTGAGATCGGGAAGGACGGGCAGG
>JBBQDH010000396.1:0-3376 GCA_038319515.1 Bryobacterales bacterium
CACCGTCAACCACAAATTTCCGCCCGTGAACATGATCAGCGAAACCGGTGTCACCCCCAGCGCGCAGATCAACATCGCCGTCTTCCGCGCCGCGCCAGGCTGCATCCCCCGGCCGACCAGGCCTTTCGAAAGCCAGCCGCCGCCAATGGATCCGATATCCGCCACCACGTAAATGACAATGAGCGGCGGCCCCAAATGCGTCAGATCCAGCCCGTATTTGTCATGCAGAAACCCTGGCACCCAGAAGAGATAGAACCACCAAACCGGGTCAGTCATGAACTTGCCAAACAGGTACGCCCAGGCCGCCCGCTTCGTTAATAGCTCAGCATAGGCAAGCTTAGTCTTCGGCTCGGTCGCATGGTCCGCTTCAATGAGATCTCTCTCTTCCTTAGTCAGCAGTTTGTGTTCGCTCGGCCTGCGATAGAAGCTCAGCCAAAGCGCCAGCCAGATCAGGTCCAGTCCGCCTGTGAAAAGGAATGAAGATCGCCAGCCAAAGTGGGCAGCGACAAACGGCACCAACAGCGGCGCCACAATGGCCCCGATGTTCGACCCGCTGTTGAAGATCCCCGTTGCGAACGCGCGCTCGCCCTTCGGGAACCAGTCCGCAACTGTCTTCACTGCCGCCGGGAAGTTCGAAGACTCTCCAATCCCCAGCCCGAACCGCGCTATCGCAAACTGCATCGGGGTACTGGCCAGCGAGTGGCACATCGACGCCACGCTCCACACCGCCACCGCGATTGCGTAACCGGTACGCGTGCCCAGCCAGTCCATCGCACGGCCCGCGAACGGCATCATCAGCGCATACGCCAGCTGAAAAGTGAAGATCACCCATCCGTAGTCTGTGTCCTTCCACCCCAGCTCTTTTTCAAGAACCGGTTTCAGGATGCCCAGCACCTGCCTGTCCACGTAATTCACCGTGGTCGCGAAAAACAGCAGGCCACAGATGGACCAACGCAGTTTGTTACCGAAGATACTCAGGCGTTCAGGCATCAGATATGTCGTGTCGTAATCGGGCGTTGGGTGAATTGATCGAAATTGTCGCGGAACAGACGCTTGATATCACGCTGAATGTCATCCCGCGTCACCTCGCGTCCGTCCTGGCTCAGCAACTCATACGAATTCGCCAGAATCGGCGTGAGCGTGCGCCGCGTGTTGCGCCACTTGTAGATCACCTGCTCCAGCACGCGGGCATCAGAATGCTGCGGAATAAAACTTGTCCCCAGCATCTCCAGCCGCTCCCGCGTCATCTCTTCCACCACCGATGGATTGTTCAGGAACCACCAGCATCCGAACGGCATCAGGTTTGCGAACTTGCGCGCATAAATGCAGAGTTCATGCTGATTCTCCCGGCTCAGCAGGCTGGTCAGAAACCTGTTCTCAGGGAAGTCAAGACACAGCCGTTCCAGCGCCCGAAGATCCGCTTTACCCGCCCCGTCACCGGCCAGCTTCAGCGCCGGATTCACCAGATACCGCACCCCGATCATCACGCTCAGCGGAATGTTCTGCTCGCGGCACAGCGGCAGCACGCATTCCTTCAGGAACTGCACACGCAGACTGTCTTCCGGGTAGGCGAACGTATCCGGCAGCGAAACCGCCATATACACCGGATTCATCCGCTTCGCCCATATACTCAGGAAGCGCCGCACCTCGCTCAGCGTGTTACCTGAACCATCCGCCGCCACGTCATAACCCTGCGCCTGCAGCACCTGCCAGTGCTGGTCCCACTTGTTCAGAATACGGTCCAGCCGCAGCACGGCATGGAATTGCGGGTCACCCGCCGCGCCCTGTTCCCAAAGCGGGGCCTCCTGCGGATCCAGCGGATCGTTCGTCATCACCACTTCACTGATCCCCGCAAGCTTGAAAACTTCGCGGATATGCGATTCCGGCGTCCGGCTTTCGAAGAACGCGCGCGCTTCTTTCAGATCGCCGCTGGTGGGCAGCCCGAACGCCTGCAGCACGGCCACCACTCCTCGTGTGGCTTCGGAAATCGGCGTGTTGTCAACAAACAGCGTCTTCCAGATCAGGTCCGCTTTCTGGCGCTTCGTCAGCCCGAAATACGCCGTCGGCGTGATCGCGCAAAAGCGGAAGAGCTCGGCTTCCAGGTAGTGGTAAGTAATCAGTTCATCAATCCCCCACAGCCCGATGCTGCCCAGCGACGGCATGTAGAGGTGCGTGTGGATATCAATGAATGAGGCGGCATTGAGCTCCTGCTCAACCGCAGGACGGATCTCGGAAGAAGTCACTTGTCTATCTGTACCGAATCCCGCCGCAATGCGCAATTCAGATTTGCTGAACACATCGTTCAGTTAGACTCAGAAAACACGTGTCGTTTGCCCACACCATCGCCGGGCGTGTACACCGGTTTGAAGATCTCAAGGCGTTGCTCGCCAAAGCTTCTCCGGCGCGCTCCGGTGACGATCTGGCGGGTCTCTCGGCCGGCACCGCCGAAGAGCGTGTCGCCGCGCAAATGGCCTTGGCCGACCTGCCCCTCAAGACATTCCTCAGTGACCATCTCATCCCGTATGACTCGGACGAAGTGACGCGACTCATCGTCGATTCGCATGACCCCGATGCCTTCGCCCCCGTGTCGCACCTGACCGTCGGCGAACTGCGAGACTGGCTGCTGACCAACGAAGCTTCGGGCGAAGTACTCGCAAAACTCGCGCCCGGCCTGATGCCTGAGATGGCCGCGGCGGTCTCAAAGCTCATGCGCGTGCAGGACCTCATCGCGGTTGCCGCAAAGATCTGCGTCGTCACGCGTTTCCGAACCACCGTGGGCCTGCCGCAACGCCTCTCCACGCGTCTGCAGCCCAACCATCCAACTGATGACCCCGCCGGTATCGCGGCAAGCATTCTGGACGGCCTGATGCTCGAAAGCGGCGACGCCGTCATCGGTATCAATCCTGCATCCGACAGCGTGGAAAGCGCCATCACGCTGCTGCGACTCATTGACCTGTTGCGTCTGAAGTACAGCATCCCCATTCAAAGCTGCGTCCTCGCCCACGTCACCACGCAAATCGAAGCGATCCGTCGTGGCGCGCCCGTGGATCTGGTCTTCCAGTCCATTGCCGGAACCCAGGCCGCCAATACCTCCTTCGGTGTCAATCTCGCACTGCTCGACGAAGCCTGGCAGGCAGCCCGCGAACTCAAACGTGGCGAGATCGGCGACAACATCCTCTACTTCGAAACGGGGCAGGGCAGCGCCCTCTCCGCCAACGCCCACCACGGCGTCGATCAGCAAACCTGCGAAGCCCGCGCCTATGCCGTGGCGCGCCGTTACCGCCCCATGCTGGTGAATACCGTGGTCGGTTTCATCGGCCCCGAATACCTCTATGACGGCAAACAGATCATTCGCGCCGGCCTCGAAGACCACTTC
>JBBQDH010000397.1:0-3375 GCA_038319515.1 Bryobacterales bacterium
AGCCCTTCGGCGCGTTCCTGGCCATGCAGTGGCAGTCGGGTCTGCGGGTACTTCTCGAAAAGGTGTTCTACTACGCAGCGCCCATTTGGCTCCTGCGGCAAACGGGACTGCGGCTCCGCACGTCCGTCCTCATCGTCGCCGCGCTCCTGGCTATCGTTGAGGGCGCCCAGATCTACCTTCCGGGACGAACCCCGGAAATCACTGATCCCTTACTCGCTGTCTTAATCGGCTTTGGATTTCGCGCATGGCCCCGCTCCTCTAAACTGAATACGTGACGGACACTGAACTGGAAAAATTGCTTGGCGAACTTGAATCGGATCATGCCGAGCGCACCATTTCCGTTCGCGATACCGATAAATTTGGCGAAGCAATCTGCGCCTTCGCAAATGACCTCCCGGACCACCACCAGCCAGGCGTCCTGTTTATCGGCGTTGCCGACAACGGGTCCTGCGCCGGAATCGATGTAACCGACCAGCTTCTTCAAAACCTGGCGGCCATACGGTCCGACGGCAATCTGTTACCACCGCCATCTATGACTGTCGAGAAACGCCGCCTCGGCTTTTGCGACCTTGCAGTTGTCACCGTCCAACCCGCCGACGATACGCCCATCCGATACAAGGGTGTCGTTTGGATTCGCGTCGGCCCCCGCCGCGCCCGTGCCAGCGCCCAGGACGAGAGACTCCTCACTGAGAAAAGACGCTATCGGGACCAGCCCTATGACCTGCGTCCGCTCTCCTGGGCTACTCTGGAGGACCTCGACCGCGAGCTTTTCGAAAATACCTACCTGCCTGCCAGCGTCTCGTCCGACGTTCTCGCCGAAAATGAACGCAGCTACAGCCACCGGCTCGCCTCCCTTCGCCTTACGAGCCCCGGAGCCGACGGACTGCCAACCGTCACGGGCCTGTTAACCATTGGTCGCGACCCGCTCGGCTTTCTACCCGGTGCCTGCATCCAGTTCCTTCGAATCGATGGCCTCGAACTCACCGACCCGATTCAGGATCAAAAACTGATCGCAGGACCCTTGCCCCGTATGATGGAGCAGCTCGATGATGTCCTGAAGGCAAATAATTCAGTTTCGAGCGATTTCACCTCTTCCACAGTTGAAGTACAAGAACCGAAGTACCCCATAGTTGCTCTTCAGCAGATCGCCCGAAACGCAGTTATGCATCGGGTATATGAAGGGACTAACGCGCCAATACGGATTACCTGGTTTCGCGACCGCATAGAAATCTCCAGCCCCGGTGGCCCGTACGGCAATGTAACCCTGTCCAACTTCGGCCAGCCCGGCATAACCGACTATCGAAACCGCCACCTCGCCGAAGCCATGAGCAATCTCGGTTTCGTGCAGCGTTTCGGCATCGGCATCGCACTGGCACAAAGGGAAATGAACAGGAATGGCAATCCACCGATCGAATTCAAGGTCAATGCAAGCTACGTCCTTGCCATTTTGAAGGGCCGAGCCGAATGATTCCCGTAATCGCATTCTTTAACAACAAAGGGGGCGTTGGCAAAACAACGCTGGTCTACCATGTCGCATGGAAACTGGCCGACTTCGGGGTGCGGGTTCTTGCCGCCGACCTCGATCCCCAGGCGAACCTGACGGGAGCATTCCTGAATGAAGAGGAACTGGAAGAAATTTGGCTCCAGCCTCCGCCTGCCGGCGTTTCCCGCACCATCTTTGGCAGCCTTCGTCCGCTTATCAAGGGAACCGGCGATATCGCGGTGACAGAAACCCGCAACATGAATCTCTATCTCAGTCTGGTCCCCGGCGATATTGCACTCTCGTCGTTCGAAGATGAGTTGTCGGCCCAGTGGCCAAACTGTCTCGATGGTCAGGAGCGGGCGTTCCGCGTTACCTCTGCTTTTTGGCGAATCCTGCAAAATACTGCCTCGCAGTCCGGTGCGCAGGTGATCCTCATGGATCTCGGCCCCAATCTCGGAGCGATCAACCGTGCGGCTCTCATCGCTGCGGATCACATCGTCGTTCCGCTGGCCCCGGACCTGTTTTCCTTGCAGGGACTACGCAACCTGGGTCCGACGATCCGACGTTGGCGCGCAGACTGGAAGACAAGACTTACTAAGAATCCCGAACCTTCCCTTGTCCTTCCGGTCGGCGAGATAAAGCCCGCAGGCTATATAGTCTTGCAACATGCGCTGCGGCTGGATCGGCCCGTGCAGGCTTATGGCAAATGGATGGAGCGGATCCCCCATGAGTACGCCGACTCTGTCCTCGGTACTGGCCTTGAAATCACGGACGGTAAAGATCCCCATGCCATCGCCCTGCTGAAGAACTATCGCAGCCTCATGCCGATGGCCCGGGAAGCTCGCAAGCCAATCTTCCACCTGAAGCCGGCCGACGGGGCACTCGGTGCCCATTTGACAGCTGCCAACTCTGCCGGCAAAGACTTCGGTAGTTTGGCGCGGGAACTCTTGTCCCGCGCCGGCATTCAAATCTAACTAATCCGAGCCCGAAATCTGCATCAACACATCTTCCGCCTGCTCCGCCGTAAACCCTTCCACCTTGGCGGAATGGTTCATTGAGCAAAACTTCGGCCCACACATCGAACAGAACGCCGCGTCTTTAAAACCCTCTTCCGGCAGGGTCTCATCATGCATCGCCCGCGCCGTCTCAGGGTCCAGTGACAATTCAAACTGCGTGTTCCAGTCAAACGCATACCGAGCCCGCGACAACGCATCATCACGATCCCTCGCCCCAGGCCGGTGCCGCGCCAGATCGGCCGCATTCGCCGCGATCTTATACGCGATGATCCCCTGCTTCACGTCTTCACGATTCGGCAGCCCCAAATGTTCCTTCGGAGTCACATAGCAAAGCATCGAAGCCCCGTGCCATCCGATAATCGCCGCGCCGATTGCCGACGTGATGTGGTCATACCCCGGAGCAATATCCGTCACCAGCGGGCCCAGCGTGTAGAAAGGAGCCTCGTGGCAAAGCGCCTTCTCCTTGATCACCTGCATCTCAATCTGATCCAGCGGAATGTGGCCGGGGCCCTCAATCATCACCTGGACGTCATACTCCCAGGCCTTCTTCGTCAGTTCACCCAGCGTCTTCAGTTCCGCAAACTGCGCCGCATCGCTCGCGTCCGCAATACAGCCCGGCCGCAACCCATCGCCCAGCGAGAAGCTCACATCATACTTCTGGAAAATCTTACAGATTTCGTCGAAATGCTCATACAGAAGATTCTGTCGGTGGTTCTTCACCATCCACTCGGCCAGAATCGCCCCGCCGCGGCTCACAATACCTGTGATCCTGTTCTTCGTGAGCGGCACATACTGCACCAGCACACCCGCATGGATCGTCATGTAATCCACGCCCTGCTGCGCCTGCTCTTCAATCACTTCCAGCAGCACGTGGAT
>JBBQDH010000398.1:0-3374 GCA_038319515.1 Bryobacterales bacterium
CAATGGCATGGCGACCACCAGCCAGAGCGGCGAAGGCAAATTCTTCGCGATCCAGGCGAAAAGGAACCTTCTTGCTGGCAGCGTCGGGGCCGTGGCAGATGAAGCATTTATCGGCGAGAATGGGGCGAACGTCGCGGTTGAATTCCACGGCGCCGAGGGCCACCGGGGCGAAGAGCAGGGCCGGGAGCAGGCGAATTGAGGACAGCATTATCAAACTGCATTTTACTTCACTTTAGGAATTTCAAGAACCATGCCAAGTCCGTCAAGCAAAGTCCAGGTGGCACGCTGGTAGCTGATGAAGGCCTGCTGGTAGCCAACATAAGCATTCAACAAGGCACTCTCTGACGTGGATAGCCGCGTCTGCGAATCAAGGACTTCGAAAGCCGTGATGGTGCCGAGTTCGTACTTCTGCTGTTCAGCGTCCACATTTTTCTTCGCGAGGTCCCGAGCCAAAGTGGCCACTTCGATGGTGGCGTTCGCGAGGTCGAGCGAGTTGAGCGTTAGCCGAACGTCCTGAATGATCTGCTGGCGCACCAGACGTTCGCCGTACTGGTCCCGTGTCTTCGAGATCAGGGCGTCCGCAAGCTGTACCCGCGCCGCCGTGCTCCGGATGGGAAGGGTAATCTGGATACCCGCCCCGTACGTCGGAGAATTGAAGGCGAACACGTCCCCCAGAACATTGGCAAGCCCGGTGGAACTGGGTGCGCGGACAACGCCCAGCGCGTTATTCACGGCGACCTGGTTACCGGCCAGGCCAACACCGGAGCCCAGAATGTTCAGGTCCACACGAGGCAGCATCAGGTTACGGGCAACACGCGCATTCAGATCGTCGATAGCGATGCGCCGCTGGGCCGCGTCTATTTCCGGACGCACACGCAGGGCAGCGGTGAGCGCTTCTTCGTAAGGGAGGATTCCGGCACGGGCCGGGAGTGAAGCAGGGTTATCGCCCAGGGTGATTTCAACAGCACGTAGGTCAGGGGACAGGTCAGCTCCCATCAGGCGGCGCAGACCATCGACCGCAGAACGATAAGCATATTGGGCCTGCACTAAATCACGTTTCCGCTCAGCGACCTGTGTCTCTGACTGGTAGATGTCGAGGCTTGCCAGCGCGCCCAGATCGAGCGCCTGCTTGTCGCGGTCGTAGGACTTTTGCGCGAGCGCGAGGGTCTGCTCCAGAACCTTGATGTTGTCGCGGGCGCGAACCGCATCCCAGTATTGACCGGCGGCGTTGGCCACCAGATCTGCAATGCGGGCCTCACTCTGGCGGGACGTAATGGTCAGTTGAGTCCTTGCGATTTGCTGGGGAGCCTTGAACTGAATGCGGCTGCGGTTCTGCAGAAGTGGCTGCGAAAAAGTAAAGCCGAGGGAGCCCGCGAGGCTGGGGTTGAAGAGATTGAAAGCGCTGTTAGTGGAGTTGCGGGAGGCATTGAAACTCACGCCCGCATTCTGACCAGTGGGTAAAAGCTGCTGAACGGAAAGGTTGGAATTCTGATTCAGGCTGCTGAGAGTGGATGCACCGGCGATTTGCGAGAACTGAGGTGAGACCGAGTGCGAGGCATTGAATCCCAGGGCCACAAAGGGATCGAAAACAGCGTTGGCGGCCCGGATCGATTCCGCCGCAGTGAAGACGTCGAGCCGGGTGATATTGATGTCTGTCGAATTGCGCAGCACCAGCTCCAGAAACTCTTTGAGAGTGAGGTTGAGCTTGCCATCGGCAACGCGTTCTGCGATACCCTGCACCTCACGCACCTTCACGGTGTCGGGGTTGAAACGGCGGTCAATCCAGCCCGGAACGGGGATGGTTCCGGCCTGCGCCAGAATGGCGGTCATGGCCAGAACAGAAACGCACTTATTCATAGCGCAGGGCCTCAATTGGATCAATTCGCGATGCCTTTCTTGCCGGGTAGATACCGAAGATGATGCCCACCGCCACGGACACGCCAAACGCGATGCCGATAGAAGCCGGCGTCACGATGGTGTTCCATTCCGCAGCGCGCGCGATCAGCCAGGAGAGGAAATATCCGAATGCAATGCCCACTACGCCTCCGCCAATGGAAATCAGAATCGACTCGAAAAGAAACTGCCTCACAATGTCGGCACGCCGCGCACCAATGGACCGGCGGATGCCGATTTCACGCGTCCGTTCCAGCACCGTGGCAAGCACGATGTTCATGATGCCAATGCCACCAACCAGCAACGAAATCGCGGCGATGGCGACCATCACGTAGGTGAAAATAGATTGCGACCGCTGCTGTTCGGCGAGCAGTTCCGCAGGAATTGTGACCACGAAATCGGTAATCTTATGATGGGTGGAGGCAAGGATTGCCGAGACGACTTTTGAAGCTCCCACGCTGTCTGCATTGGGCTTCAGCCGTATGTCAACGCCATCCAGTTCGTCTTTAAAACTGCCGCCACGATCAAAGAACCGATATTGAAAAGTGTTGAGCGGAATGTACACCACGAAGTTGGGATCCTGCGATTGCGCGGTGCCCGAACCGGAACTGATCTGGTCTTTCAAAACGCCCACGACCCGCAGCCACGTATCGTTGACCTTGACGAATTTGTTGAGCGCCGATCCGTAGCCCAGGATCGCAACCTTGGCCCTTTCGCCCAGTACGCAGACGGCGGCGCTGGCATCATCGGCGGCTTCGTCAAACTGCCCGCCTTCCGCGAATTTCCAGTTGTGAATCGCCGCATAGGACGAGCGAATGCCGTAGAGCTCCGGCAGATCGGGCGTCGGTTTGGGGAACACCTGCGCCGGATGAAGGGTGCGGCGCGCCGAGATGAGTTCCAGTTCATCCACGTTGGCCTGCAGCACACGAACATCGCGCTCTGTAAGGCCCGGCGAGGAGCGACGGCGCTGCTGCAATTCCTGATTGCTGGTGGCAGGGCGGGACTCGATCAGCAGGTTGCGGACGCCCAGTGTTTCGATAAAGCGAAGTGATTCTTCCCGCGCACCGGCACCAATGGCGAGCATGCCGATGACAGCCCCCACACCAAAGATAATGCCCAGCGCTGTGAGGACTGTGCGGGTTTTCTGTGCCCACAAATTACTGGCGGCAAGACCCATGTCTGCGGCATAGCGTGAAATGAGCATAGTGTTATTTGGGTAAGGCCTGCATGGCACCGGAAGCTGACTTTTTCTTCACCAGTTCGGTGGGATTCGAAAGCGCCACCAGTTGGCCTTCATTCAGCCCGGCAACCACTACACGCATTTCATTGCGCCGCACCAGCGAGACATCTTTTGCCGAGAAGCCGCCAGCGGCAGCCTTTATATAGACGAACGTTTTGCCGTCACTTTCAAAGAGCGCCTGCGCCGGCAAAGAGAGCACTCCCTTCATCTCATCGGTAGTGATGACGATGTTGGAACTCAT
>JBBQDH010000399.1:0-3355 GCA_038319515.1 Bryobacterales bacterium
GGTATTGAGGTTGTCAAGGATGACGTGAATCTCCCGATCAGCATGTCCGGCGACGATTTCGTTCATGAAGTCGAGGAACTCCCGGCGTCGGCGTCTCTGGTAGTGCGCCGTTTTGACCAACCCTGTTGTGACTTCCAGTGCCGCCAACAAAGTTGTCGTTCCATGGCGTTTATAGCAGTGACTGAAACCGTTGACGGCTTTGCCGTCGGGCAGCCGCAGATATCCCTGCGCCCGCTCCAGCGCCTGAATAGAAGGCTTCTCATCTACTGAAAGCACCAGCGCATTGGCCGGCGGATCAAGATACAAACCCACTACATCGGCGGCCTTCGGGCTGAACTCCGGATCGGTGCTGATACACCAGCTTCGCCGCCGTTCCAGACAGATGGAGTGCTTGCGGAGAATGCGCCAGATCTGATCCTTACTGATATCCGGCAAGGCTTCCGCAATCCGGTTCCCGTTCCATTGCGAATACCCCTTTGGCGGCGTCTGATCGAGCAAGCTCAGAACCCGCTTCTCCGTATCCTCTCCATAGACCGCAGGCTTGCCAGAACGCGCCGCGTCTCCAGGTCCTGCCAGCCGGCTGATGCCAAAGCGCTGCCGCCACCTGGAAATGCGCGCTGTCCGCGTGTCCAACTCGTCTGCAATCCGCTGATTCGTCCAACCCTCATTCGCCAGCAGGATGATTCGTGAGCGCTCCACCAGGCGCTGCTCGCTTGGTTCCCCGCCGAGTCCACTGCTCCAGTTGCCTCTTCTCTTCTTCTGTCAGGCTGATTATTGCGGTCGGGTGTCGCATGGACCCAGGTTATACAAGTACGCTCAATTATGCAACTTGGTACTGAGTATCCAGGATCAGGCGGATCATGCAGCCAGCCGGATAGTATGCGTCCAGGTCTTGCAGCAGGCCAATGAACTCAATGCTTCGGTGACGCTCTTCGACTCGCGCTGTAACATGGCCGTCGAACAGATCAAGAGCTGCCAGAATCGACAACGTGCCATGCCGGACATACTCATGGTCGCGGGCAAACGTCGGATACTTGCCGGGAACCGGCGGCAGGTCCGGCGCGGTGTTGGCGATAGCCTGCACGCCGGGCTTTTCATCGAGCGAAGCCGTGATGACACCATGTGTTCCGCCGCTGCGGTCGGCTGCATCATTTTCCATCTCTACTTCCTTGTAAACCAGTAAAACCTCCCGCATCCTGAATTCAAAGTCGGGATCACGGCGTTCCAGATAGTATCTAACCTTGTGCGGCTGTAACTCCTGCGCCGCGAGAATTCGCTGGACCGTCGCCTTGCCCGCATTCTTTAGCGCCGGGAAGCCTGCGCCCACTGACTCGCTGCGGACATGCCCCGCCAGCGCTGAACGCGTCCACAACTCTGCGGCATAGCCCAGATCTTTTGGCTTCGAACACGCCAAATGCACCACCCAAGCCTTCGCGTCATCCGTAATCACAGCCTCCCGCGGCGTGTGCGGCGTATCTCTTATCCCCGCCACCACGCCAAGCTGCAACGCCTTGTCAATCGACTTGAGTACGCTGTTGCGAGTCGTATTCAAAGCCCGCACGATCACCGCAACCTTCTCACCACACTGGTGGCGCCATAAGATCCGAGCCCGTTGCACGTCGCGTACAGGAGCCGTGCGCGACTGTCGCAACTGATCCAGAAAGTCCTTCTCTTCGGCGCTTATAGCCAGCGCTGCACGTTTCATTACACGAGGTATACCGCAGCCTAACAGAAACAGAATCGTACAGTTATGCTTTGATGAAACGATATACCTTCCCGGATCCCATCTCCGCGAAGCCTCGCCAACCGTCCCGGCGCGGAAGACCTGCTATCCTCATGTTTTCTTTCGCGCCCACCCGCTCCGGAAGCCGCCCCCCACAAAAAAGCAAAAAAAGCAAAACGAATCCGAGAAGTGATTGAAAACAAACGCTTCTCCACTCGGGTTCCCCCTCTTTCTCGGGTTTCCTTGGGTTTCCTCGGGTTATTCTCGGGTTCCCGCTGGGTTATCCGCGCCACCGCCGACACCCACCCCCGACACCGCCCACCTCAAATCCGATATACTTTCCTGGGGCATCCTCAAAGGCTTTCCCCTAAGGCTCTTCCTCATGAACCGAACCATCCACATAACCGTCAACGGCGTGCCGCACACCCACGAAGTCGAACCGCGTCTGCTCCTCATCCACTACCTCCGCGAAGTCCTCGGCCTCACCGGTTCCCACATGGGCTGCGAGACCAGCCTCTGCGGAGCCTGCACCGTCGAACTCGACGGCAAAGCCATCAAAAGCTGCAGCATGTTTGCCGTCCAGGCCAATGGCGCAAGCATCCTCACCATCGAAGGCCTCGCCTCCCCCGAAGGCAAGCTCCACCCCATGCAGGAAGCTTTCTGGACCGAGCACGCCCTCCAGTGCGGATTCTGCACCCCCGGCATGATCATGGTTTCCAAACAAATCGTCGAGCGCAACCCCAACCCGACAGACCACGAAATCCGCGAAGGCCTCGACGGCAACCTCTGCCGCTGCACCGGCTACCAGCACATCGTCAACGCGGTCCGCACCGCAGCGAAACTTGAGCAAGCCAAAGCAGGAGCATAGCCCCATGCCTACCACCATCACCAAGCTCGAAAAACTCGTCGGCAAACGCATCAAGCGCAAAGAAGACCCCCGCCTCATCACCGGTGCCGCCACCTATGTCGAAGACATCAAGCGCCCGGATCTCCTCCACGCCGTCATCGTCCGCAGCCCCCACGGCGCCGCCAACATTAAAGGCATCGATTTCACCGCCGCCGCTGCCCTTCCCGGCGTCGCCGCCATCTACATCGGCAAAGACATCCTCGGCGTCGGCGGAGTCCCCTGCGCCGCCGATCTCCCCGGCCTCCGCAAGCCCGAACACCATATCCTTGCCCAGGATCGCGTCTACTACCTCGGCCACCCCGTAGCCGTCGTCGTCGCCACCGATCGCTACATCGCCGCCGACGCCGCCGACCTCGTCGAGGTCGATTACGAAGTCACGCAAGCCGTCACCGATCCCGAAAAAGCCCTCGCCGACGGAGCCCCGGCCGTCCACCCGCAATGGCCCGACAACAAGGCCTTCGTCTTCAAGCAAAAGGGCGGCGACCTCGACGCGGCCTTCGCCGAAGCCGACGTCATCGTCAAGCAGCGCATCACCAGCCAGCGCCTCGTCCCCAACGCCATGGAAACCCGCGGCGTCGTCGCCGAATGGCTCCAGTCAGACCGCGCCCTCACCCTCTTCACCTCCACCCAGATTCCCCACCTCGCCCGCAGCATCATCGCCGGCCAGCTCGGTCTCGATGAAAACCGCCTGCGCCTCGTCGCCCCGGAGGTTGGCGGCGGCTTCG
>JBBQDH010000400.1:0-3341 GCA_038319515.1 Bryobacterales bacterium
CGGGCGCTTGCCGAACGACATCTCATAAAATTTGTCAAACCGGGAAAGTATGAAGGTCTTCGTGGGGCTGTCATCCACATTGGTGTACCCCGTCTCGGGATTGCCCGCAGGCCAACGGTCCGGTTCGTAATTGCGAACATACAGATAGTCCTCTGTGCGAATCGCGCGGACCGGGTAACCTGCATCATTCGGGCGGCCAATATCGTGCCGCTCTTTTCCGGTCAGCATCACGCTCCGCGTCGCGTCAACTACCCCGGATTTATCGGACTTCAATAGATTCAGAAACGACGTTCCCGTGATGCTCCCCGGACTCGCCACGCCCGCTGCTTCGAGGAAAGTCGGTGCGTAGTCGCGCGTGTTGATGAAATCTTCCACTACCCGACCGCCCGCTATGTTCTTGCCCCAGCAAACCGCCAGCGGGATGTGGAAGCCGTCTTCGAAAATCTGGCCCTTCACGCGCGGAAATGGCATCCCGTGATCCGATGTGATCAGGACCAGCGTGTTCTCCAGTTCACCCGTCTGCTCCAGGTGATCCAGCGCCTGGCCGACGTGCCTGTCAAACCACTCCACTTCCAGGGCGTAATCGAGTAAGTCGCTCCGGACAATCCTGTTGTCCGGCAGATACGCCGGCACTTCCACATCCTGTAACTTCCTGCCGGCGCGCAATCCCGATCCCGGTTCGTAAGGCCGGTGGGGCTCCTGCCCGCCAAGCCAGAAACAGAACGGAGCATCTTTTGGCTTGTCTCTCAGAAACGCCTTGAAGTTGCCGGAGTAGTCATTCGGCGCAATGCTGTCTGTCGGCGGCGTATTCCGAAGCACGTTCCACTCTTTCCCCGCCGGATTGTGGGGCCACCCTGTCGACTTGAAATCGCCGGGACCCCAGCCTTTCCCCGTTGAGCCGGAAAAATAACCCGCCTGTTCGAGCACATCCGGGTACACCGCAAAGTCCCGGGGAAAGACGCTCATGTGGTTCACCGCTTCTTTGAGTTGCCACGTGTTCCGCCCCGTCAGGATCGTCGCCCGGCAAGGGCTGCACTTCGGATTGGACGTGAATGCGTTTTTGAACAGCACTCCCGCACGTGCGACGCGGTCGAACGCCGGTGTCTTGATCCATTTGCAACCGTAGGCCCCCGCATGGTTGGCTCCCCAGTCATCGGCGATCGCAAGAAAGATATTTGGTTTCTTCCCCGCCGCACCAACGAGTTGTGCCGACAGTACTGCCCCAGCCGCGGCCAAAAGCTCGCGACGCGAAACGCGTTGTGTGGATTCCATGAAACCTTGTAGGTCATCGAAGTATATTCACCGCATTCCATCAAGTCAAGACACCCCAGGACTCAATCCCGCCACCACTACGCTGCGTTCGCCTCGAAATTTCGCCCATGCGCGCGGCTGCACTCCGGTGATCCGCTGTTATAGTGATTTGCTATGGCTTCCGTGCGAATATCGGCCCCACGTTGCGACCGGATAATCTTATGGAACCATCAAGCAAATGTGAGGTCCCCGTGCCCAGGTCGGCATTCCCCGATTCCGTGCCCGGGAGGAGAGGGCACATGCTGAAAAAACTTTTTTTGGGGATCAATCTTGTTCTGCTGTCTTGCTGGGCGCAGGAGAATGGAGAAATAACGGGACGCATCATAGACGCGAGCGGCGCCGTCGCGCCCGGTGTCGCCGTCCAGATTCGTAACGTCGACACCAACGCCAAATGGGAACTGAGCACCGGTTCCGAAGGCTATTACACCCAGGCTCAACTCCTGCCAGGCAAGTACCGCGTCACGGTTCAACTGACCGGCTTCAGGCAGGAGGTGCGGAACGTAACGCTCGAAGTCCAGCAAATCGCCCGTGTCGATTTCAGGCTGGAGGTCGGCAACGTCACCGAAACCGTCGAGATCACTGCCGCCGCGCCCCTGCTCGAAAGCAGCAGCGCCTCGGTCGGCCAGGTGATCGAGGCACAAGCCGTCGCCGATCTGCCTCTCAACGGCCGCAATTATCTTGACCTCGCCAAGCTCTCCATCGGTGTCACCGAGCCGGTCGGCAGCGATCAGGCCGGCCAGGCGGGCGACCGCGCCAAGAACGGCGGCTCCTTCGTCGCCAACGGGACCCGCTCAGACATGAACAATTTCATCCTGGACGGCCTCGACAATAACGCCAAAATCCCCGATCTTTCCAACAGCAGCAACGTCGTCATTCAACCTTCCGTCGACGCGCTCATGGAATTCAAAGTCGAGACCAATGTCTACTCCGCCCAGTACGGCCACTCCGCCGGAGCCGTAGTGAATGCCACTATCCGCTCCGGCACCAACAAGATTCACGGCACGGTTTTTGAATTCCTCCGCAACGATAAAGTGGACGCACGAAACTTCTACCTGCTTCCCACCCAGGCCACTCCCGAACTCCGCCGCAACATCTACGGCGCCACTCTGGGCGGTCCCATCGTCAGGGACAGGACGTTCCTGTTTGGAAGCTGGCAGGGCACTCGCCAAAATTCCGGCGCCAGCACCATCGTCACCACCGTTGAGCCTTTGCTCTTCCGCAAGGGCGATTTTTCCTCGGTCACCAGCCCGATCAACGACCCGTCCCAGACCGTTTCCAACGGGACGGGCGGCTTCACAAAAACGCCCTTCCCCGGCAACATGATTCCGCCGAGCCGCATCAGCACCACGAGCGCCATGCTCTTCAGGGACCTGCCCCTTCCCCAAACCAGCGCAGCCGCCAACAATTACGTCACCAGTCCCATCACGCGTCTCAGCCGCGACCAGTGGGATCAGCGCGGCGATCACAACTTCTCCGACAAGGACAAGCTCTTCCTGCGCTACAGCTACTACCTCTATAGCAATGTGAATCCAGGCCCCCTGCCGGCTCCGCTCATCGGATCCACCGGATTCCAGCAATCGACCAACGATCAAAGTGGCCACGGTGCGGCGCTCGGCGAAACCCATATCTTCAGCGCAACCGTCGTGAACGAGTTTCGCGCCGGCTACAACCGCGTTTCCAACGCCCTCGCCCCTTTCATCGCAGACAACCTTTACGCCAAATACGGCTTTGGCAACATCCCCCCGGCATCCGGATTGACCGGCCTCCCGCAGATCGCCATCAACGGCTATGCGCAACTCGGTGAAGCGACCTTCCTGCCTGATGCCAAGGGCTCCGATACCTTCCAGATGAACGATGCCATCACGTGGAACAGGGGCTCCCACTTCATCCAGGCCGGCGGCGAGTATCGCTGGGTGCGAAGCCGCTACAACATTTGGGGCAATGCCCGCGGATCGTTCACCTTCAACGGGGCATTCACCGGCACCGCCAACAGCGCTTACAGCCCCGTCGCCGATTTCCTTCTGGGCGAT
>JBBQDH010000401.1:0-3310 GCA_038319515.1 Bryobacterales bacterium
AAGCTGGCGCTGGCCGGGGCGTTCGGATTCGATCTGATTTATCAGTTTGAGCCGATTCCGCTGAAGCTGGAACGGCGCATGAAGAAAGATCTGCAGCTGTTCCTTTGCGACGAGATCATCTACATGGATCGCAAGCGGGAAGTGATTGAGCGCTTCCGGTATGAGTTCGAACAGGGCGGGCTTTCGACGCGGGGTTTGGCGCGCGATGCAGAGACCGTTCCGAAGGCCAGGAAGCAGGCACCGGGGCCGATTACGAGCGACCACACCAAGGCCGAATATATGGCCAATGTGGAGACGGTTCGCGAGGGGATGCGGCGCGGCGATTACTACGAAGTGGTGCTGCGGCAGACGTTTTCGACCGCCTATTCCGGCAAGGCTTCAGAACTGTTTGAGAAGATGCAGCGGGCGAATCCAAGTCCGTATGAGTTTTTGATTCAGTTCGGCGAAGAGCAGTTGGTAGGGGCATCGCCGGAGATGTTTGTACGGGTGGAAGGGCCCCGTGTGGAGACGTGTCCGATCGCTGGTACGGCGCGGCGCACGGGCGATCCGCTGCAGGATGCGAAAAACATCCAGGAGCTGCTGAATTCGGCGAAGGAAGAGTCCGAACTGACCATGTGCACGGACGTGGACAGGAATGACAAGAGCCGGGTTTGCGTGCCGGGCACAGTGAAGGTGATTGGGCGGCGGCTGATTGAAAGCTACGCCGGGCTGTTCCACACGGTGGACCACGTGGAAGGGATTCTGGAAGACGGGTTCGATTCGCTGGACGCGTTCCTGAGCCATATGTGGGCCGTCACGCTGATTGGCGCGCCGAAGAAAGCCGCGTCGATGGCGATTGAGTCACTGGAGAAGACGGCGCGCGACTGGTATGGCGGGGCCATCGGGATGCTGTCTCTGAACGGGGACATCAATACCGGGATTGCGATTCGCACGACGTATCTGCGCGATGGCTACGCGACGTATCCGGCGGGCGCGACGGTGCTGTACGATTCCGATCCGGCGGCAGAAGAAGCCGAGACGCGCCTTAAAGCTACCGGCTTTTTCCGGCTGCTGGGCGATCAGGCGAAGGCTGCGGTGAACGAGTCCGAGGCGGAACCGCTGCTGATGAAGCTGCTGCTGGTGGATAACGACGATTGCTTCATCCACACGCTGGCGAACTACGCGCGGCAGGCGGGCGCGGAGGTGGTGACGTATCGCGCGGGGATGCCGTTTTCCATTCTGGAGCAGGTGAAGCCGGATCTGATTCTGATCTCGCCAGGGCCTGGCCGGCCAGCGGATTTTGGTGTGCCGGCGCTGGTGCGGTATGCGGCGCAGGCGGGGATTCCGGTGTTTGGCGTCTGCCTGGGGCTGCAGGGGATTGTGGAGGCGTTTGGCGGGGAGTTGGGCGTGCTGCCATATCCGATGCACGGGAAGCCTTCGACAGTGAAGCACTGCGGGGTGGGGGTCTTTGAGGGACTGCCGGAAGAGATTACGGTGGGCCGGTATCACTCTTTGTTTGCGATTCCCGAGAAGCTGCCGGCGGTGCTGGAGGTGACGGCGCGGAGCGCAGATGGCATTATTATGGGCGTTCGGCATAAGGAATTGCCGATTGAGGCGGTGCAGTTTCATCCGGAATCGCTGTTGACCGCACAGGGCGAGACGGGCTTGAAGCTGATGCGGAATGCGATGCGGATCGCAAAAGCGGCGGGCGTTCGGGCGGCGGTCCAGCGGGTGTGGCGGAGCGTCTGAAGCGCCTTCCGGCGCTGGATATGCTTCGCGGAATCGCGGCCTTGTCGGTCGTGATGTTCCATTTCTATACTTCTTCCCCTTTGCCGGAGCTCCTGAAGCTGCCGGCAGGGGCTGACACGGCGTTTCGGAGCGGCTATCTGGGGGTCGATGTGTTCTTTGTTTTGTCCGGTCTGGTGATCGCCATGACGCTGCCGGAGAGCGGGATCACATGGACCTATATCGGTAGATTTGCGTTGCGTCGCTCGGTTCGGCTGGACCCTCCGTATTGGGTGACTCTGGCGTTCGCGAGCGTGATCTACGCGGCGCTGGGAGACGCGCCCTCAGCGGGTTCTGTGCTGGCGCACATCGTGTATCTGCAGAATATCCTTGGGTTTCAGAATATTGTGTCTCCGTTCTGGACGCTGTGCTACGAAATTCAGTTCTACCTGGTGTTGGTGGTCCTCGTCTGGCTGGGCCGGCGCGGCGGCAACGCTATCGGCTGGCTTACCGCGGTATTGCCTGTCTCGTGGTCGGTCGGGATTCTGGTGACCGGTCAACACGGTCACGGCTGGTTCATTAATCTTTGGTACGAGTTTGCGCTGGGAGTGGCCACGGCGGCGATGCTCCGGCGACGCATTCCGGTAGTGGTCTGGGCTGTGTTTGCCGTCGGGATTCTGGCCGTCAGCATACCGATCCGCAGCGCATCGGCGGCGACTGCGGCGTGTGTGGCAATCGTGATCGGGCTGGCCGGTCGTGCCGGCTGGCTGGAAAGGCTGACGGGCGGGCCGGTTTTGCAATGGCTGGGGAGAATCAGCTATTCGCTTTACCTGGTTCACATCGCAGGCTGCGAGGTGGCGCGCCGGGGCGCGGCAATTTCGCGGTACCGATGGCAGGGGGCTGTGGTGCTTTTGATTTCGCTGGCGGCGGCGCTGGTTTTGGCGGAAGCGTTTCACAGGCTGGTGGAACGGCCCGCGCATGGCTGGTCCAGACGAATCCGAGTGAATGCCTGACGGGCCTGGCCGCTGTTACACTTGGCAGTCAAGCAGGGACTGTGAACAAGTACGCTGACCTTGAAATCCGAATCCTCGACAAGCAAGCCCAGGGCTATCCCGTCGAAATTACGTTCAACGGAGAGCAGGAGTTTCCGCGTGGTTTTCTGGACCCTGCTGCGCGACCGGAGATCAATAAACTCAAGCCTCGCGAGACGGGTGCGAAGCTGTTCGCGTGGCTCATGTCCGATGCGCGGCTGCGGGATGCGTGGGCCGGGTCGAAAGGCCAGCAGCCGCTTCGGCGCATCCGGCTGCGCATTGATGCCGCGGCGCCGGAACTGCATGCGCTTCCCTGGGAATTGCTGCGCGATTCCGTTGACGGCGCGGAACTGACTGCGGACGACAGCACGCCTTTCTCACGCTATCTTGCGGGCCAGTGGCTTGCGGGCAGCCCGATCCTCAAGCGGCCCGTGCGGATGCTGGTGGCGATTGCGAACCCGTCGAATCTCGCGGCTCGGGGGCTGCAGGAGGTTCGTGCCGACGACAAGTGGGAGGGCCTGCGGGCGGCGCTCGGCAGCAATCCGGACATCGAAATGACGCGGTTGCCGGAGCCC
>JBBQDH010000402.1:0-3266 GCA_038319515.1 Bryobacterales bacterium
CTCGGTACCAACGAACCAAAAATCTTTGAGGAGCGCATTCCTGTGAAGGCGGGCACCCGAGACGTGGCCGTTACCTTCCTGGCGGATAACACGGTTCCCGAAGTCATAGCCCCTTTTCAACCCCAGAACGCAGCCGCCCAAGTCGCGCCGGGGCGTTTCGGCCGTGGCCCGACGTCTAAGATGGACCTGCGATTGGATGGCGCGCGGGTCAAGTTGTTAGACGTTTCGGCACCCCGGTTCGCCAGCCTCACCATCGCGGGGCCTTACCAGATTTCGGGTCCCGGCGATTCCCCCAGCCGCCAGAAAATCTTCGTCTGCAGGCCCTCGTCCACGAACGGGGGGGCGAGCGAGGAAACCACCTGCGCCCATACCATCCTCTCCAAGCTGGCGCGGCGTGCGTACCGGCGACCTGTCACCGATGCCGATCTGAAACCACTCCTGGCGTTTTACCAAACCGGACGGCGCGAAGGCACCTTTGAAAATGGAATTGAGATGGCCCTCAGGGCCCTCCTGGTTTCTCCCGATTTCTTATTCCGGGTCGAGCGGGACCCGTCGGGATCGGTGCCGGGCAGTACCTACCGCATCAGTGATTACGAACTGGCGTCGCGGCTTTCGTTTTTCCTGTGGAGCAGTATTCCCGACGAAAAGCTTTTGCAACTTGCCGAGCAGGGTAAGTTAAGGGATCCCGGCGTTCTCTCCGCCCAGGTGAGTCGGATGCTGGAAGACCGTCGTTCGAACTCATTCGTCACCAACTTCGCCGGGCAGTGGCTCTTCCTCCGCGCTCTGGCGCAGGTCACGCCCGACCAGGATGTTTTTCCCAAATTCGACGCTACCTTGCGGCAGGGTTTCCAGCGCGAGACGGAACTTTTTTTCGACGCTGTTCTGCGCGAGAACCGTCCCGTCACGGACCTGTTGAGCGCCGATTTCACTTATTTAAATCAGCGCCTGGCTGAGCACTACGGAATTCCCAATGTTTACGGGTCGCAATTCCGCCGCGTAACGCTGACGGACGCAAACCGCGGCGGCCTCCTGGGGCAGGGCAGCATCTTGACGGTCACGTCATACCCGAACCGCACCTCAGTGGTGCAGCGCGGCAAGTGGGTGCTCGAAAACTTATTGGGAACACCTCCTCCTCCGCCACCGCCGGATATTCCCGCTCTTGAAGCGAAGACGAAGAGTGGGAAATTGCTGACCATGCGCCAGCAGATGGAACAGCACCGGGCCAACCCCACCTGTGCTTCCTGCCATTCCCGTATGGATCCAATCGGATTTTCGCTCGAGAACTACGACGGTATTGGAGCCTTTCGGACCAAGGACGGCGGCAGCACAATAGACACGGCCGGCAAGATGCCGGATGGGCACGTATTCCAAGGGCCCGCCGGACTCAAGAACCTGCTGCTGACCACGCACCGCGATGAATTCATTTCGACTTTTACCGAAAAGTTGATGACCTACGCGCTCGGCCGCGGAATCGAGTACTCTGATAAACCCGGCATGCGCGCCATCATTCGAGATGCGGCCAAACAGAACACCAGCATTCCCGCTATGATTAATGCAATCATCAGCAGCCCCCAGTTCCAGATGAGGAGAGCACGCGAATCATGATTATCAATAAGAAAAAAAGTTTAGCCCGCCGCACCTTCTTGCGCGGGGTCGGCACCACGCTCGCTCTGCCTCTTTTGGATGCCATGTTGCCCAGCATGTCGCCCGCCATGGCGGGTACCACCGCTAAAGGAAGTCCGGCGATCCGGCTCGGGTTCGTTTACGTTCCGAACGGCATCATCCAGAAGGGCTGGCTTCCCTCGAAAACCGGTACCGGCTTCGAGATGGCTTCCACCATGAAGCCTCTGGAGGCTCACCGCGACCAGCTCGTGGTACTCAGCAACCTGATGCAGAACGCCGGACGTGCTCTCGGCGATGGCGCGGGTGACCACGCGCGGGCAGGCGCCACCTGGCTCACCGGCGTACATCCGAAAAAGACCGAAGGCGTCGATATTCGCGCCGGGATCTCGGCCGATCAAATCGCCGCTCGCGAGCTCGGCAACAAGACGCAACTCGCATCGCTCGAGATCGGCCTCGAAGAGCCTAACCTGGCTGGAGGCTGCGATAGCGGTTATAGCTGCGCCTACACCAATACGACTTCGTGGCGCACCCCGACCACTCCGAATCCAATGGAGGTCAATCCCCGGGCAGTGTTCGAGCGTCTCTTCGGCGATGGCGAGACAACCAATGCCGCCGCCCGTATCAAACGGATGGAGCAGGATCGCAGCATTCTCGATTTCATCCGCGGCGATGTAGCCCGGCTGGAGAACGGCCTGGGATCGCGCGATAAGAGCAAGCTGGACGAATATCTCGAAGGAATTCGCGATATCGAGCGGCGCATCCAGAAAGCGGAACAGCAGAGCGCGACTATCAAGCTGCCTGTGATGGAGCGCCCCACCTCCATACCCGACGAGTTCATCGACCATGCCAAGCTGATGAGCGACTTGACGGTGATCGCTTTTCAGACCGACATGACCCGTGTCGTGAGCTTCATGATGGCGCGCGAAGGAAGCAACCGGAGTTACCGGTCGATTGGCGTGTCCGACGGGCATCACTCCGTCACCCACCATCAGAACGACCCCGAAAAGATTGGGAAGACGATGAAGATCAACGAGCTGCACGTGCAGTCGTTCTCTTACCTGCTCGATCGTCTGAAGGCCACCCCGGATGGTGACGGCACTCTGCTTGATCACTCGCTGATCTTGTACGGCAGCAGCATCAGCGATGGGAATGCCCACACCCACCATGACTTGCCATTGGTCCTGGCTGGCGGGGCAGCCTGCGATATCAAGGGCGGACGGCACATTCGATACCCGGAACAAACACCCATGAATAACCTGCTGATCACCATGCTGGATAAAGCAGGCGTGCCAACGGAAACTCTGGGCGATGCTACCGGCACGCTGGCCCATCTTTCGGACATCTAGCGATGCGGGTTCGGTTACTCGCGCAATGCGGGGTCTCCGCGGTCCTGCTGGGCGCCTGTTGCCAAGCCGCCAGTGACATCCGCCTGATCGAAGCGGTGAAGGACCAGAACCGCAAGGCTTTCGATTCCCTCATCGCAGAGCATGTGGATGTCAACGCCGCCCAACCCGACGGAGCCACTCCGCTGGCCTGGGCCGTCTACCTGAACCAGGAGGAAACGGCCGATCGCCTGATCAAGGCCGGGGCCAAGGTTAACGCCGCCGACGAGTACGGCGAGACACCTCTTACTCTGGCTTGCG
>JBBQDH010000403.1:0-3203 GCA_038319515.1 Bryobacterales bacterium
AGCAACCCAACGGGATTGCGGGCTTCAAACGGCAGTTCGACAATCGGCTTTTCGCCGATCGCATTGCCGATAGAGGAATCGACCGTGTTGACCAATGAAGCTTCCGCAATGACGGCGATGGATTCGGAAACCGCGCCCACCTGCAGGGTCAAATTGACCGTGGCAGGGGTGTTGACCTGCAGCGTCAGATTATCCACTAACTGCGTCTTGAAGCCCGTGGATTTTGCCTCCAGCCTGTATGAGCCGGGAGTCAATTGGGGAAACGTATACCGTCCCTGGGAATCCGTCAGGATGGATCGGCGATTCTCAGTTGCCTTGTTGGTGAGCTCAATCACGACGTCTTGAACCATTCCTCCCGAAGGATCCGTGGCCACGCCATTCAGGCTGGTGGAACTGGTTTGTGCGGAAAGTCCCGCCGCAAGCAGAGAAACTAAGCACGCGGCGCGCGATAGTGTGCGCATTACTACCCCCTTGTGAATTTGAAGTTGGAATAAACGCTCAAATTCGGCACCGACGGGGTGAACCGACATATTGACGGGGTGAAAGCGCTGGTATCTTGTGATTCTCGTCAACCGGACCCTCGTTTGTCAACCTCATGACAGTACATTGGTAACCGTGACGCCACGAATGTCCTGTGACCTTGTTGTCCTCTTTGAACACCCCGAATGGCAAAAGCCGCTCTTTTCGGCCCTGCAGGCACGCGCGGTTAGGTTTCGCGCATACGATCTGAAGACCGCATCGTTCGACCCTGCCGCCATGCCGGACGCTCCGGTTTACTTTAACCAGGCCAGCCCCAGTGCTTATGTGCGGGGTAACACGCGGGCCGTCCCGCTTGCGTTGTCGCTGATGCGGTCACTGGAGACAGGCGGCGCGCGGGTGTTGAACGGCAGCCGGGCCTTTGCCCTGGAACTGAGTAAGTCCGCGCAGTGCGCACTGATGAACAAACTGGGCATCGCGCACCCAAAGAGCCTGGCGTTCAACGATGTGGAAGTGGCGCTCGCCAGGTGGGACCAGTGGCCTGCGCTGGTGAAACCCGAGCAGGGTGGCAGCGGTGCCCGTATGTACCTGCTGCATTCGGCGGATGAGTTGCGGCGCCTTCTGGCAGACAAACCGGATTTATGGTTTCCTGATAATCTGCTGCTTTTGCAGGAATATTTCCCTGTGGATGCGGCGCGCGGCATTGTGCGCATGGAATTCCTGGATGGCGAACTGCTCTATGCCATGCGGGTGATCTCCCACGGGGCCTTCAATCTTTGCCCGTCTGAGGTCTGCAATCCGGAGGACGGGGAAGGGCAGTGCGCCATTCCCGAAGCCCCGCCCGAAGCCCCGCCCGCGCTGCCCGTGGAGTTCTACCCATACCCGGAAGTGCCCGCTGCCGCAGTGGAGGCGGGCAGGCAAATCATGGCTGCCGGTGGTCTGGATGTTGGCGGGATTGAGTACCTGGAAGCCGCCGATGGCCGCCTGATTTTCTACGACGTGAACGCCAATTCCAATCTGCGCGCGCCCATTGCCCGAACCTTCGGCTTCGATCCGTTTGAACGCGTAGTGGATTTTCTGGTCGCGCAGATCGCCGCCCGTTAGGCCGGCAGTTGGTGGATGTCGGGCATCCCCGGCGGCCGGTGCCAAAGAACAACGATTTGCCTGTCCCTATTCTGTCTGTGCCGCCCGGATACCCTTGCCCGGAGTTGCATTCACGAGCTTCGCATCGCGCACCACAAACGTTCCGCCCACCAGCACATGTTGAATCCCCGCTGATGCCTGCTTGCCGTTCTCATAGGTGGATTTGTCCTTCACCACCGCCGGATCGAAGATTGTAATGTCGGCATCCGCACCCACCTGGATGCGGCCTTTCTTCTTCATCGCGGGAACGCGGGATTCAAGGCGTCGGGCGGGCATCAAAGTCATGCGGGCCAACGCGTCGTTGAGCGTCAGTACCTTGCGGTCCCGCACATAAACGCCCAGCACCCGCGAAAAACTGCCCGCCGAACGCGGGTGTGAATTACCTGTCCCGAATCCAAATCCATCGCTCGCGATCATTGCCTGCGGGTCTTTCAGAATCAGTTCCAGCATGGCCTCCGTATTGCTGAACTGGATCACCAGTCCGCCCTGTTGGCGATACTTCCGGAACGTCTCGCCGGTCAGACGTTCGCCGGTCGCCACCCACTGCAGGTTGTGGTACTCAGCTTCTGAACGGCCCTCCCAGCTGTCAAATCGCGCGGAATCAAGCCGCGTGGAACCCGCCACGTAAGGATACATTTCCGTGGTCACGTCCATCCCGTGTGAGCGGGCTTCTGAGAGCATACGCAGCAAATGCGGCGCGTGCGTGAGCGACGAAGAATTCAGATGCACAATATGCAGGGACGCGCCCGTCACCGCCGCTGCGGCGAGCGCTTCTTCCAGACCCTCCTCCGGTTCATTCACGTCCGCCGAGCCCCGAATATGGATGTGGGTGGAAGCGCCGAAACGCGCGGCCACGCGGAACATTTCCAGCACTTCCCAGCGCGTCGCAGCCGGCGTGTAGACCGGACCGGAACCGGCCGCAACCGCTCCCTGCCGAAACCCCCGCTCCATCAGGCGCCGCATCTCGGAAATCTCTTCTTCCGTGGCCGCCTTCCGCGCGCCAGGCCCTGACGGCAGAAAATCCGCCGGGTCTTTCATTACTCTCATGCGCACCGGGATATGCCCGATAGAAACCCCGTGGTTGATCGCCGATTTCCCCTCTCGATCTGCGTACCATCTCGCCACGTCAGCGGTGCCGACCTCCAGTTCGAAACTGCTGGTCACCCCGTCCCGCGCCTGGAAAGTGTAAGCCTCGAAATCCTGCCCATGCTCATGCAGATCGATGAAGCCGGGCGCCACCACCAACCCTTTCGCATCCACGGTTTCGCGGCCTCGCAGCGGACTTGCCGATACCGCCCGCACCACGCCGCCGGAGATGCCAACCCACCGGATGGCGTCCAGTTTTGTTTCCGGATCGATGAGGCGCCCGTTAGCGATTACCAGGTCATAGTTTTGCGCCGAAACCGTAACGCACAAGAGGGCAAGAAGTAGAAGTCTCACAGACCATTAAGTTTACCCGTCTGAGGTGGCATTGGGGGGGCTTTTCCACAACTTCGGGCAACCTTGATGATAGACTCTCAAATTCTAATTCCCGAAGCAGGAGCTTGCCATGAGCCGCGCACTACGAAGCCTTGTCTCACTCG
>JBBQDH010000404.1:0-3197 GCA_038319515.1 Bryobacterales bacterium
CTGGTCATGAAGGCCGACAGTGCGCCCAGGTTTAACTTCGACGGAACCGCAGAAGGCGAACTGAATTTCAAGGGTCCGGCCCGCCGGCCGGAGGAGATTACTGGTTCCCTGGACATACCCAGAATTGAGGTGCATCCACTACCGGGAACCGACTTCGCCCGGACGATGCCTAATTTCGTCGTCAGCAACAACGGCCCCATCCGCGTTTCCATCAATAAGCAGCTGCTCCGTTTCGAAAGTGCGCGGCTGAAGGCCCCGGAGACGGACTTGTCGCTCACCGGCACCATCGAGCTGGTGCAGAACGAGCTGGCGCAACGAAAGGCTCTCAATCTGCGGGCGCAGGGCAACATGAACCTCGCCCTGATCCGCTCCCTGAGCCCCGACGTCACATCTTCCGGCGCGTTATCGATCGACGGGACAATACGGGGCAGCTGGGCCGCTCCGGAGATTACCGGACGCGCGGTGATGCGCAACGGAGAATTCCACTATGCCGATTTTTCGAACGGCCTCTCCGGCGCAAATGGAGAGATTGCGTTCACCGGCAATCGCGCTACGATTCAATCGCTCAGCGCCGAATCGGGTGGTGGTCGGGTGGATGTGACCGGTTTTGCAGCACTCAGCAACAGCCTGCTGGCATTTCGCATCCAGGCGAAGGCGAGCAGCGTAAGAGTCCGTTACCCGGAAGGCGTTAGTTCTATCTCCGACGCCGAACTGACGCTCGCGGGCACGTCCCAGCGCAGTGAAGTCTCCGGTTCCGTGACCGTTCGACGCGTGGCAATCAATCCAAAATCGGACGCTGCCAGCATCCTTGCGGCTTCCGCTCAGCCACTGAAAACGGCGTCCGCGAAGAATACGTTTGCGTCGAACATGAATCTGGACGTGCAGATCACCACAGCTTCGGACGTAGCGCTGCAAACCAGCGTGACGCAGAGCCTGCAGGCAGATGCCAACCTGCGGTTGCGCGGCACACTCACGAATCCGGCGGTGCTGGGGCGCGTCAATATCACGCAGGGTGAGATTGTTTTCTTCGGCAACAAATACAATATCGGCCAGGGCAGCATTTCATTTCTGAATGCAACGAAAGTGGAGCCGATTCTCAACGTCGATCTGGAGACAAAAGCGCGGGGCGTCGATGTCATCCTGACCCTTTCCGGGCCCATCGACAAGCTCAGCGTGACGTATCGATCAGACCCGCCGCTGCAGTTTTCTGACATTGTGGCATTGCTCGCGACGGGCCGGGCACCCAGTGATCCGACGCTGGCCATCACGGCAGGCGGCCAGTCGCAGAGCTTCCAGCAACTGGCCGCCAACACACTGATTGGCCAGGCCATCGCCAATCCCGTGGCGGGCCGGCTGCAGAGGTTCTTCGGGGTGAGCCGGATCAAGATCGATCCACAATTGACAGGCCTTACCGGCAGTCCGCAGGCGCGCCTTACCATCGAACAACAGGTGACACCTGAAATTCTGTTCACTTACATCACCGATGTTTCCAGCACCAGCACCCAGTTGATTCGGGTGGAGTGGGCGTTTAACAAGGCCTGGTCGGCCATTCTGATTCGGGAACAAAACGGCTATGTCGGCCTTGATTTCACTTACCGGAAGCGTTTCAAATAGCGCCTTCGGCTTACAGTAGAGTTTGGCGGGAATTTACATTTCGTGGCCGTTCTGCGCGCAGAAGTGCACCTACTGCAACTTTGCTTCGGGCGTACAGCCCAAAGAGCTGGAAGAGCAGTACCTGCCTGCCCTGCTGGCGGAAGCGGCGGCTCACCCGTGGGCGTGGACGCCGGACACCCTCTTCATCGGCGGCGGCACGCCGAGCGCGATGGAGCCGGAACCCTTCGAACACATGCTGGCGGGAATGCCGGGGCGGCCCTGGCGCGAGGCCACCGTGGAAGCGGCCCCAGGCTCACTGACGCAGGAAAAAGTTGCAACCTGGCTGCGCGCAGGAATCAATCGGACAAGCCTGGGCGTTCAGTCGTTCAATAAATCTGAACTGGCGCGCACGGGGCGCAGGCATGACGCCGCAGTGGTGCGTCACGATGTCGATCTGTTGCGTGAGCTGGGCATCGGGAACATCAATCTGGATCTGATTGCGGGCCTGCCCGGACAGACCGACGCGAGTTGGCGGGCGTCTGTGGAAGCGGTCATCGAACTGGGCGTTCCCCACGTTTCCGTCTACATGCTGGAAGTGGACGACGATAGCCGCCTCGGTTCCGAAATCATTCTGGGCGGCAAACGCTATGGAGCGTTTGATGTGCCGGGTGACGACCAGATCGCCGGTTTTTACGAATACGCGGTGGATGAACTCGCGCGGCACGGCATCGCCCGCTACGAGATTTCCAATTTTGCCAGGCCTGGAGCCGAGTCTCTGCACAACCTGAAATATTGGCAGCGCGCGCCTTATGTGGGCTTTGGCTCTGACGCCCATTCGTTCGACGGGGCCACACGTTGGCAAAACGTGGAAACCGCAAAAGAGTATGTAGAGCGGTTTCGAAAATCCGAACCCATTCGCGCGGAAACCACCACGCCTGACCCGGTTGAAGAGAAGTTCTTTGTGGGGCTTCGGCTCTCCGCAGGCGTCGCCCCCGACGAATCGGACTGGCGGCGTTTTGGCCCCGCTTTTGAGCGGTTTCTTTCCGGCGGTGTGATGGAGCGAAGCGGTGATCGCCTGCGCCTGACCCCGCGTGGAATCATGATTTCTAACGAGATTTTTCAGGAGTTTCTGGCAGCATGACGATTGACCTCCGCAGTGACACAGTGACGAAACCGACCTGGGCAATGCGCCAGGCGATGGCCAATGCCGACGTGGGCGACGACGTTTATGGGGAAGACCCGACCGTCAACCAACTGGAACAGCGGGCCGCCGAAATCACCGGCAAAGAAGCAGCTCTCTTTGTGCCGACCGGGACCATGGGCAACACCATCGGCATCAAGGTGCTGACCAAACATGGCCAGGAAGTGATCTGCGATTCGCGGGCGCACATTCTGGATTGGGAGCTTTCCATGCTCGCCTGGTTCTCCGGCTGCCTGATTCGCGCGGTGCCGACGGATTCCGGCATTCTGACCTGGAATGACATTAAGACGCTGGTGAAACCGGTGGGGCCGCACTGGGCGCCGACGGGTGTGATCGAAATAGAAAACACGCACAACAGGGGCGGCGGGCGGGTCTATCCGCAAGCGGTGATTGACGAGATCTG
>JBBQDH010000405.1:0-3196 GCA_038319515.1 Bryobacterales bacterium
CAAAATTGAGTATGTTCATGAGCGCGCAGGCACTATTCTAACGAGCCCAGGCGTTCGTTAACATGGACTGGATGAAGATTACCGGAATCACCACATGGCGGGTGGAACTGCCCCTGAGTGAGGGTAGCTATAAATGGTCCGGAGGGAACTCCGTCAATGTCTTTGATTCCACGGTAGTAGCGGTCCGGACCGATGCCGGCATTACGGGCTATGGCGAGGTTTGTCCACTGGGACCCGCCTATCTGCCCGCTTACGCGGCCGGAGCACGCACGGGAATCGCCGAGCTGGCTCCGGGACTGCTTGGCCTGGACCCGACGGAACTGGGGAATCTGAACCGTCACATGGACCGGATGATGCGGGGGCATCCGTACGTGAAATCTGCAGTCGACATGGCGTGCTGGGACATTCTGGGGAAGGCGACCGGGCAGCCTGTGGCGACGCTGCTGGGCGGCTTTGAGGGTGAAGATTTCGCGCTCTATCGCGCCATCTCGCAGGACACCGCGGAGAACATGGCGGAGAACGTGGAGATGTACCGGGCGGAGGGCTACACGAAGTTCCAGCTGAAGGTGGGCGGAAACCCGGACACGGATATTGACCGTATTCGCGCGGTAGCCAGGACCATGCGCGCGGGCGACGTACTGGTGGCGGACGCGAATACCGGGTGGACGCAGCACCAGGCGATGCGGGTGGCCGATGGCGTTCGCGACGTGGATGTCTACATTGAGCAGCCCTGCATGAACTACGAAGAGTGCCTGTCAGTTCGGCAGCATACCAATCGGCCCATGGTGCTGGATGAAGTAATTGACGACGTGATGATGGTGCTGCGGGGCCATCGGGATCAGGCGATGGATGTGATCAATCTGAAGATCTCGAAGGTGGGTGGCATTACAAAGGCACGGCAGATTCGCGATCTCTGCCTTTCGCTGGGCATTGCGATGACGATTGAAGATACATGGGGAGGCGACATTATCACCGCAGCCATTGCGCATTTGGCGCACAGCACACCGGCGAGTCTGCTGTTTTCGGCAACGGACTTCAACAGCTACGTGACAGTGAGCAACGCGTCGGGGGCGCCGCAGCGGAAGAACGGGCGGCTGGCGGCATCGAGAGCACCGGGGCTGGGGATTGAGCCGAATTTTGGCGTGCTGGGCGATGCGGTGTTTTCGATCGGGGCCTGACCCGGCATGGAACCGACGTTTCCCGATCTTTCACTGCGGCCGGCGCTGACGCATTTCTTTAATTTCGAAATTGAGGCATGTAATGCGCTTCTTGCCGCGAGGATCCGGGAGCGTCCGCAGGACTCGTTTGTGTGGGCGCTTTCCGCAGCGTTCACGTTCTATGAGGACGCGTTTGCTTCGGTGATTCGATGGACAGAGCAAGAGCGCAGGCACTATACCGTGGCGGGCTTCCTGCAGGGCGAAGGGGTGGTTCTGGAGAAGCACCGAAAGCAGGCCGTCAAGACCGCTCTGGCGAACGCCACGAACCACGCGGAGGCTGCATTGGCACGGCAACCGGGGGCGGCTGAACCGCTTTTTGCGCTGTGCCTTGCATCCGTGATCAAGCGGGACTACAACGCACTCGCAAAGAAACGCTGGGCGCGGAGCCTGGACCATGCGAAAGAGGCGAACCGGTTGGGGCGGCGGCTGCTGAAGGCCAATCCGGGTGCTTATGATGCCTATGCGGTGTTTGGATTTAGCGAATACCTGATGGTGCAGTTGCCGGCGGTGGTCAGGCCGTTTGTGGAGATCCCCGGGATTACCGGCAGCCGGAGAAAAGCCATTGAGTTTTGCGAAATTTCGGCGAAATCCGGAGTGTATTGCAAAGAACTCGCGCGCATCATGCTGATCGGACTTTACAGCGAAGTGAACCGACCAGATGACGCGCTGCGAATGATGGAAGAGCTGGACCGGGATTTCCCTGGCAATACCCTGTTCCAGACAGGGCTGCGGGTCATGCAGCAGCCCTGAAACCGGTTAGTATTTCGGGACGGACGGGTCGACGGTGTCACTCCATTTGGTGATTCCGCCTGTCATGTTGCGAACCTTCGTGAAGCCATTCTGACGGAGCAGATCGCAGGCTTTTGCGCTGCGGCCACCCATCTTGCAGTGCATCACGATCTCGGCATTGGGATCAAGTTCGCTCAGGCGTTTCGGCAGGTCGCCGAGCGGAATCAGCTGTGCGCCGGGAATCTTCGCGATTTGGTATTCGTGGGGTTCCCGCACGTCGACCAGAACAAAGCTCTCGCCGCGATCCTGTTTCGCTTTTACCTCAATCGGTTCGATATCGCTGGACAAAGGGGCCTCCGCCACCGGGTGCTGCGGAATGCCGCAGAACTGGTTATAGTCGATGAGTTCGGTGATGGTGCGGTTGTCACCGCAGATGGGGCATTCGGGGTTGCGGCGCAGTTTGAGTTCGCGGAACTTCATGCCAAGGGCGTCGTACAGCATCAGGCGGCCGATGAGCGGCGTGCCGATCCCGAGGATAAGTTTCACGGTTTCGGTGGCCTGCACCAGGCCGATGATACCAGGCAGAATGCCAAGTACGCCGCCTTCCGCGCAGCTGGGCACAAGACCCGGCGGTGGCGGTTCCGGATACAGGCAGCGGTAGCAGGGGCCGCCTTCGGTGGCGAAGATGGTGGCCTGACCTTCGAACCGGAAAATGGAGCCGTAAACGTTCGGTTTGTTGAGCAGGACGCAGGCGTCGTTGATCAGATAGCGAGTCGGGAAGTTGTCCGTACCATCCACGATGATGTCGTAGGGCTTCAGGATCTCGAAGGCATTTTCGCTGGTGATGGGCACTTCGTAGCGATCCAGCTGCACGAAGGGATTGATGTCGCTCATGCTGTCGAAGGCGGAATCGAGCTTGGGACGGCCGACGTCTTTCGTGCCGTGGATGACCTGACGCTGCAGGTTGGTGAAGTCGACAACGTCGAAATCCACCATGCCGATGCGGCCCACGCCGGCGGCGGCCAGATACAGCCCCAGCGGCGCGCCCAGACCACCGGCACCGATGAGCAGAACGCTTGCCTGCTTCAGCTTCAACTGACCTTCCATGCCCACCTCGGGCATGATCAGATGGCGGCTATAGCGAAGGATTTCTTCTTTTGAAAGTTCAGTTGCCATCGGCGCCGCCCGCGATGCTGGGAACGATGGAGAGGATATCGGCGTCCACAACCGGCGTGGCCTCTTTGCTGATG
>JBBQDH010000406.1:0-3143 GCA_038319515.1 Bryobacterales bacterium
TTCCCGCGAGTCCTGCGCAGACCAGCGATCAGTGGGTTCCAGAACCATGGAGCCCTTGCGTCCGTTTTTTTCCAACTCTTTTGGATCCTTATTTAAGTAGCGGTGAAAATATGCGCACACTTCGACCTAATGGGCCGCACGTGCGAAATTTCAGTGTCCTTCGGATTGACGGCGAGGGCAAGTAAAAGTTTCAGTACTGCCCGGAACTGTCATTCCTTTGTAATACTTGGCGGACCGAGGGGGCTGGGCGCGCACCCCGTAGTTTCCGCTGTATAAGAGATTCCGGCCACCTTCCAGCCGGTCGCGTTTTTTACCAGCGTGAACGCGTCGATGCCGCAATGTGAAAATTTACCGTCCAGGTGGAAATCATATTCGGCCCAAACCTGCGCGATGTTACCCCGAACCAAAACCTTCGGATTCCACATACGTTCCAGGTATTTCTGCCTGGCCGTGGCGAGGCGTGCGGCGAATTCTTCCTGGGAAATGTTAGTGACTGTCCCATTGGCGCGCGATGCGATCACGCGCCCTTCCGGCACCAGCACCGCGCGGGCGGCGTCCGGATCGTGTGCTGCCATCGCGTCAAAAACACGTTGGATCGTGGCGACGATGGTTTTTTCTTCGGCGTCAGTGGCGGCAAAGGCCGACAGTCGGCAAGCGAGAAAAAGTATGACCAGTGCGCGCATTATTTCCCCTTTGCCTGGAACAGCATCGGCGCAACCCCGGTCAGGTACTGCCGCCACAGGGGCCACACATGGGCCATCGAGGGCGTCTCTACTTCTGCGAACTGAATATCTTTCCCGTGAAGCCAGGTCTTGAACTGCCGGTTCACTCCGATCAGGCCGTCTTCGGTTCCGCAGCCGATCCAGAGCATCTTCAGCTGCGAATTCGCTTTCGCCGAGAGGGCGGGGAAGTTCTTGTCAAACACCGAGGTATCGAGAGTGACCGGACCGCGCCCGCCCGCCGCCGGAGTTGCCACCGGACCTGCGTCCCTTGGCCACATCACAAAAGCGCCGCTGAAGCTTGCCACCCAGGCGAACTTGTCCAGATTGTTCAGGCCGGTATACAGCGCTTCGGCGCCACCCATCGAGAGCCCCGCGATGGCCCGCTGACCGCGATCTTTGGTGACCCGGTACTGCTTCTCCACCAGCGGCATAACCTCCGTAACCAACGCAGTGGCAAAGTTGGGAATCATCTTTTCCGAGCCCGTCCCGCCACCGCGTCCGCCGCGCCCATCCGCCATCATGTTCGCGATACCGTAGCCCAGCGTGTTCACCATGATCATGGGCTTTGCTTTGCCCTCGGCAATGAGGTTGTCCAGAATCACGTTGGCCGCGCCCGCACTAATCCAGCCATAGGCGTCGTCGCCCAGTCCGTGCAGCAGGTAAAGCACCGGGTACGCTTCCTTCCGCGCGGGATCGTAGTTCGGCGGTGTATAGACGTAGAAATCGCGGTCGTCACCGATGAGGCTGGAGTGGTAAAAATGGTGCGCCACAGCTCCGCGCGCGATTCCCGGCGCCGGTTCCCAGCTCACCGCACCAGGAATATGCACCTGGCTTTGCCCGGCCCCCAACGCAGCGGTCTTGAAGTTGGAATTGCCCGGATCATTGAAGTTCGCGCCATCCACATTAAACATGTAGCCGTACATGTCCGGTTTCATGGTTTCGGTGGTTGCGCTCCAGACCCCGGCTTCATCCTTCTGCATGGCGAGGCGCTGGCCGGGCGCGAGGCCGGTCACAAAAATCTCTTTGGCGTTGGGCGCCCGCAGGCGGAACGTTACACGCCCGTCCGCCGAAACCTCCGGGGATTTAACAGGTGGGCCGAAGCCACCCCGCCCCGGAGCGGGTTGCGCAAGGAGGGAAGTGGTGGCGAACACACCCGCCAGGCAAAGGTTTGAAAGTGAACGTTGCATGAAGTTCTCCAGAGCGATTATATGCAAAGCCGGGTTGCGGCAGCGGTCTTCGCCGCCGGTTTGCCGGTCGGATTACTCTGCGAAAACCCGCCGGTGGCGGAGACTACCGGCGCCACGGCACAGGTCACCCCAGGTTGTCATCGGGGGTCCCCGTGATCGCCTGCTGCAGCAGCCTTTGCCGTACTGGATCGCTCAGTTGCAAAAGCGACGTGAACTGCAGGCCCACCTGATACTTCATGCCTGCACGCCGGCAATAGCGGACAACGGCGTGGCCGAGGCGGCCAAACGCGTCCGACGTCATCAGAACCATGGTTCGCGCCGCAAACTGGTCTTTCGCTTCCACCTGTGCACCCGCGGCGGACAGGTCCACGCATCGCCCGGTGGTTCGCCGCGTCAGCCCTTTGGCATCCTGCCAGGCGATGTGAACAATGAAGTCCACTTTGTAGCGCTGTTGTCTTTGCACCCTGGTTGCCTCAAATAAAGTAGCCTGCCACGGCGCGTTCCAGGTCTGCTCGTGAAGCTGTCGGCTCTCTGCCCTCATACAGTGCGATGGACCGCATGGCGGTGCAAATGTCGCGCGGAAAACAGGGTCTCAGATCGGGGCTGTGCTGCAAACACAACTCACGGCACCACTGCGCACTGGAGGGTTCAACCTCAATGCCGTTCGATACCGCCACCATTCCGAAGATCCGGTCAAAAGTGTCGCCGTCCACCGGGCGGATCAGAATCTTATTGGGAATACGTCGCAGGAAGGCGTCGTCAGCCAGCTCGTGGGGTTCCATGTTGGTGGAGAAGACCACCATCAGCTCAAACGGAATGTCGAATTTCCCGGTTCCAAGGGAGAGAAAGTCCACGCGGCGGTCGAGGGGAACAATCCACCTGTTCAGCAAATCGCGCGGCGACATCATCTGCCGCCCAAAATCGTCGATCAGCAGGATGCCGTTGTTGGCCTTCATCTGCAGCGGCGCGGTGAAAGTGCCCGTCATTTCGTCCCGTTGCAGATCGAGCATGCTGGTGACCAGTTCGCCACCAACGGAAAGAAACGGGCGTTTCACCAGCATCCAGCGTCGGTCCAGCTGGTCGTTGGTGTCCGCAGGTGTTTCCGACGAGCCCAGGTACAATTCCACCTGCTCATGCACCGCCGGGTCTCCGATCGTGATGATCTGCCCTTCCACCTCGACGGCCCAGGGCACCAGGACCGCGTCATCGTAGACCCGCAGCAGGCGTTCCGCAA
>JBBQDH010000407.1:0-3134 GCA_038319515.1 Bryobacterales bacterium
AGCAGGGCGACGCCGCCCCATCGTGCCGGCTCACTTGAAAAACAGGCACACAGCAACTGCCACGACGCCAGGAGCAGCAGAAAGATCCCGGCGATATGGAAAAGGAAGATCACCAGGTTCACCGGCACAAACGTCCATCGCGCAAAATTGCCCACCAGGTCGGAGAATATGGAAAGATGCGCATGTGCCATAAAAAATTGCGAGCCGAACGGGTACAGAGTGGGATCGGCGGCTCTCTTGATTCCAGGCACGTAAATCTCGGCATCGTCGACTCCGAGGTGGTATCCGTGGACCAGCACGGCCAGCAGCGCGATCAAAACCAGCCTGAGGATAGGAACCGGCGAACGACTCACTAAAAGATCACATCGAAATCGGCTGTGAAGTGGCGTCCGCGCTGGCCGAAGAAGAGCCCATAAGCTGGGTCGGAGGTGTTCGAGTGCAACGCCTCGGGATTGAAGTGGTCTGTCAAATTGAAGCTGCTCACCGACAGGCGGACCGTGTATTTCGGATTCACTTTGAAATCTTTCGATACACGCGCATCCGCGGAAAAAAACGTCGGGAATCTGCTTTGGTCGGGAACTCCCACGTAGTTCTGGCCGGCATCGGTGACAGCGTATGGGAATCCACTGCGATACTCAACGCTCGGCGCGATCCTGAATTTCCAGGGGAGCTGGATAACCCCCCATGCCAGGAACCGGTTCGGCAAATCCGTTGACAGATTCGAGAATTGATTGCCATAAATGATCGGAGCTGGAAAACTGCCGAGAAATGTGGCGAAGTCGTTCAAGTCGCCTCTGGCGTGGCTACGCACATACGACAAGAACAGGTGGCCGTTCGCGTTCAACCGCACCTTGGCAGTCACTTCGAACTGCCGATAACGAGATTGTCCCGCGCCTGAGAGCAAATTCGTGCCCACTCCAGTAGCCGGGTCCGCCGCTAAGTGATCGAGAATGACAAGACCGGCGGAGTCCTTTCGCATGTAAATGGTGCGCAACGTCAAGGCATGCGTTAATCGTTGTTCCACCTGTATACTCCAGGTGTCACTACGGGGAGAAAAGTTACCTGCCGTGGCGCGCTGAAATACGAATGGAGGACGGGTGCTCACTTCGCCCAAACCATTCTGAAACAAAAATGGTCCGGCGAGGATTTGTCCGGAGGGATTGAACCTCGTTACGATCTGGCTGGGATAGTGATCGAACGAATAGACGTTTAGCGGCACGCGATCGTAAAACAACCCGACGCCCGCCCGGACCGTGGTACCGCTGTTTGAGAACGGGCTCCACGCGACGCCGACCCGCGGCGCCAAGCGCATGGCTTCCGAGACTTCCTGCGATTCCGCGCGCAGCCCGAGATCCAGGGCCAGCCGGGGGGTGACAATCCACTGATCCTGCCCGAAGAATGCGTACTCCGTATCTACCTGGCGAAATGGCGTCCCGCCCGTGAACGCAATCGTTTCGAGCAGTTGATTGCCCGAATCTAAAATTTCGATTGGATGCTCGTGGATCTGCCCCCGGTCCGAGCTACCTGCAATATAGCTGCCGACCTTGATGTTGTGCGTTCCCATCCGAGAAATCGGCGCCAAGGAGTATGTTGCAGACCACCCCAGACGCGAAGCGCTACGCTGCTGTTGTGCGAAGTAGTTTCCGCTATTTCCTCCGGGCCTGATGATCAGGTCCTGCGACCCTTGTCCCCACACGCGAGCATCGAACTGCGTCAGCGAGAGAGTGTTGTCCAGCAAGCCCCCGCCGATCGTTAAGCGGTCCGCTATCGTGGCGGTGTAGTTGTGGGTGCCGGCGTCGGGAGTGGTCGTCTCGGGATTGAAGTAGTTCAGGTTCACAAAGTCCAGGCGCTGTGGGGCGATGTGGATCGTCGCCGTGAGCAGTTGTCGTTCAGACGCCACCCAGTCCAGCTGAGCAAAGGAATTAACTCCCTCCTGTTTCTTCAGGTTCACAGGAAACGGCAAGGTGAAGACCTCGGTCTTGCGAATCGCATACTCAAATCCTTCGGAGAAGTAGAGCTTGCCCGGAATCACCGGACCTTCGATGTTGAGGCGCGGTGTGGCTGTCCGAAGCCCGCGAAGGTCCCAACTGCGGATGCGGAATTCTGGAAACGGGTCGTTCAATTCCCACTTCCATTTGTCGCCGCCACGCCGCGTTTCGACAGAGACCAGCCCGCCGGTGAACCTGCCGAATTCGGCGAGAAAGGGCGTCTGATAAACGTTTAAAGTCTCAACGCTGTCGATGGGGACCGTCAAGCCGAATTGGCCCGTTGCGGGATCGGTGACATCGGCCGAGTTAACGATCAGCGCGCTGCGATGCTCGCCGCTACCGGAGAGTTGAAGCCCTCCACCAGGCGAGCGGGTGACTCCAGGCACCAGAGGCAGTGCGTCTGAGATCGTGGCCGGGCGATTAGGGAGCTCTTTGACGATTTCCGTCGGCAACTGCGTCCCTGTTGATGACCCTTGTTGCACGGGAGTCGCGGTCCCTCGCACTTCGACACTCTCCTCATGATCCGCGGGAACCAGCGTCAATTGAATCGATCTGATGCCCTCCGGCACATCCACTCCGTAAGCCTGGATGGGTTTGAACCCTTCTCGAGTTGCCGAGAGTTCATAGTGGCCGGACTTCAGTTGCGTGAATCCGACGGTCCCGGTTTCATCTGTCAGTGCGGGAGGAACCGTATGTTGACCGCCCTTCAGTTCAACGGCTACGCGAGGCATGGGCTGATTTTGCTGATCAAGCACGGTTACATGAACAATTCCGTTACCGCTCGCGGGCGCGGCGGCCAACACGGTCGTGAAATGAAGCAGAATAAACCCGGCAAGTGCGCGCAATCACACTCCTCGCCTGGTGCGTCGGGTGCCCATGCGAAAGTGATGCGTATAGCCTGAGGAAGGTTACGGTGAAGTAATCTGCGGAACATTCTGAGGTGAAGCGGGTTAAACCGACGCTTGCCGCCCGCTCTGAGCGCGGCTTATAACTCAGACCCAAGCCGAATTGATCCGCGAAGCTTTAGCCAGCTACACGCAGGAGCGTGCCCGGCCGCTTCCCAAAGGATTAGGCAAGTATGCCAGCGGCCACACCGACACATCTGAACGCGCCGAGGACCTGCTCAGAAAAGCAGCGAGTCAGGGT
>JBBQDH010000408.1:0-3129 GCA_038319515.1 Bryobacterales bacterium
ATGCTGATGGGACAATCGCGGGTATTCTTTTCGATGAGCCGTGATGGCCTGGTCCCGAAGATCTTTTCCGATGTACATCCAAAATTCCAGACTCCCTGGAAATCAAACATGCTGTTCTTTGTATTTACCGCCCTGTTCGCCGGCTTTATCCCCGGCGACATTGTTGGTGAAATGACCAGTATCGGCACGCTCTTCGCCTTCATGCTGGTGTGCGCGGGTGTCTGGATCATGCGCGTTCGGCGTCCGGATCTGGAACGCTCCTTCCGGGTGCCGGCGTTGCCCGTGGTGGCGATTCTCGGCATCGTGGTCTGTGGCGCCATGATCTTCGGCCTTGGCTGGACAAACTGGCTGCGGCTGGGCGTGTGGCTGCTGATCGGCCTTGTCTTCTATTTCGGCTATGGCCGGACTCACAGCCATCTGGTCACCGATCCCGAGAGCGGACACACGACGAAGTAAGACGTAAACTGAGTCTTGGCCACTGTCATCACTTCCACCAGTCTCCCCGGCGTTGAAAAAGTTGCAAGCGGCAAAGTCCGGGACGTATACGCGGTTGGCGACCATCTTCTGATCGTCGCCACCGACCGGATTTCTGCTTTCGACTGCGTTCTTCCACAGGGCATTCCCGGCAAAGGGCGGGTGCTCACGCAGATGTCGCTGTTTTGGTTCGACTTCCTGAAAGACGTGGTGCCAAACCACCTGATCTCTGCCGACGTGGGTGCATTTCCCGCTCACCTTCACCAGTTCCGCGACCAGCTGGAAGGCCGTTCCATGCTGGTGAAACGCTGCCGGATGGAGCCGATTGAGTGCGTGGCGCGCGGTTACGTTTCGGGCTCCGGCTGGAAGGACTACCAGCGCACGGGCGCCATCTGCGGCATTGCACTGCCTGCGGGATTGCAGGAGAGCGACAGGCTTCCGGTACCCCTCTTCACACCGGCATCGAAAGCGGAGACAGGACACGATGAAAATATCTCGTTCGAAGCGTCCGTGACAACGGTGGGCATGGAAACCGCTGAGTTGCTGCGCGACCTGACGCTGCGAATCTATGCACGGGCTGCAGAACATGCGGAGTCGCGCGGCATCATCCTGGCCGATACGAAGTTCGAATTCGGCCGGCACAAAGGCGAACTGCTGCTGGGCGATGAGGTACTGACCCCGGACTCGTCGCGTTACTGGCCGCGCGCTGACTATGCTCCGGGCGGACCGCAGAAATCGTTCGATAAGCAATTCGTGCGCGACTATCTGGAAACACTCACGTGGGACAAGCAACCGCCTGCCCCTCCGCTACCCGCGGACGTCATTCAAAGGACCTCAGAGAAGTATCACGAGGCCTATGAGCGGATCACGGGTTTGACGTTGTGAGCACGCTGAACAGTCTTAATTCGCTCGACATCATCCTGATCCTGATCCTCTTCATCTCGATGTTGGTGAGCATCCGCAAGGGTTTCTCCAGGGAGCTGATCAGCGTCACGTCGTCTATCGTGGCGCTGCTGCTCGGCATGTGGTTCTACGACAAGGCGGGCGCACTGGTACAGCCCTATGTGGATTCCGCGCCCGCTGCCAACCTGCTGGGCTTCGTGTTGATTGTGGTGGGGGTCATGGTGATTGGCAGCCTGATCGCGTGGATTGTGGGCCGCTTCCTGCTCACAGTGGGCCTATCCTTCTTCGATCGCCTGCTGGGCGCGGCTTTTGGACTGTTGCGGGGAGGGATGATTGCAGTGGCACTGCTGACCGCATTCATGGCTTTCGGGCCGCACGCGGGCACGGATTCGGCGCCACCAGCGGTGGTACACTCGAAAATCGCGCCGTATTTACTGGAAGCTTCCCGCGTCGCGGTGGCCGTTGCTCCGATGGACCTGAAGCTGAGCTTTCGCAAGTACTACGCAAAAGTAAAAGAAGCATTGGAAAAGACAACCGGGATGGGCCGGAAAGAGGATTCGTAGTTTCACATGAAGGAAAGTTTCGACGGGCTCATCGAGCATCTGGTTAACGCCGGCTTCTTCCTGGAGGAGGCTGTGGAGATACTCGAAAAAGGCATGATCGAGCGGGCGTTGCGCAAAATGGAAAATAACCAGTCTGAGGCCGCCAAGGCGCTCGGGATCCACCGCAACACGCTGCTGCGCAAGATGGTGCAGTACAAGATCGAAGGGAAGCGGCCCCATGCGAAGCCCGCAGGCAAAGCGAAAACTTCCAGGCGACAAACGGCGCCCCCCCGGCGTCAGAAGCGCGCCTGATTCCAATGGCTCTGTTGATCTTCGACCTCGACGGCACTTTGATCGATTCGCGTCTGGACCTGGCGCATTCGGTCAATGCCACCCGCGTTCACATGGGCCTGCAGCCGATCGATCATCCCCTGATTTATTCATATGTTGGCAACGGCGCGCCGGTCTTGATCCAAAAGGCGATGGGACCCGATGCGACAGAATCTGAGGTGGAAACGGCACTGGCGTTCTTCCTCGACTACTACAGAAACCACGCGGTTGACTACACAGTGCTCTATCCTGGCGTGCGGGAATCCCTGGATCGTTTGAAGGGCGCGGGAATGACGCTGGCCGTCCTGACCAATAAGCCGGTCGGGATTACGCACCACATCATGGAGTATTTCGGAATATCAGACATGATGTTCCGCATTTACGGCGGAAACAGCTTTGATCAGAAAAAGCCAAACCCGGTCGGTATCCACACCATCCGTGCGGAAGCGCGCGCGGACCTGACGGAAACCTGGATGATCGGCGACAGTTCGGTGGATATACTGACGGCCCGTAACGCCGGAGTGCCATCCTGCGGCGTTACGTATGGTTTCCAGCCGGAAACGCTTCTGGAGGTGCGACCGGACCTTCTGGTGGACCGCATGGAAGATTTTGCGGCCCGCTTTCTGAAACCTTCAGCTTAAAACCAGACCCTTACAGCTAACTGCACTCTTCGTGATGGACGCGCGGAAGTGGGCTGCAGGAACAGCGAATTGATGTTTGTGGTGCTGTTCCGGTCTTGAAATTTCACGGCAGTATCCACGCCGCTATACTGCGTGTGATTGAAGGTGTTGTAGCTCTCCACCCGCAATTCGCCCTTCAGTTTCTCTGTCAGTGTGACGGTCTTGTACATTGAGATGTCCCAGTTGTGCGTTCCCGGTCC
>JBBQDH010000409.1:0-3100 GCA_038319515.1 Bryobacterales bacterium
TTCCCCCTGCCGGATGATGTATTCGCCCGGCCCAAACGACAAGTGGTGCAGGAACGACCCCAGCTCGAAAAGGTCCTGATCGGAAAGCAGCCGCAGGATTGGCGTTCTGCGCAACACATCCACCGGGCTCAGTTTGTCTTCGATGGCAACTCCGCCCGTTTTCATTTCGACCACGGTGGTGATCTCCGCGACGGCGATACCAGCCCGCTTCAGTGCGAAATATAGCCGCACATTGACGGCCGAAATGGCATAGATGTCCCGTCCGGGTTCGGTGAGCCAGACCGCCGCGACGTACTTAATGTAGCCCGGCACCATCTCCAGCGCGATGCAGACCGGAGCGGGTTCAGCGGCCACGCCCGGTGGCGGCGATTTGCGAAGCGCGAACTCCACCGCGTTGATCACTTCCTGCGGGTTGACGTGGTAGGGCAGTGCAATGGGCACCAGCTGCCTGTGCAGTTTAGCCGTGATGTTCACTGGTGAGCGCGTCAAATGGCTGTTTGGCAAAATCACCGTGTCGCCATCGGCGGTGCGAATGGCGGTGTGGCGCAGGCGAACATGCTGCACCCAGCCGGAAATGTCGTCGCAGCGAATGTAGTCGCCTACAAGGATGCCGCCTTCCAGTTCCAGCGCGATGCCGCCTGCGATGTTGCTCAGCATGTCCTGCAAGGCGAGACCGACGACGGCGGTGGCGACGGCAGAGGTGGCGAAGATCCCCGTGACGTTCACTCCGAGACTGTAGAGCACGTGGAAAATGATCGCGATGTAGCCGACTACGATAGTGATTTCACTGACGAACTTCGGCAGGTGCACCCGGCGCAGCAGGAAATCGAAGATCAGCACCGCGGCTACCTGCAACCCGGCCAGTTCCACCAGCGCAATGGACACCTGCATGACGATTGCCGGCCCTGGAAGCCAGCCCACAGGAAGGAAGGTCGAAACCCGGACGATGGTCCAGAAGATCAGGAAGCCCCATGCTGTGCGCAGTCGCGACCGTTCGTGCGCACCCTTCCAGAGCGCTACGGAGAGAGCGAAGATTCCGAGAGTGATCCAGGGCAGCGGTTCGTACACGTCAGCCTCATTTTAACGGCTCACTCTCGCTGCGCCAAATACTGTGTGAAACTGATTTACCAGCTATGAGAATTCTGCCGCTTTTCCTGATATTCGCCGCGCCGGCGGCCTGTGCGGAATCGACCCGGCCCGTGGTGTTGAAGGCCGCGAGGATGTTTGACGGGCGGGCGGATTCTTGCCCGAAAGGGAGCGGCATGCGGTTGGGAAGGATTGGTTGCGGGCTCAATCGCGGTGACCCATAGGAATGCCGCTGTGCCGAGCTATAGGCGACGGGCTTTGGGCGATTCGGACGGACCTGCCAAAAAAGCGAACGGCTCGCGTGTTCTTGTGGGTGTATCGCCAGCACCTTGTCGCGTTGCATGGCTTCATCAAGAAGATACGGACCACGCCGGTAGAAGAGCCGGCGTTAGCGCGGAAGCGTCAGAAGGAGTTGATGCGGTGAGTAAGAAGAATATGGGGTCGGGGATTGGGGAGTTCCTTCAGGAGCAGGAGGAAGGTGTTCTTGCCGCGGCTCAGACGCAGGCGGTTGCAGAAGTTGTGCAGGCGAGGAAAGGTAAAGAAGATTTCGAAGAATCAGATGGCTTTGCTTCTGAAGACCAGCCGGACTCAGTTGGACCGATTGTTGGATGGGGAGGATGAAATCACCCTGTCGGGTCTGCAGCGGGCGCCGGGGATGGTGGAGCGGCGGGTTTCGATTCAGCTTCTGTAGTCCAGGCTGAATCGAAACCCACCCCCAATTGAGCAGTTAACGCAGGTCGAAGCGGTCGAGGTTCATGACTTTGGTCCAGGCATTTGCAAAGTCCTGGACGAACTTCTCTTTGCCGTCGGCGGAGGCGTAGACTTCTGCCACGGCGCGGAGTTCGGAGTTGGAGCCGAAGGCGAGATCGACTGGTGTGGCGGTCCATTTCGCCTTGCCCGTGGTGCGGTCGGTGCCTTCGTAGAGGCTTTCGGAAGTCGTCGATTTGGTCCATTTGGTGGACATATCGAGGAGGTTCACGAAGAAGTCATTGCTCAGGGTGCCGGGGCGGTCGGTGAAGACGCCCTGGGGTGCCTGTGCGGTATTGGCATTCAGGGTGCGCAGGCCGGCGAGGAGCACCGACATTTCGGGAACCGTGAGTGTCAGGAGTTTGGCGCGGTCAACCAGCATTTCTGCCGGGGACATGGAGGCCTCGCTGCTGAAATAGTTGCGGAAACCGTCCGCAGTGGGTTTCAGGTAGGCGAATGAGGCTGGGTCGGTTTGGGCCTGAATGGCGTCGGCCCGGCCTGGCGAGAAGGAAACCGGAATGTTCTGCCCGGCGGCCTTGGTGGCCTGTTCGACGGCGGCGCTGCCTCCGAGAACGATGAGATCGGCGACGGAGACCTGTTTGCCGCCGGATTTCGCCTTGTTGAAGTCCTGCTGAATAGTCTCGAGATGCTGCAGGACTTTGGCGAGTTCGGCTGGATTATTGACTTCCCAGTCCTTTTGCGGTGCGAGGCGGAGGCGGGCTCCGTTGGCTCCACCGCGCTTGTCGGTGCCGCGGAAGGAGGCGGCAGAGGCCCAGGCGGTACGAACGAGCTCGGGGACCGTGAGGCCGGAGGCGAGGATTTTGGCTTTCAGGGCGGCGATGTCCTTCGCGTCGACCATTTTGTAGTCGATGCGGGGCAGCGGATCCTGCCAGAGCAGGTCTTCGCGGGGAACATCGGGACCGAGATAGCGGGCGCGGGGGCCCATGTCGCGATGGGTGAGTTTGAACCACGCCTTCGCGAATGCGAGCTCGAACTCCTTTGGATTGTCGCGGAAGCGCATGGCGATGGCCTGGTAGCTCGGGTCGGCTTTGAGGGCGAGGTCGGTGGTGAACCTGATGGGGGCATGGCGCTTGGAGGGGTCATGCGCGTCGGGAACCATGTCAGAAGCCTTGTTATCGGCTGGAATCCACTCGGTGGCTCCGGCGGGGGTTTTGGTTTTGACCCAGTCGTAGGCGAAGAGATTATTGAGGTACTCGATGGACCATTTGGTGGGCGTGGAGGTCCAGGCTCCTTCGAGGCCGCTGGT
>JBBQDH010000410.1:0-3086 GCA_038319515.1 Bryobacterales bacterium
CATACCCAGAACATCCCGAGGTCCGGCTCCCATCGCGATCCGTATGCCGAATTCGTTGGTCCGCTGCGCGACCGAATAAGAGATCACGCCGTAGAGACCGACGGCTGCGAGGACCAAGGCGACTCCTGAAAACAGGCTTAGCAGGGTTGTCAGAAAGCGCGGCCGTGATTGCGCAGCCACCAGAACATCGTCCATGGTTCGCACACTTGCAATGGGGAGTCCGGAATCGAGCGCATGGATCTCGCGGCCGGCCGGGCCAGCCAGACTCAGCGGATCTCCTGCTGCGCGGAGTACGAGAAAGCCCGTCCTGATTCCTTGGCCGCCTGTTTGACGGAGCGGGAAAAACAGCTCGGTCCCGGTAGGCTGATCGACTCCAGCGTTCTTTACATCCCCAATCACGCCTACGATGGTGCGCCAGTCGCCCTCCATGCCGGGACGCACCCTTCTTCCAATCGGGCTCCGGCCAGGCCAAAAGGTCTGGGCCATGGTTTGATTTACGATCACTGTCTTCGGCGCATTCTCTCCATCGCGCTCGTCGAAGAACCGGCCTTCAATTAAGCGAACACCCATAGTCTCGAAGAAACGATCTCCTACCGTTTGCCAATAGTCGACGTTTTGCGCCGGGGCATTCGGGCCGGCGACCCAGCCCTCAATTCCAGTGTCGTTGGCATTGAGTTGACGGGAAGGCGGAAGGCCGCCCATCATCGTCACCGAGGCAGCTCCAGGAATGCGGGATGCGCGTTGCTGCAGGTCTGTCCAGAACTGGACGACCCGCTGGTTCTCCGGATACAACGCCTGCGGCAATGCTACCCGCATGGTTAGGACACGATCAGTCTTCACGCCGATCTCGACCTGCTGTAGTTTCCAGAATGCGCGGATCATCAAACCGGTTCCAATCAGCAGCATCAGCGCCAGCGCCAGTTCACCCACTACGAGCAAGCGGCGGAAACGGCTGGCGTTGACGCTCGCAGTGGTTCGGGAGGCCGCGGCTTTCAGCGTGTCGTGAACATTCTGAGTGAGCAGTTGAGCCAAGGGTGCGAGTCCGAAGCCGATGCCCGTAACGAACGAAACCGCCAGGGTGAACAGCAGGACAGGGATATTGATGGCGATCTCCTGGGCTCGGGGAATGCTACCTGCGTTCATCGCGACAATAATTCGCAGTCCGATGAACGCCAGCGCAAGACCCAGCGCCGCACCGAGCAGCGATAAGGCGACTCCTTCCGTGACGAATTGAGCGGCCAGACGCGAGATCCCAGCTCCTAAAGCCTTTCGGATCGCGATCTCCCTCTGCCGTGCTTCAGCGCGGGCCAGCAGCAGGTTGGCCACGTTGACACACGCAATTAACAAAACGAACCCAACCGCGGCCAGCAACACCAGCATCGCAAGGCGTATGCTCCCGACCACCTCATCGTGAAACGGATACATCACCACATAATGGAAGCTGCCATCGAATACATGGGTCTTGGGAGCCGCGGTCGCTTTCCAATGCGCCTGAAGCTGCTGGATCTCGGAGCGGGCCTGCTCGATCGTTGCCCCCGGCTTCAACCGTCCGAGCACGCTAAGAAAGTGGCTGGCCCGATTGCGGCTGTTGGGGCTGATCTGCAAAGGCGTCCACAGGTCGGGCGGATCGATCTCGCCGGGAGGAAATTGAAAGCCCTTCGGCATAATGCCGACGATGGTAGCCTTCCTTCCATTGATTAGGACATCGCGGCCGATCACGCCGCGATCTGCTCCGAATGGCCCTTGCCATAATCCATAAGAGATGACGGCGACCTGCGGCGCACCTTCTTTATCGTCCTGCGGTGTGATGGTGCGCCCGATCGCCGGTGAGATGCCCAGGGAACCGAGGAGCCCGCCGGTTACGTTAGCAGCCGTGATTCGAATCGGCTCATTGCCCCCGGCGAGATTGGCACCGCCGTTCACCCACCCTTCAATGGATTCCCAATTCCTGGTGTAGCGCTGCAGGTCGAGGAACTCGGGCGGGGAGATCCAGAATTTGAGCATTCCATTCTTGCCCAGCTTCGGAAATTCACTGTACAACCTGACCAGGCGGCCCGGCGCAGCGTAGGGCAGCGGCCGGATCAGGACGGCGTCCACAATGCTGAAAATCGCAGTGGTTGCGCCGATGCCCAGAGCGAGACAAATGACGGACGCTAGTGTAAAACCGGGACTCTTTGCGAGCATCCGGAGTCCATACCGCAGATCCTGATAGAGATTGTGCATGCCACCCCCTTTGAGTTGTACGGTCTTAACGGGCAAAGGTTACTTAAACAAATGTGCCAACTCGCCATTGACGGAACGACCGTTCGTACTCTAGACTTCAACTTGGTCCCATCGGCAACCAGCAGCCGCGTTCAACAGGGTGAGGACACCCGCCGCAATATCTTGAAACTGGCTGTGGACGTGGCCTCGCGGCGTGGGCTGGATGCGCTCAGCATCGGAGAGCTCGCGAAAGAAATGGGCATGAGCAAGAGCGGGCTGTTTGCTCATTTCGGCTCGAAAGAGGACCTGCAAATCGCAACCATTGATGCGGCCAGCCACATGTTCGGCAACGCGATTGTGAAACCGGCGTATGCGTCGCCCAATGGCTTGCCCCGGCTCGCCGCGCTTCTCGAAGGCTACATTCGGTACCTTGAGGAGTCGGTGTTCTCCGGCGGGTGTTTCTTTTCCGCGGCGGCGGCGGAGTTTGACGATCAACCCGGGCGAGTGCGCGACCGTATTGCCCAGAGCATGCAGATCTGGGCCGACATGCTGGAACAGGAGGCACGCTTCGCGGTGGAAGAGGGGCAACTCAAACCCACTGTCGATCCCCGCCAGCTTATTTTTGAGGTGGAAGCAGTGACCCACCATGCCAACTTCGGGCGTAGACTGATGGCTGATCTGCAGGCATTCTCACGCGCTCGCACCGCTATCTACGAGCGGTTGAACAGCGCCAGTACCCCCCGCGGACGCGCCTCGCTCACCAACCCCAATCCGAAGCTATTAAAATAACGCTTGCAGCACGACCGTTCGTTCTATATAATCGAGAACGAACGGTCGTGCTATGAGAATACTCTGGGTCACTGCAACTGTCTATTTCGTCTTTG
>JBBQDH010000411.1:0-3010 GCA_038319515.1 Bryobacterales bacterium
ATCAGTTTTTCCTGCAGGTCGGACTCGAGCTTTTGGATGGCCAGAGAGACCGCAGGTTGAGTCCGCAATAGCTTCTCCGCCGCCCGGGAAAAGCTCTTCTCAGTGGCCACGGTCAGGAAGACTTTTAATGGATAGAGTTCCATAAGCGCAGATTATGGAATTATCATAACTTATTCTGAGGCTGACAATTATAAATTTGCTAAATCCTCCTCCTTGCCTGACAATGAACCTAGCAGGAGGGTTCATGGCCGATCGCGTTTACATTTTCGATACGACGCTGCGTGATGGCGAGCAATCGCCGGGTTGTAGTATGACGGTCCCGGAGAAACTGCGTCTCGCGGCAAAGCTGGTGGAGCTTGGCGTCGACGTCATGGAAGCCGGATTTCCGATAGCTTCGGAAGGCGATTGGGAAGCAGTGGACGCCATTAGCCGGGAATTCCCCTGGATCTCCGTGGCTGCTTTGGCCCGTGCTAATACACTTGATATCGAGCGCGCAGCAAGTTCACTCCGGCACGCCCGTCGTCCCAGGATCCACACGTTCATCGCAACGAGCGAAATTCACCTAAAGTACAAACTGAAGAAATCCCAGCAACAGGTTCTGGATGAAGCAGTTGCTGCCGTCACCCTGGCTCGGAGTTATACCGATGACGTGGAATTCTCCGCCGAGGACGCGACGCGGACCGACCCCGATTATTTGGAACAGATTTGCCGCGCTGTGGTAGCCGCGGGTGCCCGGACGGTGAACATTCCCGACACTGTTGGATTCTCAGTTCCTGAGGAGTATGGCACCTTAATCGCACGCATCGTTAAAACCCTAGGTGATAGCGCGGTAGTCAGCGTGCATTGCCACGACGACCTGGGTCTCGCCGTAGCGAATTCGATTGCAGCGGTTCAGGCCGGCGCACGCCAGATTGAATGCACTATCAATGGGATCGGGGAGCGGGCGGGAAACGCGTCTCTCGAAGAGATCGTGATGGCTTTCAAGACCCGCCATGATCGCTTGCCGTTTGAGACCAAGATCGTAACGGAACATATTTATAGCACCAGCCAGATGCTCGCCCAAACCATCACGTTTGGTCCGCAACCTAATAAGGCGATTGTAGGAGAGAACGCCTTCGCCCATGAAGCTGGCATCCATCAGGATGGGTATCTCAAGGACAGATCGACCTACGAGATCATCGATCCGATTAGTGTGGGAGTACCAGAGGCCAAGTTGATTTTGGGCAAGCACAGTGGACGGCATGCCTTGAACGACCGGTGCCAGCACCTTGGGTTCACGCTTTCGCGCGAAGAACTGGACCTGATCTATCAGCGGTTCACAGCCCTCGCCGACCGGAAGAAGGGCTTGAGCAACAATGAGATTATCATCCTGGTTCACGAAACGGTCGGCGAACCAACGGTAGGGCAGACAGTCTTGCTGTCTGCCCCCTAAAATGCAGTTAAACATTCTGGTTCTCCCCGGTGATGGGATCGGGAATGAAGTCACCGCCGAAGCGGTGAAGGTTCTACAGAGAGTCGCAAGCAAATTCCAACATCAACTTTTGTTGAGCGACGGACTGCTCGGCGGCATCGCGATTCACAAGACTGGCAATCCGTTTCCAAAAGAGACAGCCGAACTTGCACTGAAAGCCGACGCGACTCTCCTGGGAGCCGTCGGCCTTCCAGAGTTCGACCATGTGGCGCCGGAGAAGCGGCCCGAGCGTGGACTGCTCGGCATCCGTCAGGCTCTCGGAGTGTATGCGAATCTTCGTCCAGTACGCTCCTATAAATCGCTACTCGAATCCTCGCCGCTCAAGAATCACTTGATCGAAGGGACCGACATGGTGATTGTCCGGGAACTGACTGGCGGTCTTTATTTTGGGACCCCTCGCGGAATTACCGGCACTGGGAGCGAAGAACGCGGCGTGAATACCATGGTGTATACCCGTCCTGAGATCGAGCGCGTTTCTCGGATAGCGTTTCAATTGGCAGGACAGCGCCGCAAGAAGGTAACGAGCGTCGATAAGTCTAATGTTTTAGAGACTTCCCAGCTCTGGCGCAAAGTAGTGATTGAGGTCGCGGCTGAGTTCCCCGATATTTCCCTGGACCACCTGCTGGTAGACAACTGCGCCATGCAACTAGTTTTGAATCCGCGGTCTTTCGATGTCCTGCTCACCGAGAACATGTTCGGCGATATCCTGAGTGATGAGGGGGCCGTCCTGGCAGGCTCCATCGGAATGCTTCCATCAGCATCTCTCGGCGATCAGAAGGCGGCGGGCGCCAGGGTCGGATTGTACGAACCAGTGCATGGCTCGGCTCCGAACATTGCGGGACAAAACAAAGCCAATCCGCTGGGAGCAATCGGGTCCGTAGCGGCAATGTTGGAATACAGTTTCGGGCTGAAGACTGAAGCCGATGCAGTGAACAATGCAATCGAAAGGGTGCTGCATTCAGGCAGAGTCACCGCCGATTTAAAGCCGGCGAATGCACCGGCCAGCACGACAGAAGTTGGCGACGTAGTCGCGGGAGAAATATGAGATCCAGCACCAACCCGGGCCCGGGCCCGCGAACGATCATCGAGAAAGTCTGGGACAACCATGTGGTCTGGCAGCAGCCCGGAGCACCCGCTCTCCTGTTCGTCGACCTTCACCTGGTACATGAAGTTACCTCGCCTCAAGCGTTCGAGGGATTACGACAGCGACGTCTTAAAGTGCGCCGTCCGGACCTGACCGTTGCAACCACGGACCACAGCACGCCTACTACGCCTCGCTCCTTTCCGATCCTGGACAAAGTTGCGGCGGCGCAGGTCGCACAGCTTGAGACCAATTGCAAAGAGTTCGGGGTCCCCTGCTATGGCCTGAACAGCGACAAGCAGGGTATCGTACACGTGATCGGGCCTGAACAGGGCTTGACCCAGCCCGGCATGATCGTCGTTTGCGGTGACAGCCACACGGCGACACATGGCGCGTTCGGGGCGCTGGCCTTCGGTATTGGAACCAGCGAAGTGGAACATGTCCTCGCGAGCCAGTGC
>JBBQDH010000412.1:0-2974 GCA_038319515.1 Bryobacterales bacterium
TCGATCATGCGCTGCGGATTCTCCGGCGCGATCCAGAGCGCGTGATTATCACTGTGTGGCGTGCCAAAGGCCGTGAACGTGTGGCCACCATCAATAGACCGGTAGGCCCCGACGTTCAGCGCGTAGACCTCATCGGCGTTCTTCGGATCGGCGAAGATATGTGAGAAGTACCAGGCGCGCTGCCGCAGATTGTTGCTTTCGTTAACTCGCGTCCACGCTTTTCCTGCGTTATCAGACCGGAAGAGACCGCCGTCAGAGGCTTCCACCATCGCCCAGACCCGTTCGGGATTGGCGGGCGAGATGGTGATGGCAATCCGTCCCAGTTCGCCTTTTGGCAGGCCCTGGGCACGCGAAATTTCCGTCCACGTGTCGCCACCGTCCGTGGTCTTCCAGAGTCCACTCCCAGGTCCGCCGCTGTCCATGCGCCAGGGTTTGCGGCCCACCTGCCAGAACGCAGCGTAGATCACACGCGGGTTGGTGGGGTCCATTGCAAGGTCGACCGCGCCGGTTTCAGTGCCCTTCGTGAGGATCTGCTTCCAGGTCGCGCCGCCATCCATGGAGCGGTAAACGCCACGTTCGGGATTCGGTCCCCAAAGATGCCCGAGGGCCGCGACATAAACGATATCGGGATTCTTCGGATGCACCCGCACCGCGCCAATATGATAAGTCTGCTGCAGTCCGATATTCTTCCAGCTCTTGCCACCATCCAGCGACTTATAAACACCATCGCCATTCGAGGCATTGCCGCGAACACAGACCTCGCCCATGCCGACATAGATCACGTTCGGGTCGGACGGAGAAACCTCGATTGCGCCCACATCGCCGGTCTTGAACTGGCCATCGGAAATGGGCAGCCAGCTCAGGCCGGCGTCGGTTGTCTTCCAGACGCCACCACCAACTGAGCCGAAATAGTAGGTCTTCGGATCATTCGCCACGCCCGCCACCGCGATGGACCGCCCGCCGCGAAAGGGCCCGATCAGGCGGAACTTCAGGTCTTTCATCAGGTCGGTCTGTTGTGCGAAAGCAGCAGTGAGCAGCAGGAGAGCGAGGCCGAGACGTTTCATTTTCTGTAATGGTACCAGGAGGCTTGAGAAACTAAGGGCTGAGTGATTACGCAGATAGTGTTCAGGCTCGCTTTCACCGGCTTCTGGCTTTCAACGGCAATTGCGTGCGCCCAATCCGCATTCATGCTGACGGGTGGCACGGTGCACACCATCTCCGCCGGCGTGATTGAGAATGGCTCGGTGCTGATTCGCGATGGCCGGATTATTGGTGTGGGTCGCGACCTGCATGCGCCGGAAGGCTCTGAAGTAATCGATCTGCACGGGAAGCATCTATACCCCGGGATGATCGATTCTGCCGCCAACCCTGCCGACGAACAGCTTGCTGCCGCGCGCGCAAACGGCGTGACATCCGTGGCGGAGATGTCGACGGAGATGATCCTGCCGGGGCAGATTTCCTTGCTTCGCATGCCCGGATCCACGGTCACTTTGCACCTGCGGTTTCCGGCTGTCATGACCACGCCGATCCCTCCTCATGAACCACTGGATGACGATGATGAGCCCACCACCGCCGTGCAGGTTGAGCCGCTCGCCTGGTCAGTGGCGAAGAAGGCCCATGATGAACAACTGCGGACGCTCAACCGCTTCTTTGATGATGCCCGAAAATATCGCAGGCTGAAACGAAAGGGGAACCATGCGTTCGACGCCATGCTGCCTCTGCTGAACGGCGATACGCAGTTATTAGTGACCGCTGTGAGAGAGCGGGAGATCCGTGAAGCAATCACATTTGCCGGGAAACAGAAGATCCGCATCATTCTTGCAGACGCCTGCGAGGCCTGGAAAGTGATTCCACTACTCAAAGCGCGCGATATCCCGGTCATACTTGGCCCGCCGCTCTCCCTGCCTTTGAATGACGACGATCCCTACGACCGTTCCTACACCACCGCCGGTGAATTGTCGAAGGCCGGCATCCGATTCGCCATCGCAACGTTCAGCCAGCGCGGGACCCGCAATTTGCCTTACCAGGCCGCTGCTGCCGTCCCTTTTGGCCTCGATCATGATGAGGCCTACAAAGCGATTTCTCTGTATGCTGCCGACATCCTCGGCTTAGGCAAACGCCTGGGCTCAATTGAGGAAGGGAGGTCGGCCAACCTGATCGTGTGCGACGGAGACCCCATGGAATCGGGCACACACATCACGCAGGTGTTTATTGATGGCAAGGCGGTCAGCCTCGAAACACGTCAGAAACAACTCTACGAACAACACGCCCCGCCACTGTAGTGTCAGTGCCGGAACGACTTGTTGCCGCCTTCCAGATGCAGGCGCAGCGAAGGGATCCAGAGCGGTCCACGATCCCTGTTGTAGGCCGGATTCGTCACATGCTGCAGGTCAAAGCCGACGTAGAAACCAGGAAACAGCCGCGCATTGTAGTAACTCTCCCAAATCACTTCATGGCCATACCGCAGGCCACCATCGCCGATCAGAAAGTCATAGCCGCCTTTTGAAAGATACGCCGCATGAATGCCCGAGATACCGCTCGAAGTGATCTCAGTCGCAGCGGTATCGTGAGGCCTGTGCCAGCACCCTCCGTTTACCGAAACGCCCGCCGTCGCAAGCCGGTCAATCGCCGTAAATGCGAAGCTTTCGGTGTGTCCATCGTTCCATCCCAGCCGCCCAAACACGCCAACTCCCGTGGTGATCTCCTGTTCCACGTTCAGACCGAACCCATACTTGAGAGTGCCGTTCTTCCTCGTATTCGTAACATCCGGAGTAGCCTTGCCGGCGATCCGGATCGACTCTGCGTAGTCGCCGGAATTTGCATGATTAATGTACTGCAAGACTCGAACCGCGCCCTCGTGGCCTGACTTCGCAAGACGATATTCCTCCTCAAAAACGTCCCCGCGATTTCGCAGCAGCCGTCTATCGAAGCGCAGCCCGTTGGCAAACCTTGGCATCGCACCACTGCCGTAGCG
>JBBQDH010000413.1:0-2940 GCA_038319515.1 Bryobacterales bacterium
AATGGCTTCGCAATTTCAGAATGCCGATTCGAGCGCGAAAGACCCGCAAAACAAACTGCTCTGGAGCTATCCGGTGCAGCGTCTGGACGCCGAGAGCATCCGCGACTCCATCCTTTCCGCGAGCGGCGGGCTGAACCGGCAGATGGAAGGGCAGCCGATCTTCCCCGTGCTGCCGCAGGAAATCCTGCGCTCCATGACCACCGGTATCTGGAAGCAGAAGGACGATGGTCCTGCAGTCTGGCGTCGCAGCGTCTACATTTATCGCAAACGCAGCCTGCCCATGCCGATGCTGGAAGTCTTCGATCTGCCCAACCAGAACATCAGTTGCGGCGCGCGCAACGTGACCACCGTACCAACGCAGGCGCTGACCCTGATGAACAACGAGTTCGTGCTGAAGCAGGCGCAGCTCTTCGCCGGTCGCCTGGAAGAAGCGGCGCCAGGCGACCCCGCGAAGCAGATCGACCTTGCGTACCAGATTGCGCTCTCCCGCGCCCCACAGCCCGAAGAGAAGCGACTGGCGACCGATTTCCTGAAAGAACACACCACGAACGACTTCACCAGCGTCATGCTGAATCTGAACGAGTTCCTGTACGTCCGGTAAACCCATGAGAGACTTCCGTTCACGACGCGATTTCCTGTTTGAAAGCTGCGGTGGCATCAGCGGCCTGGGTCTGGCGTATCTGCTGAATCAGGACGGCCTGCTGGGCGCGAGTTCCTGCGCTTCCACCTCCCCGCTTCAAAGCCCGCTCACTGCAAAGAAACCGCATTTCGAACCGCGCGCCAAAGCCGTCATCTCCCTGTTCATGAGCGGCGGCGTCAGCCACCTGGACACCTTCGACCCCAAGCCCGCGCTCTCGAAATACGCAGGGCAACCGATGGAAGGCAAGGGCGACATCATCGTGCGCCAGGGCAATCCCGGTCCGCTGATGCCCAGCCCGTTCACGTTTAAGAAATACGGCCAGAGCGGTATGGAGGTGTCGGAGATCTTTCCCCGCATCGCTACGAAGGTGGATGAAATCGCCCTGCTGCGTTCGGTGCACGGCCAGTCGAACGACCACGTGCAGGCGCACTACGAACTGGCGACCGGCATGATCCGCATGGGCTATCCGAGCGTCGGATCCTGGGTTTCGTACGGGCTCGGTTCAGAGAATCAAAACCTGCCGGGTTTCGTGGTGATCTACGACGCACATGGCGGACCCTTCGGCGGGCCCGCCAACTGGAGCTCGGGCTTCATGCCGGCGGCGTATCAGGGCACCGTTTTCAAGGCCTCCGGTGTGCCGATCATTGACCTGAGGCCACCGGACAGCGTGACTTCCGATCAGCAGCGCGCGCGCCTGGGCCTGCTGGGCAAGCTCAATGAAATGGATGCGCAGAAGTACCCTGGCAACTCCGAACTGACGGCGCGCATAGCGAGCTACGAACTCGCCTTTCGCATGCAGGGTTGCGCTCCGGAAGCGGTCGACGTCAGCGTGGAGACACCTGCCACGAAAAAGCTCTACGGCCTGGACGACCCAAAGACGGAACTCTTCGGCAAGCAATGCCTGATGGCCCGCCGCCTGGTGGAGCGCGGCGTGCGCTTCGTTCAGCTCTATCATGGCGGGCTGGGGATCCAGAACGTGGACACTTGGGACGCGCACGAAAACGTGGAGGATAATCATCGCCGCCACGCCTATGAAGTGGACCAGCCGATCACGGGGCTGCTGAGTGATCTGAAGGCGCTGGGGCTGCTCGATTCCACGCTGGTGGTCTGGCACGGCGAATTCGGACGCATGCCGATTTCACAGCGCGGCCTCGGTCGGGATCACAATCCCGGCGCGATGAGTATGTGGATGGCGGGCGCGAAGATTGAGGGCGGGCAAACAATCGGGTCGACCGACGAGTTCGGCTACAAGGCGGAGGAACAGCCCATCGCCGTGCACGATCTGCATGCAAGCATGCTGCATCTGCTGGGCATGGACCACACGAAACTGACCTACCGGTTCAATGGTCGCGACATGCGGCTGACCGATGTCTACGGAAATCTGATTCCGCAAATCACCAAAGCCTGACGGCTATCAATCTGCCCTCCATGGCATGGCAGATGCACTAAGCGCGACGCGCACGTTTCTGTCTGGTATTTCCAGAGAGCGCCGAAAGTCACGTCCACAACCGCGAAGGTGGACCGGGGGGACATTGATTCCGGCGTGTCCACCAACGGCACGCTGAACGCAGTCATCACCGTTCAGGTGGGTAGCCAGGTTTCCGGCAGCAGGCAGCCAATGAAGATCTGAAGCTGAAAGCCCGAAGTAGCCGCCGACAAGATCGCCGGCTACACGGTAGCACCGGCTGTCTTAGCCGCCGGTTTTGGCTTTCATGACTTTTCGTGGCACGAAGTGCCATGGAGACAGGCGAGGCAGCCTGTCGCATGCTCCGAAACCAACTTGCGTAGACCAAGCAAGCCTAAGCCGGCGATCAGGAGCAAGGCGCTGGAAGGTTCGGGGGTGACGACGGTGCCAATGCTGCAACCGGAGGCGCAGCTGAGACGCGCCACGATATCGGAGTATGCCAGAAGCAGAGTGCCGTTGTTCGTGTCAGGTGCCGTGTAGTCCCCGCGGGTGCCACCGGTCGCAATTGTTGCGAACGTGTTATTGGCAGGATTGATCAGATCGATGTTGCCGTTGTTGGTGTTGGCAATCACATATCCATTGAAAGTTCCGCCGTAGATCACGCCACTGCCATCCGGATTGCCGGAGGTGTCCAGGTTCGCCAGCAGGTTGCCGGTGGACGTGCTGTAGGCCTGAATCAGGCCGGCGCTCTCGACGTAGGCGATAGAACCGTCGGCCGACAGGGAAACGCCGTCGGGGAAGACGGTGGCGTTGATCACCGTGAATGTGCCGGCGCCGCCTGCGGCGAGCGGATTGATATCGATGAGACCTGCCTGGCTGCCGGCGATAATATGCC
>JBBQDH010000414.1:0-2926 GCA_038319515.1 Bryobacterales bacterium
TTGCGAGGCGCGGGCGACACGTCCGATAGCATTTCCGTCGATAGGCGTATCCCGCCAGCCGAGAACAGTCAGGCCTTCTTCGCAGACGATTCGTTCAATAATGCCCTCAGTCACCAGACGTTCGTGCCGTTCGACGGGCATGAAAACCATGCCAACGCCATAGTCGCCTGGCGCGGGGAGAGTGAACCCGAGTGTTGTGGCTTCGCGTGCGAAGAAACGGTGCGGGATCTGAATCAGCAGCCCGGCACCATCGCCAGTCTCAGGGTCGCAACCACAAGCGCCGCGGTGGGTCAGATTGATGAGGATCTGAATCCCCTTTTCGATGATGTCGTGCGACTTCGTACCTTTGATATTGGCGACAAAACCAATGCCGCAGGCGTCGTGCTCGTTTTGCGGATGGTAGAGCCCCTGGGGCTCTGGCAGACCGTTAGACATAGTTCTGGTCCCTTTACTGACTTGGTAGTTTCCCAATTTTAGCAGGAACGGTCATTATCAGGCAAACTAAATTTAGATTACAGGCACTATTAGCTGTACTTATGTTACAGTGGTCTCGGTGTTCTTTGCGGATTGCAAGCTGTTTCGCGACGTGGTGCATTCGAAAAGCCTAAGCCGCGCCTCTCAGCTAAACGGGATGAGCCAGTCGGCGGCCACTCAGCATATTCAGGATCTCGAAAGGCGCCTGGGTACGGAGCTGTTTGACCGCTCCACCCGCCCGTTGGGTCTGACCGGTGCCGGGAAGCTGTATGCGGAATTGTGCAGGGACGTGCTGCGGCGCGAGGTAGACTTCGTGGCGGCTCTGGAAGAGATGAAGGGGTCTGCGGAAGGCACCGTGAGGATTGCGTCGATTTATTCGATCGGGCTTTCCGAGATGGCGCGGCTTCGCGAGGAGTTTGCGCAGGTCTGCCCGGGCGCGACGATTCAGGTCGAATTGCTGCGGCCGGACCGGGTTTACCAGTCGGTGCTGGAAGATCAGGCGGACCTGGGTTTCATCAGTTATCCGGAGCACCGGCGAGAGCTGACGGTTATTCCGTGGCGGGAAGAACGGATGACGGTGGCGGCCTATCCGGCCCATCCGTTTGCAGGGCGGGCAATGGTTTTACCAAAAGACCTCGACGGAGAGTCTTTCATTGCTTTCGACGAGGAGGTAATCATCCGCCGTGAACTGGACCGTTTCTTCCGTGAGAGTGGCGTGGAGATCCGGATCTCGATGCAGCTTGATAACATTCAGTCCATCAAGGAAGCCGTAGCGCTGGGTTCGGGGATCAGCATTTTGCCGGAGCGAACCATGCTGGCGGAGGTGGAACAGAAGCGACTGGTGTCGATTCCGCTGCATGCACCTGAACTGCGGCGACCGATTGCCATTATTCATCGGCGCAAGAAAAAACTGAGCCGCGCGGCGCGGGAGTTCCTCAAACTGGTGACAGGATGACGGCATGATGGTTCTTCGGCGAGCCTTGTTCACTGTCGCGGGTGTTATTTTGTTGGCTGGGGTTTGCCTGGGCCAGCGTGGCCGCTTCACGAGTCCGGAGGCGAAAACCACCGTCACCATCGCCGGAAAGGAGTTCCACGTCGATTATTTCGCGCCTGCAGCGCATGGCCGGAAGGTCATGGGGGCGCTGGTTCCTTACGGTGAGGTATGGTGCACTGGAGCGAATACCGCAACCGGCTTTACGCTCGGCGCCGATATACAGATGGGCGACCTGAAACTGCCGAAAGGTTCATACAGTATCTGGACGCTGCCGACTGAGAAGGAATGGACGCTCATCGTGAATAGCGAGACGGGCCAGTTCCATTTGAACTACAATTCTGCGCGCGATTTCGGTCGCACGAAGATGCTGCTGAAGAAGCTTGCGGAACCCGTTGAGACTTTCCGCGTCGATCTTCGCAATGAAGGCGGGAACAGGGGCACGCTGGCCTTGGTTTGGGAGAACACCGAGGCGTCTGTACCGTTTACGGTGCTCCCGTAGCTGACAAGCTACAACATGGCCATTTGTCGGATCTGAAGTTGGCGCCTGCGGCGGCCTTTTGGCGTTCGCGGTCTCCATTTCAGATCAACCGTCACCGCCGACCCACCAAGGAAAGTCAGGATTGCCGGGGTTCCGCAAGCCCGACGATGGCTTGGGCAGCCGGAGCCCGGAGAGGTGGGGGAGTGCCGGCCTAAGAGAAAGGACTACCAGCGAAGCAGCCAGAACAGCTGATTGCAAAGTGTATTTGAAGACTTAGTTAGTGCGAACAGGCGGGAAAGTTCGCAGTGGAAATTGCGGACCGGGAGTGTGGCGCCGCCGCAGTCAGTTTTTGCCGGGCTGTTCTGCTTTGTCAACTACAAATAGATTGACGGATGCCCGGGTCGCCGCAATGCGCAAGCCGACTAGCTGCTGAATGGCGGCAAAGGGTCCGGGGTGTGGATTGTTGTCGGGCGCTCGGCCCGGTGCTGCGCCGAATGGGCTTTCGTCGGAGCCCGTTCGGGTTCGAACGCATAAGCGACCGGTGAGGCCGGTTTTGTCGACTACCGGGGGATGAAGCGCGGAGCGCTGGAAGACAGGGGCGAACTCGGCCATGGTGGCGCTGCGGGCCGGCAGGCGTACGAACGGCGGAGAAATCACGAGGATCAAAGGTGCCGGGGGCCCTCGGGAGTGCCATCGTGTACTACTTTGAATTTTGTTGTGGCGGTAGTTAGATGTAGGCTACCACCGCGCTGGGCGGTGAGGAGGGAGGAGAGGAGGAGACAGCTCAGCAGTGCTCGTAACATCACATCAGGTTAGCAGTGCGGAGCAGGCAGACGCAGAAAAGCCCGACCTTGTGGGTCGGGCTTCCTGAATTTAACCGGGCAACTTCCTAGTCTCCCACACACCTGCGCGTGCAGTACAATCGGGGCTGAGGGGCTTAACTTCCGTGTTCGGGATGGGAACGGGTGGGTCCCCCTCGC
>JBBQDH010000415.1:0-2903 GCA_038319515.1 Bryobacterales bacterium
TCACCCTCGCGCTCGTCGGCGGAGACCACCTCGGCTTTGATGCGGACGGAATCGGAAATCATGCGATCAACCGCCGCTGGATCGTGGCTCAGTACCCGCTCCGACTCGCGGTCCAGCATGCGGAACAGGTCGGCATCGGCGATGATCCCGTGCTTGATCACTTCGAACAGGCCGGCGCGGTATTCACGCTCCGGCAACGTGTGAAGCACAGCCGGGTCAATCAGCACCGCCAGCGGCTGATGAAAGCTCCCGATCAGGTTCTTGCCGGCCGTCAGGTTCACGCCCGTCTTGCCGCCCACGGCCGCGTCCACCTGGGCCAGCAGCGTGGTCGGGATCTGAATCACCGGGATACCCCGCATGAAGATCGCGGCCAGGAAACCTGCCATATCGGTCAGGATGCCGCCTCCGAAGGCTACGATCACGCTGGACCGGTCCGCCCCTTTTGCAGCCATCTCTTCCGCCAGCGTTTCCACTTCCGCCAGCCGTTTTCGCGGTTCGCCGCCAGCCAGGAAGAGTAACTCATACCCACGCCCACCCATTCCCCGATGCAGCGTCGCGCCGTGCAAGTTCCAAACGTCGCGGCTCGAAACCACGAATACCTTGCCGCAGTTCGGCGGTACGTAGCTGCCGGCCTGCTCCAGGATGCCGCGCTCCACGATGGCGGAGTAGTTGCGCTGGGGCGTCTCGACGGCATACGAAGGCATGCTCTGTTTTTACCACGTCCAGTACGAGCAATCAGGCGCGGAGTTCCCGCTTACCAGGACGGAAGCAGTGACTTCCAAAAGACAAAAACAATGCGAAAAAAGATCGGGTTCCTCATGATCGCCACGCTTCTCGGGGCCTCTACACTCAGCTCCGCCGACCGACGGAACTTCTAGCTGCGCAACAACACCGGGCACAAGGTCAACAGTTTTTACATTGCCATCCACGGCACCGGCCAATCCTGGGGTAACGATGTCCTGGGCGCGACAACAACTCCCGCTGCGTCTATGATTTCCGCGTGGGCTATGCCGATGGAACGCACCAGAACTACCTGCAGGGGCGGAACCTCTCCGACTTTCACGCCGTACAGTTCAATGAAAGTACCAACAACGCGTTCTAGGGTATGGCTCAAAAAAATCCGCCCTCGTCCTAAGAACGAGGGCGGTGCGGGACCACACAGGCTTGCGATCTGTGCCGTCAAAGTTTATTCGAGAATCAGGACAACCGGCTCTTCGATGAACCGGGGCACATCCCCGTTCGTAAGCACCATAAAGCCATATCGGCCGGGTTTCAAATCGGCGGGCAGTTTCGCGGTGATCTTTTCGCTCGACTGCGAGGTTATGGTCAGGTCGAAGGTTTCATCCCCTTTGAAGAGGTGAACCGATGTCACGAATTCCTTGCCCAGATTCAGGCCGGCAGCGATCACGGCGCTGTTGGCGGCGGTCAGGGTTAGCGTTCTCACCATCGGAGTGGGACGGGTGGGCGGATCGATTGGAGCTGCATTCAAGGCGAATGCGGTCATCACTAGCATAGGAAGCAACGTGGCTCGAAACATGGCGAACTCCTTTCAGTTTCAGTCTGATAGGAGCAATTCCCGGGCCGAATCACAGTCCCGTGTTTGGGCCGAAACGGAATGGGGCCCGCGCGGGTCTGCGTGAAGATCCGCTGGTTTTGAAAATGTCTGGGTGAAATTACGCTTTCGCCGCAACCAGAGGATTCCGCAACACCCCGATCCCTTCGATTTCTACCTCCACCACGTCGCCCGGCTTCATCTTGCTGGTGTGGGCCGGCGTCCCGGTGTAGATAATATCCCCAGGCAGCAGAACCACATAGCGGCTGATGAAGCTGACAATGGTAGGGCAATCGAAGATCAGGTCGGCGGTGCTTTGCTTTTGCATCACCTCGCCGTTGACGCGGGTTTCCAGCATCACTTTTCCGTAGTCCAGGCCGCGCACGATCCAGGGGCCCAGGGGGCCGAACGTGTCCGCGCCTTTCGCGCGCCACCATTGCAAATCTTTGTTCGGGCCGCCCTGCCAGTCGCGCTCGGAAACGTCGTTGCCGCAGCAGACCCCAAAGATGGTGTCCGCGGCATCGGCCTTCAAAACATGCGAGGCCCGCTTGCCCATCACGATCACCAGCTCGCCTTCATAGTGCACGTTCAGAGCGCCTTCAGGAATCACAATCGGGTCGCCAGGGTGCTGCAGGCAGGTGATTGGCTTGTAGAAAATCTCCGGGTTCGCGGATGGTTTCCGGGTGCCCAGGTGCGTTTGATAATTCAAACCCACGGCCAGGATCTTGGACGGATTGCAAGGCGTCAACAGCTTGACATCACTCAGCTTATGGCGCACACCCGACTTGCTCCAGGAGCCGAAAAGATCGCCGCGGATGGCCTCCACTGTTTCGCCGTTCAGTAGGCCGTATGATACCGCCGTGCCTTTTTGAAAGCGCACGTATTTCGTTATGCCGTTATCAGTAGCTGCCTGCGCCACCGCCGCAGCTGCCATGGAACCCAGGATGATTTCCCGTCGCGAGGATTTTGCCATGCTGCGTATGGTATCAGAGATATATGCGCGCAGTTTTCCTGTTCACCCTGTTTACCACTTCGCTGTTCGCCTCAGGTGAGCTTTCCGGCCGGCGGGCTCCGGGATTCGCCCTGCCGGATCCGGCCTACGAACATTTCTACGATCTGCAGGACTTCAAGGGCAAGGTGGTGCTGATTGACATCATGTCCACCAACTGTCCGCACTGCCAGTTGCTATCGACCACGCTAGAGAAGCTCAAGGATAAATACAAGGGCCAGGTTCAGATTCTATCGGTGGTGCTTCCTCCCGATAACCAGCAAACCGTGGCGGCATTCGTCAGGCAGCACAAAGTAACCGTTCCCGTTGTCTGCGACATGGGACAAATGACCATTTCTTACC
>JBBQDH010000416.1:0-2903 GCA_038319515.1 Bryobacterales bacterium
GGTCGATGGCGCAGTTCACCGTTACGGATTTGAACTGAGCGGGATGCTGCAATATTATTCCGCGCTGCCGCTGAACATCACGTCCGGTGTCACCACCATTCAGGGCACTGCCGGCCGCCCTGTTGTGAACGGCGATTTCATCGGGCGCAATGTAGGAATCGGGAACGATTTGTTTACCGTGAACACCCGGCTCAGCAGAACCTTTCGGCTTACCGACCGTTTCAGTCTGGAAGGCCTGGCCGAAGCGTTCAACCTGCTGAACCGCCGCAATAATCTCACCAGAAACGCTTCGTTCGGTGTCGGGGCGTATCCCTTTGCGCCGTCGGCAACCTTCGGACAGGTGACTTCTGTGAACGATTCCCGATCCTTGCAACTCGCATTGCGAGTGAGGTTTTAAATGATTTTCAGTCTTTTGATCAGTGCTACTTTGTTGATGGGGGCGCAGTTTGGCCCCATGGGGCCGGAGGCACCCGCGCGGGAGCCGCAGATGGCGACCGACGGAAAGGCCGTGTACCTGACATACGGCGCAGGGAACGCGATCTATTTCAGCCTCTCCATGAATGCAGGGAAAACATTCTCCTCTCCGGTACAGGTAGCGGAAGCGGAGGTCGTTCCACTGAGCCGCCATCGGGGCCCGCGCATCGCTGTGTCTGGCAGCGCGATCGTCATCACAGCAGTTGCCGGTAAAACGCTGAGCAGTGGAGCACACGCCCATGGACTGCCTTCCGATGGCGATCTGCTGGTGTGGCGTTCAGAAGACAGGGGGCGACACTGGTCGAAAGCAGTGATGGTGAACGATTCTCCAGGCGCGCCGACAGAAGGCCTGCACGCACTGGCATCGGACGGTAAAGGGCGTCTGTTCGCGGTCTGGCTGGACCATCGCAGCGGCAAGGGAACCACTTTGTATGGATCGGAATCACGCGACGCGGGCAGAACCTGGTCAAAAAATACGCTGGTTTATGAATCGCCGGATGTGACCATCTGCCAGTGTTGCCACCCCTCCGCAGCCTTCGATTCGAAGGGCCAGATCATTGTGATGTGGCGGAACTGGCTGGGCGGTTCGCGAGACATGTATCTGGCGCGGTCATTGGATGGAATTCACTTTGCGAATCCGGAGAAGTTGGGAACCGGGACATGGCAACTGAATGCCTGTCCGATGGATGGCGGCGGGCTGGTGGTCACACCGAATGGCATCCGGACGGCATGGAGAAGGAACAAGGAAATCTTCTTCGCGAGTCCCGGCAAGAAAGAGGTCAGCATGGGCGAGGGGGTTGACGTGGCGCTTTCGGCGGGCGCCGATGGCGTGTATGCGGTTTGGGTAACCGGTGGTGTTGTAAAAGCGCTGAAACCGGGGGGCAGGGAAGCGGCGGAGATCGCGCCCCATGGAGCTTTTCCAGCTGTGCTCGCCCTGCAGGGCGGTGGCGCACTTGTGGCATTTGAAGAAGAGGGACGGATCGAAGTCAGGCCCCTGCCGTAAGCCTCAACTCCATGACAACCGTCGCGTCCCTTGGTTCAGCGTAGTAGCGCGGCGTTGTACGCAGAGTGGTGAAGCCGAAACTCTGGTTCAGTTCAATCATGCGTTTGTTGCGTTTGCGGGTGTTGGTGATGATGCGGGTAAAGCCGTGGCGGCGTGCGTAGGCGATCTCCCATGCTTTAAAAAGTGCGCCCAGACCCTGCCCCTGGTACTTCGGCAAGAGGCCTGTCGTGGCAATGTACAGGGACCCCTGCATGGCCGGATTCTCGCCCTCGGGCGATACGTCTTCCAGGAAATCCAGATGCGGCAGAAAGGCACAGCAGCCGGCCTTATGCCCATCGATCAGCATCCACCACGCCTCGCATTCCTTCCAATAAGACGGGGGAAATGCATCAGAAGCACTGAAGACCTTGCGATCAAACGTTGTGAGGCTGCGAAGCTCTTTGGGCAGAATTGCCGGACGAAATTCAGTTTTCATTTCTTTGAGTCGTGGATCTTTGGGATGTGGAAAGGTGGCAGTTCAACGGACGGCAAAACAGGCGGCGCAGGGCGGGCCGGGGCAACCTCCGGGGATTCCGGTTCAGGCATCCGGACAGAGTCATGTTTCACCGGCGGCGGCGGGACAAACAGTTTGGTGGGGGCGGGGACAATCGCAGATAAACGCCCATCCGCCTGCCACTGGCTAACCCGCACCATCCCCAGGTAGGTCACGCCCGCGACTGTGACCGCCGCAGGAATCCACCATAGGCGGGCCGGAATGCGCATGTTTCCGATTATGTACGCGGCCCATCGCTATACTCGGATTTCATGCTCAGAGTACGTTTTGCGCCCTCTCCAACCGGGTTTTTGCACGTTGGAAGTGCGCGCACTTTCATCTTCAACTGGTTATTCGCGCGTCGCAACGGCGGCACGATGATCCTGCGAATCGACGATACAGACCTTGAGCGCAACACCGAGGTATCGCTGCAATCGATCTTCGAAGGCCTGAAGTGGCTGGGCCTCGATTGGGATGAGCAGTACCGTCAGTCTGATCGGCTGGATCTGCATCGGCAACTGGCGCAAACGATCCTGGCAAAGGGCCTGGCCTACCGCGACTTCACACCCGCCATTGCGGCGACCGGGGAATCTGAGACAGGGCATTCCGGCGGCACCTGGCTGGCAAACCCTGGCCAACGTGAAATGAGCCCCGAAGAAAGTGAAGCCAGGGCTGCGGGCGGCGAGCCATTCGTGATTCGCTATCGCGTCCCGCGCGGTACCGGCGAAGTGATTCGGTTCACGGATTCCGTCTACGGCGAACAGGCGAAATCGACTAATGATATTGAGGATTTCGCGCTGCTGCGCAGTAGCGGCGCGCCCACCTATCACCTGGCAAGCTGCGCAGATGATGTGGATTTGAAGATCAGCCATGTGGTCCGCGGCCGGGCCGAGC
>JBBQDH010000417.1:0-2862 GCA_038319515.1 Bryobacterales bacterium
CGAACCATAGATTAACCTTTACTATACCCGCACCAGCGCTGCCTCGCGGGCTGTCTTTTCCATCTCCCGAAAAGTTGCCTCGGGGTCGGAGGTGTGAAAAATCGAAGAACCTGTGACTATCCAGTCACACCCGGCACGCACCGCATCGGCGATGTTGTCAAGCGTGATACCCCCATCGATCTCTATAGAGAAGTCGAGGCCTAACTGCCTGCGTTTCCATGCAAGTGCACGCACTTTGTTCAAGGCGTTCGGAATGAATTTCTGGCCACCGAAACCTGGATTGACACTCATAATTAGCACATGGTCCACCAAATCGAGGACCTCGTCCAGCGTGCTTAGGGGAGTAGAGGGATTGAGGACTACACCGGCCAAGGCACCTTCGCTCTGAATCATCCGCAACGTTCGGTCGAGGTGGGGGCAAACCTCTTGATGCACCAGCACTTGATCCACGCCCGCCTCGATGAAAACGGGGGCATAACGGTCGGGATCGGAGATCATGAGGTGACAATCCAATTTGGCCTTGGTTATCTTTCGGATAGACGCCACAACGGGAGGCCCCAGCGTAAAATTCGGGACAAAATGGCCGTCCATAATATCCACGTGGAGCATGGTCGCTCCAGCACGCTCAACCGTGGCGATCTGGTCACCCAGCCGCGCAAAATCGGCAGCTAAGATAGACGGAAGAACCTGAATCATTTACGGGTCAATCTGATGTTAACACGGCGCTGTTAACACGGCGGCGAAGAACCCATCCCCTGGGTCTATTCCCGGGGTACGCCGGACTACTTTCCAGTCGCCACCCACGGAGGCGATCACCTCTTCATTCTCCTCTTTCTCCAGTGAACAGGTTGAGTAAACCAAGGTACCGCCCGGCTTCAGTTGGGCGAGCGCGTTGCGGAGAAGAGCTTTCTGCCGAATGGGCAAGTCCAGAAGATCGTCGGGTTGGAGCCGCCACTTGATCTCCGGGTTGCGGCCCAGGGTGCCGGTTCCAGAACAGGGCGCGTCGACGAGAATGCGGTCGAAAGGCCGGTTGAACGGCAGCGGCTCGGTCCCATCCAGAACAATTCTGCGGCAGGGCAGATCGGCGAGTTCGCGGATTCGATGTAGATGTAGGTCGCAGGCGACAGCCTGTACTCCAGTCTCCAGGGCCTGGGCAGTCTTGTTGCCGGGAGCGGCGCATAGGTCGAGAAAAGTCAGGCCGGGCTGCAGATTGAGCAGCGGAACGATGGCCTGGGAACCAATGTCCTGGACGCGCCCGGTGCTCGCGACGTAACTTTCGGGCTGCTGCAGAAATGCCCGGGCGATCTTTTCCGCAGTTTCGCGCCCGTAAGCCGAGTCCCAGCGAGCGAGCAGCCAGTCCGGGCAGGACAGCTCGGTGGCGCGATCCGGCCACTTCACCGGCTCGCGATTTACCTTCCTCAGTACGGCATTGACGAGCCCGGCCGCCCAGATCTTGCCGGCCCGCTTGGTCAACTCCACGCTTTCGCCGACGGCGGCATGAGGCGGGATCCGATCCAGGTAACGCAGTTGATACGCGCCCATTCGCAAAGGGATGCGCACTTCCATGTCGAGGGGCCGACCGCGGGTCAACTGCTGAATGATGTAATCGAGCTGCTTCTGAAAGCGAAGGCAGCCAAACACGATCTCGGAAGCGAGACCGGCGTCGCGGGAATCAAGAGCCGCGGAGCGGGTGAGCAGCAGGTCTGAGGCATAGCCGCCGGCTTCTACGCGACGGAGGATTTCGAAGGCAATATTCCGCGCAGCACTGACAGGGGCACCGCGGGCAGCCATTCGCACATCCGGTGGAGCAGGCATTCCTGCTTACGATTGTCTCAAATGAGCTACATCCGGAAGATCCTATATGATGAAATTCAATCTATCATGCGGATGCGAATTGTAATCCTTATGAGCTTGGCCGCTACGCTGGCCGCAGCCCAGACCAAGCCGCGCGCCCGGGATCTGGGCGTTCCGTTTGAAGGAACCCCTGGCAGTCTCAATGCGCTGACCGACGTTTCGGGAATCGAAGTCGGTCACCTCACGCTGATCGAAGGCTCTTCCATCCGTACCGGCGTGACGGCCATCTGGCCGCGCGGAAGAAACTCGTCCGATCCGGTTTTCGGCGGCTGGTTCTCGTTGAACGGCAATGGCGAGATGACCGGGACCACTTGGCTCGAAGAGTCTGGCTTTGTGGATGGCCCGATCATGATCACCAATACGCATAGCGTTGGCGTGGTTCGCGATGCGTTCATTTCGTGGCAGGTGAAGAATCAGCGGCCGCCCGCGACCAACAGCTTTCAAGGCCGTTTTTGGTCGCTTCCGATCGTGGCCGAAACCTATGATGGTTTCCTGAACTATACGAATGGTTTTCATGTGAAGCCCGAGCACGTTGTTCGGGCCATTGAGGGCGCCAGGCCGGGTGCGGTTCCCGAGGGGAATGTGGGGGGCGGTACCGGCATGATCTGTTTCGGGTTCAAAGGCGGCATCGGCACGGCCTCCCGGGTGGTCAACGACCGGTACCACCTCGCGGCGTTGGTGCAGTGCAACTGCGGCAGGCGCGATCAGCTTCGGATTGCCGGAGTACCCGTTGGACAAGAAATTCCAGCCGATCCGAAAATCGCTCAAAATCGGAACGCCGATGCCGAAGAGCGGGGATCCATCATTATTGCGATTGCCACGGACGCCCCGCTGTTACCACACCAGGCCAAGCGGCTGGCGCGACGGGCGTCACTAGCCTTGGGGCGAATGGGTTCGACTTCCGGCAACGGCTCCGGGGATATATTCATCGCCTTTTCCACCGCGAACGCCAAGGCTGCGGCGACTGGCTCCGATCCGATTATTCTGTCCATGTTGAGTAATGACGCG
>JBBQDH010000418.1:0-2838 GCA_038319515.1 Bryobacterales bacterium
ATTGTGCAGAGCGTTGCCGATGCGGGTCCGCGCCTGTTCGAAATCCACATGAAAGATCTGGCGAATCCGAAGGAGAAAGACAGCCAGGTTCCTGTGGGTGACGGTAAACTTCCCATTGCGGAGCTCTTCAAACAGCTGATCAAAATCGGCTATCAGGGAGTCTGCTCGCTCGAATACGAGATCGATGCCGACAACCCGATGCCCGGCATGCAGAAGTCGTTCGCGTACATGAGGGGTGTTGTCGCGGGCCTGAAGTCCGCCTGAACCTGGTAGAAACCGGTGCGTCCCACCGCAGACGATTCTAAGGTATCGGGGAAGCACGCCGGCTTGCGGCAGACTGCCGAAGTATGCCAATCGAGGCTGAAGTAAGTGAAGATTCGAATTCTTCGTCCAGACGACGCACATTTGTACTGGCACATGAGGCTGGAGGCCCTGGAAGGGGAACTTTTCTCGTTCAGCAAAGCTCCCGAAGAGCATGCGACCACCACTGTTGAGGCCACTGCGGCTCAGTTGCAGGAATTTCCGGGAGGCAATTACACACTCGGGGCCTTCGATGCCGACAGGCTCGTTGGCATCGTCACGTTTCTCCGCGAATCGGGCCGGAAGGCCCGCCACAGAGGGAACATCGCAGGGCTCTACGTGACGCCATCTGCGCGCCGGAGTGGCGTGGGTGCCGCGTTAATGGAAGCCCTTATGGAAAAGGCATTGAAGGATCCGACGCTCGAACAGCTCAACCTGGCTGTGACCGCAGGACCGGGTGACGCCGGCAGGCTCTATCGGCATTTCGGCTTTGAGACCTGGGGAATTGAGCCTCGCTCTCTCAAAATGGGCTCCGATTATTCGCAATACACCGATACGGAATACATGTACCTGCGGTTGCGCTGACAGGTCTCAGGAACGCTCGCCGGCGTACCCGCGTTCTTAACGAAGAATGCCAGAAATTTTACCGGGGCCGTCTTGCCGGCGTTCCGCCCAACAACGTGAATATCTTCTGGGGTTTCGTAGAAGGTTTCGCCAGGCCCCGGCGTCAACTCTTTCACACCCTTCACCTGCATCACCATTGAACCTTCCAGCACGTAGACGAAAAACGTATGCATTGTGCCGTTGGACGGTACCTGAGCCGCCGGGCGCGTATTCCACGCGCACCAGCGAACCCTCTTTCCCGGGGATCCCCGTCACAGGCTCTTCGCGATGAGCGGAGTGACTTTCGTCTCCTGCGCGCTCCCCGCACCAGCAATCGTCATCATCAAAAACAGTGCTGGTTTAAGCTTTCTCATCAGAGGCTCCCCGGGGCATCGAAGTTAAACTACTACGCGATGCCGGCTTTAAGCTTCCAGCTCTTCGCGCCGCTGACCGCTTGATTCACTGCGCCGATGTTCTGTACGCCCTTGTCGCTCAGCCAGTCTTCAAGAGCACTCAGACCCTTTTCACCATAGATCTTCACTCCGTCGAGCCACGTCGCCCGACCGCAAAGCACGCCGGAATAGTCCGTGCCACTCTCTGCCGCAAACTCCAGGTTCTCAATGAACACTTCGTTTGTCACGCCCGCGCTCAGGTAAATAAACGGTTTCGACGCCACATCCGCGCACTCACGAAAAAGATCCATCGCCTGCGTGCGGGTGTAAGCCACCTGGCCCTTGAAAGCACGGCTGCCTTCCACATAGGCCGGATTGATCGGCACTTCCACCTTCAACACGTCCACAAGGTACTGGGGCTTGGAGAACTCGATCATGGAACCTTTCACCACGGACGGCTTTTTCTTCGCGTAATCGAGGCCCTTCTCATCCGCGCCGTTCTCGTCGTAACCAATAAATTCGAGAAAGAACGGAATATCATACGCCTCGCATTCCGCGCCGATACGCTCAATGAAAGCGTGCTTGATGTCGTTCACATCGGAAGGTGAGTACGGGGTGTAATACAGCAGGATCTTGACAGAATCCGCGCCCATGTCTTTAATGCGCTTCACCGAGAGATGCGGCAGCAAATCCGGCATGCGGTGCTTATCGGTTGCTTCATAGCCGGTTTCTTCATAGGCCAGCAACAGGCCGGCGTTCTTCGAGCGCGCGGCAGCGGCGGGCAGGCCAAATTCCGGATCCAGCAGGATGGCGGTGGCATACGGGGTCAGAATGCGGGTGACCGCAGTCTTAAACTCCTCCATCATCCCGGTCGTTACCTGGTCCGACGGAATGCCCTTCGCAGCAGCAATCCCTTTATTCAGGCTTCCGCGCTGGTCCATCGCGGCGGCGGCGATCACGCCCGCGCTGTTGGACAGCGCATTCATGTGTTGCAGTTTCCCGGGGGAAAGGCTCATATTAGTCTCCTGTTGTAAATTCAGATTATCCTACGCTCAACCGCGCAGCCCTCCGGTGGAACCGGTTCGCCGCACCGACATCGCGCAGGATTTGCTCTCTCAACAGCACCGGCGAATCGAACTTCCGCTCCGCCCGCACAAATGCGAGGAAGCTCACCTCAATGCGCGCCGGCGCAGCGGGTGGCGGCGGATCCAGAAGGAAGGTTTCCACGGTCCGGTCCGTACCCTCAAACGTGGGTCGCTTTCCCACGTTCGTGATCGACTTCCATTGCTGCCCGGAAGCCTCATCCCGGGTGCGCGTCACGTAGACGCCGTCGCCCGGTAGTAACTCGTTTTCTGCGGCCAGATTTAACGTCGGCACCGTCTGTTTCGTGCCGATGCCGTAACCGTGGACGACAGGACCCTCCAGCGCAAACGGTGTGTGCATCATCCGGCAGGCCGCAGTGACCTTACCCACCGCGACAAGCCCCCGAATCGCGGTACTGCTGACGCGTGTTCCCTTGCACAGAATCGCTGAAATCGGCTCC
>JBBQDH010000419.1:0-2809 GCA_038319515.1 Bryobacterales bacterium
GCCAAAGCGCCAATCTCTTGATTTCGCCGCCTCAGTGAGCGTTGCCCCCGGCGCATCTTCCTTACGAACGGCAATGGCAAATGTGTTCTCAAAGCCCAGAGGATCAAGCCAGGCAAGATGCCATTGCGCATAACCGCGCCGCACCTCTTCGAGTACTTTGCGCGGATCGCTTGATGGTGGCAGTTTCAGCACGCCCGTCAGGCCGGTTCCTGTGTATTCGGGATAGACGTCGATCGAGCCGCTGAGCAGCGCCTGCTGGGCCAGCAGCGTGCCCCCTAAACCGAACTTGCGGCTAACATGACCATGCAGGCGGTTTTCCAGGTGCTGGGCGACAATCTCACCTAAAATCAGTTGTTCACTGAAGTTCTTTGAGGCCACGCGGATGCGGGGCTCCCGCGAGCAACCGGAAAGTAAAACTACCAGAACTAAGAAGCAGCGCATCGTCTTTCCAGCCAGCTCAACGCGCTATCGGCCAGCAGGGCCAGCAGCGCGGAAGGGACCGCTCCCGCCAGAATCTGCAGTTTGTCAACGGAGGCAATCCCGCGGAAAATGAAGACGCCCAGTCCGCCCGCACCGATGGCCGCAGCAATTGTTGCGGTGCCGATGGTGGTGACTGTGGCAATGCGAAGGCCGGAGATAATCACCGGTGCCGCCAGTGGCAACTCCACCATTCGCAAAAGCTGACCGCGCGTCATCCCCATGGCCAGAGCTGAGTCCCGCACAGCAGGGTCAACGCCCAGAATCCCGGTCACGGTATTGCGAAGAATCGGCAGCAGAGCATACACGACCAGTGCCTCAATCGCTGTCTGCCGACCAATCCCGCCAATAAACGGAATCGGGATCAGAAAGCCGAAGAGCGCCAGGCTAGGAATGGTCTGGCCGATATTTGCGATCCCAATCGCAATGCCTCTCCAACGCGCATTCGCGGCGATCAGAACGCCCAGTGGAATCGCGATGGCGGCGGCAATGAAAACCGCACTGAAGACCAGCACAAGGTGCTCGCCCAGCAGAGGTAAGCCCTCTTCCAGCAGGTCCCGCAGCACATCACTCCACATTTTCAAAAACCTCAAGAAATGCGCGGGCCTCAGGAAGGCTGCATTCGCGAAACTCTGCGGGGGTGCCTGCGAAAGCCAGTTGGCCGCCTTCCAGCAGAGCGATACGGGTGCCCAGTTTCAGAGCTTCCACCACGTCGTGAGTGACGAAGACCGAGGTCTTGCCGACCTCTGCGCGCAGCCGCAGAAATTCGCGCTGCAGGTCCAGACGGGTGACCGGATCGAGGGCGCCGAAAGGCTCATCGAAGAGCAGGATTTTCGGATCTGCCGCCAGCGCGCGCGCGACACCTACACGCTGCCGCTGTCCTCCGGAAAGTTCGCGGGGATAACGATTGCCATATTCTTCTGCGGGGAGCGAAACCCGTTTCAATAAGGCACCGACAGTGTCCGCGATGCGAGCGGCGGGCCAGCCCTCCAGTTCCGGCACCAGCCCCACGTTGCGCGCCACGGTGAAGTGGGGGAACAGTCCACTTTCCTGGATCACATAACCCACCGAACGGCGCAGGCGGATCAGGTCCCAGTCTGTGGTCGGGCGGCTGTCCACCCGCACCTCGCCGCCGGATGGAAAGATCATGCCGTTGATCAGGCGAAGCGCCGTTGTCTTGCCGGAGCCACTGCGGCCCAGCAGAACCAGCGTCTCGCCGGCCTCTACGGACAGAGTTAGCCGGTTCAGAATAGTCTTCGCGCCAATACGATATGTCGCGTCGCGAAATTCAATCAGGCTCATGCGTGAAACAGGCTCTCCGCGAAACCCCACTCGCGGTCCACCCATTGTTGCACCATTTTCCAGCCCGCCTCTTCGCCCATGCGCGCGATATCCTCCTGCCGGAACTTGTGGGAGGACTCGGTCCAGATGGTTTCTCCCGCATCGAACGAAATGGTGACGCCCAGCGCGGCAATGCGCACCTGCTGGGCTGCCAAAGACCGAAGATGCATCTCGACTCGCGCGTAGCCTTCGTCAAATCGCGCTTCATGCGAGAACCGGCTCAGCACGAACTCGCCCTGGAGCTCGCGATTGATACGGCCCAGCAGATTCAGATTGAAGCGCGCGGTGACGCCCAGAGGGTCGTCGTAAGCCTCCAGCAATTGTTCGGGGGGCTTCACGAGGTCAGTCCCTAAAAGAAGTGAATCGCCCTCCCGCATTTTGCCGCGAATATCCCGCAGAAACGTGATGGCTTCTGCCGGTGCGAAGTTGCCAATGGTGCTTCCCAGAAAGAGCAACAGCGTCCGCTCATCAGCGTCCCTGTGCGGCAACGCTGCGGACGAAATATCAATGGGCAGATACTGAATCGGGCCGGTTCGCGCGGCTGCCTGCAAAACAAAACGCGTCTTCGAACCACTTCCGCTGCCTAGCTCGACAACCCGGCGGGGATTGCCTGCCAGCGCTATAATCCCCTCCGATGCCGCGCCCAGCAGTGCCGCGTCCGCCCGCGTCAGTCCATACTCCGGTAACACCGTGATTACTTCGAAGAGCGCAGACCCAATGGCATCGTAAAGCAGTGAAGAAGGGAGGGTCTTTTGGCCGGGGCCGCAGAGGCCCTTTGAAACGTCGTCAGCGATCATCAGCCTTGTTCCACCAGACGAAATCCGGCGTACATGTAAGGATATTCCGGGCGAAACCAGTTTCGGAACGATGGACGAGCGAGCAAAGCTGCGGTGCGGGGTGATGCCCCTTTCAGCACGTAGTGCTCGCCATCAAAAAAGTCCGCTGAATAGCCCGGGTAGAGCGGGTGAGGCTCAAACCCCGCGAACGGCGC
>JBBQDH010000420.1:0-2801 GCA_038319515.1 Bryobacterales bacterium
GATTTTTCCGGCTTTGGGGAAGCTGACTTCGGCTTGTTTCCACCAGCTGAGGTCCTGATCGTATTGGTAGGCGCTGCGGCGGAAATCTTCCTGATATTGGGCTGCGATGGCGGCGCGGTCGGAGTCTGTGGCCGCGTGCCATTTGGCGAGTTCGGGGTGGGATTTGGAATTTAGATAAGCCACCCAGCGGGTGAGGAGTACTTCGTCGAGTTTGGTTTCCGCGGCCACGGCGGTGAGAGGTTCGGATTTCGAGTAGATCCTGAATGCAGCCTGCATGAAGGCGGCGATTTGCTTTTCCTGAGCGTCACGGTATTTCTTAGCTTCTTTATCGAAATCGAGGATTTTGGCGACGGACTTTTCGGCGTCCAGATATTCTTTCCACTGCTTTTCGAAGGCTTCGAACTTGCCTTCGGGTGCGAGCGGGGTCTGGATGGGATCTCCGTCCACGACTTTGGCGTAGCTCAGGGTGGAGGCAAAGACGGCGGCGAGCTGGTAATAGTCTTTGGTGGCGATGGGATCAAATTTGTGGTCGTGGCAGCGGGCGCAGGTGACAGTGAGGCCAAGGAAGGCTTTGGCGGTGACGTCGATCTGGTCGTCGACCACGTCGTAGCGCTTGAGCGGGAGGTCCTTTTGGGCGAGGGCTTTCTTGCCGAGAGCGAGGAAGCCGGTGGCGATGATGCCGCGGTAGCCGACGCCGGAATTCGGGTCGGCGGCGAGGACGTCTCCGGCGAGTTGTTCGCGCACGAATTGGTTGTAGGGCATGTCGCTGTTGAAGGCATTGACGACGTAGTCGCGGTAACGCCATGCGTGGGGGTAGCGGTGGTCTTCGTCGCTGCCTGTCGAGTCGGCGTAGCGCATGACGTCGAGCCAGTGGCGGCCCCAGCGCTCGCCGTAGCGGGGGGAGGCGAGGAGGCGGTCGACGATCTTTTCGTATGCCTCGGGTGACTTATCGGCCAGGAAAGCTTCGAGTTCCTTTTCGTTGGGCGGGAGGCCGGTGAGATCGAAGGTGGCGCGGCGGATGAGAGTCGTTTTGTCAGCCTGCGGAGCGGGTTTGAGGCCGTTCTTTTCGATGGCGGCGAGGATAAACTGGTCCAGCGGGGAGGTGGCCCAGTCGGCCTGTTTGGGGGTGGGCGGGGCGGCTTTTGAGATGGGCTTGAAGGACCAGAAGGCTTTGTCGGCGTCGGTGATGACGCCTCGGAGGGAGACGGGGCGGACGCCGGTGCCGGCGAGGGCGTTTCCTGCGGCGGGAGTGGTGGCGGGGATGGGAGCCCCGGCGGCGACCCAGTCGCGGAGGGCGGCGATGGATTCGGCGTTGAGCTTGCCCTGCGGGGGCATTTTGACGGTGCTTTCGTAACGGAGAGCCTGGACGATGACGCTGTTTTCAGGATCAGAAGGCTTGCCGAAAACGCCGGTGGAGGCGGCTTCTTTGATGGCGTCCGGGGAGCTGAAATCGAGGCCACCGCTTTTGAGTTTGGCGTTGTGGCAGGCCTGGCATTTTTCGGCGAAGAGAGGTCGTGCATTCTTTTCGAAGAGTTCGAGCTGGGCGGGGGTTTGGGCCAGAGCGGGAAGGGCGAAGGCGAGGGCCGAGAGGGAGAGGGTTTTCAGCATTTTGATTCGGCAGCTTTAACGTTAACCGCTGGCCGTATTGTATACCTTTGGGAAACCAGGCGCAAAGGTACGTGGCGGGGTCCAGGGGGAAGCCCTGCGGGTCTGGGGATGCCGGAGTTGGTTCTGCGTCATGTTTTCGTGCGGGATGAACGCGATGAACGTTGCTGCATGCAAATGAAGCGGAGATGGCGTCCAATTGCATATTCCGCAACATCATCACTGTATGGCCGACTTTTCTTCCTGCCTTTGCCGGCGCTGATGGCAGTGGCGCAGACAATCTCGTTCGGCCCGCCCAAAGCGCTGGTGAATGGCGGGGCGGCGGCTATTCAGAATTGCCCGGCATGCGTCGCAGTGGCGGATTTCAACCGTGACGAGATGACGGACATCGTTTGCGAAGGGTTCCTGCTGTTGAGTAACGGGGAGGGCACGTTTCGCGCGGCCGGCAGTGCCTGCCCCGCTGCTTTATGTGTCACCCACGCAGATCAACTACGGGTTGCATTCTTCTGATGCTGCGGCGTGGATCGATATTGAGCGGGTCGGAACGCCGTACACACCGCACGGGATGGCGGCGCCGATTGCGCAGATCGCGCCAGATAGCCGGGCTTGACCAGGTGAATCTGTATTTGCCGGCGAGCCTGGCGGGCGCGGGCATACAGGCGGTCACTTGCCAGTTTCAGACGGCGCAGGGGTTGGTTGGGGTGACGAATGCTGTCAGCGTGATGATCCGGTGAAGGGCTGGCAACGGGGTATGGGGACATACACGTCCCGATATAGAATATCTATATCGAAGATCTGTAAGGCATGCCGAAACCAACACTCGAACTCCTCAAGGGCACTCTCGACCTGCTCATCCTGCGCACCTTAGCTCTGAGCCCCATGCACGGCTCGGCTATCGCGGAACGTATTTCCCAGGTGACGCAGGGAGCGTTTCAGGTAAAAGCCGGCTCACTGTTCCCCGCGCTCCACCGGCTGGAACAGGCGGGCTGGATTGAGGGCGAATGGCAGGAATCTGCTGAAGGGCGGCGGGTCCGCTCTTATTTGCTGACGCGCGATGGCAAGCGCCAACTGGCGGTGGAGCGGAAGACCTGGACACGGACGGTCGAGGCGATGAATACCCTGCTGGAGTCCGCCTGACATGAGAGCTTTTCGAAACCTGTTCCGAAGGCGGCAGCTGGAAGACTCGCTGGATGCCG
>JBBQDH010000421.1:0-2731 GCA_038319515.1 Bryobacterales bacterium
CCACAGCCAGGCGAGGGATTCCGGCAGATCCAGCGCGCCCTGGGCGATGGCGTGCATGCCGTCACCAAAGCGGAAATGGAAGTCATAACCCTTCAGCTTCAGGGAATTGGCGAGCATGATGTTATTGAGCGGCCAGCTGCCGCCGTTGCCCTCCTGATCGTCTGTGCCGTCAGACAGCCAGACACGGAGGTTCTTCTTCGCGTCGCGCCGAACCTTGTGGGAAACAATATAGCCCCCATCCAGGTTCTGCTCCGGATGCCATTGCAGCGGCACGTAGCTGCCGATGTGGGAGAGCACCCGGGTGAACTGCGTCGGCTGATACCAGGCGACATTGAACGCGCAGATGGCGCCCGACGACGCGCCCGCGATGGCACGCGAATAGGCATCGGGCCGAAGCTTGTAAGTCCTCCCGACATCAGGCAGCACTTCATCCAACAGGTACTTGCTATAGCGGTCGGAAACGGTGTCGTAGAGAATTCCGCGCATGCGGGTGCCGGTAGCCTCACCGCCTGTTCCCGGCTGAATCAGAACGTGGACCATGGGCGGGATCAGCTTCTTCGCCACCAGGTTGTCAGATACAGTCTGCATCCGCAGCCGCAGCAGATCCTGATTGCCGATGATGGTTTCTCCGTCCTGCCAGACCATGAGCGGGGCACCGTTTGTGGTGTCAGCACCGGCGTTCACGTAGACCCAATAGTTAGACGACATGCCCTGATAGATCTTACTTTGCAGGGTTTTCATGGCCGAGAGCGTGCCGTGCGGGACGCCGGGCAGCGGGTAGGAATCGGGATTGTAGCCGGCAACGTCATAGGTGCCAAGCGACTTGCCGTCAGCGAAATAGTTGTAGTTATGTGTTGTCCCCAGGCGGAGCGTCATCAGCCGATACCAATATTTAGTGCCCGGAATGTTCGTGAGAGGCACTGCGGGCTGGTGATCAATCGCGACGGTGGCCGGTTTTTCTGACTGGACGGCGAAGACAAAGTCCTGCCCCCAGACGGCAGCCCCGTCACGCCCCTGGAGCAACGGCAGTCCGGAGGCAAGCAGATCTTTCAGCCGGTCCGTATCGCCCGTACGTGCAGCATCAATCAGTTGCTGAATGGGGTGAGTTTGGGGGAACGCGGGAAGGGAGGCGAGGAACAGGAGCGCAATAAGTCGTTTCATGGGGAAACGACGACTATATAGCATCCACCGGCGGATCGAACCCGCCGGTGGTAAGGGTGTGAATCAGCGCTGGATGCGGGCCGAGCCGCCCCTGGCGAACGCTTTCACCTGATCAAGCGAGGCCATTGTCGTATCGCCCGGGAAAGTGGTCAGCAATGCCCCATGAGCCCAGCCGAGACGCACTGCCTGCTCAGGATTCTCGCCGCTCAACAGGCCGTAGAAGAAGCCGGACGCGAAGCCATCGCCGCCCCCCACGCGATCATGCACATCGAGCTCGCAATGCGGGGCATTGTAGGTCTGGCCGTTGATCCAGGCCACTGCGCTCCAGGTATGGCGCGAAGTGGTATGGACTTCACGCAGCGTGGTGGCCACAATCTTCACATTCGGGAACTTCTTCACCACACCGTCCATCATGCCGACAAACGCGCTGGTGTCGAGCTTCGAGTGCGATTCCACAGTCGGACCCTGCACGCCCAGTCCCTTCTGCAGATCTTCCTCATTGCCAACCAGCACATCGACATGTTCCACGATGCGGGCGAGCGTGCTGACCGCGCGTTCACCGCCGCCCCAGATGTTCCAGAGCTTTTCGCGATAGTTGAGATCGAGCGAGGTAACGGCTCCGGCAGCCTTGGCAGCCTTCATGCCTTCGATAATCAGCTCGCCGGTGGTTTCTGAAAGCGCTGCGAAGATGCCGCCCGAGTGGAACCAGCGAACTCCGGCGGCAAAGATTTCTTCCCAGTTGAAATCACCCGGCTTGAGCATGGCGCCCGCCTCGTTCGCCCGGTTGTAGAACACGATGGGCGCGCGGACACCGTGGCCGCGATCACTGTAGACCGCCGCCATGTTGGGGCCGTTCACGCCGTTGTGTTCGAAGCGCTTGTAGAAGGGCTTCACACCCATGGCGCGCACGCGTTCGGCAATCAAATCGCCGATCGGGTAGTTGGACATGGCGGAGGCAATGCCCGTCGAAAGACCAAAGCAGTCCGCCAAATTGGCGGAGCAATTGAACTCCCCGCCGCTCACGTGGATTTCGCAGGAGTGTGCCTTGCGAAAAGGAATGATGCCCGGGTCCAGACGATGGACCAGGGCGCCAAGCGAAAGAAAATCGAGTCCGCCCTTCGCGCTTGTTTCAGCGGCAGGGCGGATGTTCAGACCGTGACTCATGGATTCAATTTTTCCTAAACGTTGTAAGTTGTCGAAGAAACACGACCGCCGCGTCCGGTCCAGTTGGTATGGAAGAACTGGCCGCGGGGCTTGTCAACGCGCTCGTAAGTATGGGCGCCAAAGTAATCGCGCTGGGCCTGCAGCAGGTTCGCCGGCAGGCGGGCGGTGCGGAAACCGTCATAGAACGAAAGCGCTGTGGAGAAGGCGGGCGTGGGGACGCCGTACTGGATGGCGCGGATCACGCCGTTGCGCCAGCCTTCCTGGTACTTGTTGACGGTCTCGCTGAAGAAGCTGTCGAGCAAAAGGTTGCTCAGCTTCGGGTTATTGTCGAACGCTTCCTTGATCTTGCCCAGGAAACGACTGCGGATGATGCAGCCACCACGCCACATCAGCGCGATGGCACCAT
>JBBQDH010000422.1:0-2715 GCA_038319515.1 Bryobacterales bacterium
TCATGTCGGGCGACGTGGCATTGAACAGCGCTCCCAGCTTCGTGTCAGTAAAGTCGACATCGCTGTCAAAGCCGTTGGCAGCTTCGAATTTGAAGGACCGGAAGTCCCAGTTGGCATCGTCAAACACCATGTAGCGATAGAAGGGGATCCCGAGTTTCGCGTGTGCGCTCTGGCCCGGCGCGGGGCCCGTGATCCAGTTTGCCCAGCCGCCCGGGCCTCCCTCGCCACCAGGTACAATGCCGGGGTAAATCAGATCGCCGTTGGCGTCTCGCAGCCCGAGCCAGAGTTTGTGCACCGCCCCCACCTGCGCCGCAGTCAGACAGGCATCCGTCTCAGCGCCGGCGCACTGCAGCTTCGCCGGATCAAAACGGCAGCGGCGCGGATCGCTCAACACGCCGTCTTTTACGCCGTCCAGAGCATCGCATTCGGCGTTCACCGCGTCAGCCAGAAGCGGGATTTTCGTAGCCGGGATGTACCCATCGCCCTCCATCGCAAAAGCCGACCACAGGTGCCCGCCGGCATAATGCCGTGTCCAGTTATTGGCGGGGTCCCCAGCGATGATGCCATCGAAATCCGCCGGATAGCGCTGCGCTTCAATCAGCGCTTCATGCCCCCCCTGCGAACAACCGTTGAAGTAAGAATGCGCGGGTGCCTCGCCATAGAAGGCCTTCAGGATAACCTTGTCGGCTTCGGCCATCACATGAACGGCGCGATCCGCGAAATCGACGATGCGGTCGTAGCGTCCGAGTGCCCACGCTCCGTCATTGGTCGTTGCGCCCACGTGCCCGGTGTCTGTCGCGCTGGTCGCATAACCGCGCTGCAGCGGTTTGGCCATGGCGGCCGTGGGAATGGTTCCCGCCAGACCACCATTGCCCACCGCAAGCAGTTTATGGTTCCATTGCGCCGGCATCCAGAGTTCAATGCGGACTTCCGGCTGCACCAGTGCCAGCACTCTGCAGTGCGCCGGGGGCGTCGTCACTACTATCGCGGCAGTGATCGTTACGCCCGGTAGTTTGGTGCCGGCCAGACTTTCGCAGGGCATCTGCCCGTAAAGGACGGTCGTCAGAAACGCGGCAAGCGTGACTCGAAGCATCATGGTCCCGTATTCTCTCATGGAAAGTTCATCGGCCTGAAACGGGGCTGCGAGACAATAATGTTCATGTCTCGTTCCCTCGTCCTGCTGCTCCTCGCCGGAGTTCTCTCCGCCCAGACCCCTGATGTCTTTGTAGAAAAACCTTACCTGCAACTCGGCGACGTGCCAAAGCTCGCTGCTCAGGAAAGCATGGTCGTGCTCTGGCATACCGAGCAAACCGCCGGAGCCTGGTCGGTTGAGGTGCGCGCCGCGAAATCAACAACCTGGCGCGTCTCCGCCACACCCATCGCCCAGACCGTCGATGCTCCCGGCATTCCGACACACCAGGTCTATCGCGCGAAGCTCACCGGCCTCGCGCCCGGCGAAGACTTCCAGTACCGCGTGATGAAAGACGGCAAAAGCGTCTTTGAAGCCTCCGGTCGTGCACGCAAATCGGCTGCCCAACCTGTGCGTTTTGCGTTGTTTGGTGATTCTTCCCAGAACACGCCGGGCCAGCGCGCCATCGCTTACCAGGTCTCGCTCACGAAGCCCGATTTCCTGTTCGTCACCGGCGACATCGTTTATAGTTCCGGTCGCATCTCCGAATACCGCGATAAGTACTTCCCCATCTACAACGCCGAAACAGCCAGTGCAGAAACCGGCGCCCCGCTGATTCGAAGTGTGCCCTTCATTGCCGCTCCCGGCAATCACGATACTGCAGTGCAGCACTTTCAGCGCTTTCCGGACGCCCTGGCATACTTCCTCTATTGGGATCAGCCGCTCAATGGCCCGCAGGTCAAAGGCCCTAAAACAGCCCACGAAATGACCGGCAATGAAGCTGCCCAACCCACATTCCGCTCCGCCGCCGCCCCGCGCTATCCCGTCATGGCGAATTTCTCGTTCGACTACGGCAACGCCCACTGGACCGTGCTCGACTCCAACACCTACATGGATTGGTCGAACCCCGAACTGCGCGCCTGGCTGGAGAAAGACCTTGCCGCAGCCGCGAGTGCCACCTGGCGCTTCGTTGCTTTCCATCACCCCGGTTTCAATTCTTCCAAGGCCCACTTCAATGACCAGTGGATGCGTCTGCTCGCCACGGTTTTTGAAAAGGGCGGTGTTGATGTGGTGTTCAGCGGCCACGTTCACAACTACCAGCGCAGCTTCCCGATGACCTTTGTGCCTGGTGTCACCACCCCTGGGCCCAAGGGCGAAGTCGACGGTAAATGGACACTGGACAAGACCTTCAGCACCTCCGCACCCATAGCGAAGGGCGTGATCTACATCGTGAGTGGCGGTGGCGGCGCGGGCCTCTACGATCCCGCTCAGATGAACGAACCCGCCACCTGGCAGGGCTTCACCGATAAGTTCATCTCGAACGAGCACTCCTTCAGCCTTGTCGATATCACCGGGAAGACTTTCCAACTGAAGCAGATCACCGCCTCCGGCAAGGAAGTGGACAGTTTTAAGATTGTGAAATAGCTGCCGGATCTGCAGTGGCGGATGACACCGGCTATTACTTATCACGAAAGTGCCCATGGCACTGTCTTCCCTTACCGTTCGGGGTTTCAAGGGCATCAACGCAATCGAGGCGACACCGTGTCGTGCGAGAAAGTTTCCCGCGAAACTCGCCTTGGGCACCA
>JBBQDH010000423.1:0-2703 GCA_038319515.1 Bryobacterales bacterium
ATCGAGACGACTACAGTTCGCCGGGCAGTTGTCAATGGGGGCATTACCAGTACTAGTATCCAGCATGTGCTTTAGCGGTCGGCTTTCCGGTATCATTTCTCACGATATCCCTTCTCAAGAAGGTACCTGACCAGGTCCTCAGGATTGTCGGTCTGGATGCCGTCTGCGCCCTGATCGATGGCTTCCTGCCAGGTGGCGGGATTGTCGGCAGGGCCGAGGCGGTCGACATAGATCTTGGTTTTTGATTTGCGGGCGACGGCGATGACGTCGGGCTTAAAGTCGTTGGCATCGAAGGCGAGGACGGGCGGGTGGAGTTCGTCGATCAGCTTTTGCGCGATCCCGGCGCTGCGGGCTTCGGGCATGAGTTTCAAATGCGGGTTCAGATGCTGGATTTCTTTGGAAATGCGGCCGTTGTAGATCACGACGTTGTCCTGCATGCCGTGGCTGACGATGTGTTCAACCAGGTCTTTGGCGCTCACCTGTTTCACGTCGACGTAGATGTTGATCTTGCCCCGGGCGAAGTGGAGGGCTTCATCGAAGGTGGGGACTTTGATGCCCGCGAACGAGTCCATTTTGTTGCGGGCGTCGAGAGCACGAATTTCATCGAAGGTCATCTTCGAGATTTCGCCATGACCGTTGGTGGTGCGGTCGACGGTAGCGTCGTGCATCAGGACGAGTTTGCCGTCGGAGGTGGTGCGGACGTCGAGTTCGAAGTAGTCCGCGCCGACGCGCACGGCTTCTTCGAAGGCCGGCATGGTGTTTTCGGGGTGGTGGAGGTGCTCACCGCGATGCGAGATGACGATGACGAGTGCGAGGGCGATTTTCATGTCGTTTTACCCGGTGTGGTTTTACCAGATGTCGTTTTACCAGAAGAGGCGCAGGGCCAGTTCGATGTTATGTTGCGGAAGTTCGGGTGGCTCATAACGTTGTAGAACTCGGCGTGGAACTGCAGGCGCTGTCGTTCGCGCAGCATGACATTACGCATCAGGGAGACGGCCCGGTTTTCGAAGCCGGAACGGTAGAAGGCGAAGCGGGGTGCCTTGCCGGATGTAGGGGTGCGTTTCACCCGATAGTGTCTCTCCCCTGTATCTCAGGCTGACCGATTTCCGGCCGGGGTCGCGAGTTCGCTTGCGGCCCCGTTTTCTTGCGTAGTAACCAGACCAGGCCCGCCAGAATCACTGTCCACATGGCCCCTCGCAGCGCGCCCGCCATCCATGCGGCATTGAACTCCGGCCAGGCGAGATGAAACACCCGCAGTTTGTCATAGCGCTCCGTCATCCAGTGCCACGCGGTATGAGCCACCAGCGCAGACAGAATAATGGTTCCCATCCGCTCCGCCACCACGTACCGAAAGCAAAGACTGAGCGCCGGAATAAGAACTGCCAGGACGAGTAACTGCCCCAGTTCCACGCCCGCATTGAACGAAACCAGAGACGTCAGCAGGTGCGAACCGGCGAACTGCAGGGTCTCTCGCAGTGCAAATGAAAATCCGAACCCATGCACCAGGCCGAATCCAAAGGCCAGCATCCAGCGGCGTTGCAACGTGCTTCCGCCCGCAATGTTTTCGAGCGCCATGTAAACGATGGAGGCCGCAATCAACATCTCAATCAACGGGGGGAACCACAGCGCATCCGGGGCCAAATCAAAGGCCGAGCCTATGAGCGTGATGGAATGGGCCACAGTGAAGGCCGTAATCACTCCCAGCAAGGGACGGAAGCGCCGAAATGGAATCACCAGGCATGTCAGGAAAAGCAGGTGATCCGTGCCGTCGGGGATGTGAAAGAATCCAAGCTTCACGAATCTCCACGAAGCCTGCTGCCAGCGCGGATCGAGCGGGACCACTCCCGGATCTCCCACAAACTCATAAGCCCGAACTGCTCCGCCCGGCGGGAGGAACCGCAGTACGGTAACAACCCGCGCGGCGAGGTGCTCCAGACCAGGCCGAATCGAAAACGCCCCGCGTTCCGAGTGCGACGCATACTCGAGGAGCACGTCAAAGAACGCCTGGCTCCACACCATGCTGACGCCGGGCTCGGGCTTCGGCCCCAGGACATGCGCCAGCGCCTCATCGAACGAAGTAAACGAGCGGTCTGAAGGCAGTGAGACCTGCATCGCGACCACGCGGGGCTTTGGCAGCAGCACCTCATCTTCATAGATCCTGATGAAGTCCGCCAGCCACACCTGCGCGGCGCCGGGCAGTTGCGCGGCAAGCCTTGCCGGTTCTGCAAAGTCCACATCCCGCATGGCGCCAAGCGGAACCCGCACCAGCAGTTGCAGTCGCTTGCCTTCGGGTTTGACAAACGCCCGCACCGTCACATCCGCCGGAATATCGTGGGCAGCCGCGCTCGCCACTGCCAATGCAATCAAGACTCCGGCCCGAACCATCTTCAATGCTTTTCTCCAGAATCCAGATCGTGTATGATATCGAACGCCAACCATGAACCGTAATTACTATGTGGGCACCGCCTTCGTCGCCGTTATTGCCGCACTCGCCACCGGATCTTCGATTCTGCAGAAAATGGCGGCCGCCGAGTCCGCAGGCATCAAAGCCCCGCGCTTTGAGGTGGATCCGATGTGGCCCAAACCGCTGCCGAATCACTGGGTTATCGGGGCCGTCATCGGCGTTACTGCTGATGCGAACGACCATATCTGGATCATCCATCGCGCCGGTTCGCTGGAAGCGAAATAACAGTACGCCACCAT
>JBBQDH010000424.1:0-2639 GCA_038319515.1 Bryobacterales bacterium
GCCGACCAGGTCCAGCGAGAGGCGACGGAGCAGCGTCAGCTTGTCGGCCTTGCCGGAAGGCAGCAGGCCTTTGGACTTGTAGTCCGCCGTGATGAAAGCATCGACGGGATTGGTGGAAGCCGTGGTTCCTTTCGGGACCTCGGGCTTCACCACAGGCTGCAGTGACCACAGTTTGGCAGCCCGTTTGGCGAACTGTTCCTGAACAGTCTCCTTCGGAGTGTCGGCAGCACTAAGCCAGCCCAGAGGCAATAGAAAAGCGACCGGCAAAAAAAGGCGTAATGGCTTCATGGGATTCACAGGCTACGGGATAACGGCGGCAACTACCATCTCCAGCAAACGGCGTACGCTGTCGTCGCCGCCCACCGGGCCATCGTGGAATTGATCGTGCGGAAGGGGCTTCCAGTTGTCGCGGGAATGATCGGGCTCGTACGTCAGGGGGAGGCCGGTCAGTTCCGGGCTCAGCTGTGCGTCGGACGCTGCCATCTTGTACATCACGAGGTCGAGCGAAGGCACAACATAAATTCCTGAGCCGCCCGCGCCGGATTTGAAGTAGGCATCGCGCGGCGCGCCGAACACGTGGCCATCGGCATTCTGTTCAAACATGAACCCCATCGGCGAATGGGGATCGTACGGGGAGGGTTTTCCGACCATCGCCACATAGTCAGCCGGGACCAGTTGCTGGTTGCCCCAGCGCCCTTTGTGGAGGAGAAGATATGGAAGGCGGACCGCATCGGTGGCCCGCAGCGCGATGCTGCCGCCGCCGGGAGTGTGGGCGAGAGTACTGCCGTTCCGGTGAACCGCATAGCCCCACGGACCAAATCCCATCGGGCCGGCCAGCTTCTCCTGAATGTACTGCTGCATTTCCATGCCGGTCAGATTGCGCAACACGATAGACGCGATGTGCGGCGAACTGGATGCATAAGAGTAGCCTTCGCCCGGCTTCGTCCACATCGGCGTCCGCAAAGCCGACATGTCCTGATCGAGAGGCGTCGCCGGGCGCTGCAGCGGTTCCAGCTTCTGGTTCACGCCATTCACGATGCCCGGATTGCCGCCTTCACCGTGCAGGCCTGCGGACATGGAAAGCAGTTGGCCGAGTTTGATGTCGGCTTTGGCAGGATCGTCGAGCGGCATGGCCTGCGGCAGGAAGGCTTCGGTGAAGACCTTGGTTTCCAGCCCCAGGGGAATCTTGTCATGCTTCTCTTTCAGCATGATGCCGGAGGAAATGCTCGTGAAAGCCTTTCCGATGGACGCCATGTCGGGGTGTGCCTCGCGGTGCGCCTTGCCGAAATACTTTTCGTAGACCAGATAGCCGTGGCGAACGACAACCATGCCGCCGTGCTGGCTGGTTTCTTTCTGAAATTCAAAGGCCTGATCCAGGCGCGACAGGTCCATTCCGGCCAGCTTGCGAACCTTGGCAGCGTCTGTCAGGGTGCGCCAGCCACCGTCTTTGTCCGCGGGCGGGAAGTAATCTCCTGATTCAGCCGCTACCAGCGTCACGCCTAAAGCCGTTGCGACAAGCAACGGAAGTTTCCACGATCTGTAAGTCATGCCACCCTCAAAACTGATTCTTTATGTTGACAGGTTCCGGTGAGTTCGCAAAGCGAAGCCTTAAGCGTACCCTGCCCGAAACCATACTGCGATGGTTCAATTGCACTACTCCCGAGGGTGATTGTCCGGGGTGCCGCCCTGGCCCTGATCGGAATCACGGCGTTGTCGCCCATACCGTCGCCGCGCGGAATGTCAGCTTGTTACCGGCCGTCTTCTCATCCCGAACCCGCACCGCCCTTCCAGGCTGCCTCAAAAAACGTAGATCTGGCATGGTTTTCAAATGCTGGCAAAGGCCAAGAGGCAGATGCAGCGAAACTCATCGAGGGGGAAGCCGGATTAGAATACGCGAAGGAATGCCGCTATTTGTGCTCCCTGGGTGAGCGTAACGCCCGAATCTGGCGGTGGCACTTACGAGGCTACCGTACGGATTCTGGCATCAGCTTCGAACGCTCCGTTGGCGATCCCGGTAATCTCTGCGTTCACCGCCCCGCAGGGCAAACCTCGCCGCTCCGGAAGCGAAGTACAACGTTGCTGTCCGGCATCACAGGCTGACGGAGCGAGCAGTTTCGATCCCAACGGCTGCCAGTGCTTCTTACACCCCGTCCTTCATTTCGAACTGCCAAAACCGGAAGGTAGCAGGCGTGATTCACCGAGGAGTTGAACCGGGCGGTTTGTGGTCGGGGTGACCGCGTGGGGAACTTGTTTCGACCGCCCGGAGTGGCCTGAAACAGGCAGTAAATCTGCTTAGTTTAACAATCTGAACTCGCGACGTATCGCAAGTCACCGAGGATAAATGACCTATTGTGGTGGAGGCGGGGGGAGTCGAACCCCCGTCCGAAAAAGCCCGAAATGAAGAGACTACGTGCGTAGCCTGGCTCTTTTTCTCATCCCCCGCCGAAGAGCCGGCAAGATGGCTGGGGACCAGTCCGATTGATCTCGGGTCTCGGCTCCGAACAGAAGCCTGCTCCCTATCCCACTATATGACGCTCACTAGCTGGCCCATGGGCTGGCCAACCGGAGCGCACTAACTTAATTTTTCAATTAAGCAGCGTATGCGAACTGCGTGTTATTGGCAGTTTTGTTTTTCCGAT
>JBBQDH010000425.1:0-2577 GCA_038319515.1 Bryobacterales bacterium
AGATGAAACACGGCGCGGTCATCTATCGGGACGTTTGGTTTGACAAGCCTCCGCTGGTGCCTGCGGTGTATCTGTTGTGGGGGGCGATGACCGGCCCGGTCCTGCGCGTGGCAGGCGCACTCTATGCCATGCTCTGCTGTCTGCTGGGCTATGCGATTGCCGCGCATTTGTGGGGCAGGCGCGAAGGCTGCCTCGCCGCGGGCCTGTTGGCGTTTTTTCTCACGTTCGATACCCACTCTTCCGTGCTGCCTCTGGCCGCTGACTTACTGCTCCTCGCCCCGCACCTGGCAGCACTCCTGCTGGTGTTGCGCAGGCAGGCGTTTTGGAGCGGCGTGGCATTGGGGATAGGCTTCCTGCTGAATTCCAAGGCGGTATTTGTTATTGCTGCCTGCGCTCTGTTTGCGTGGCCGCAGGTGCTACCGCTGCTGGCGGGCTTCCTTGTTCCGAATGCGGTTGCAATGGGTGTGCTGGCGGCGTTGGGCGCGCTCACTCCATACCTTGATCAGGCCTGGCGCTGGCCGGCGCTTTACGCGAACAGTCCGCTGGTGGCTGACCCCGTGTGGAACGGCTTCGTCCGTACCGCGAACTGGCTGGGGTTCCACGCGGTGATCGTCATCGGGGCGGCCATTTTCTGGTGGCGGGAACGGCAGTGGAAGTTTCTGGCCTGGGCGGCGCTCTGTTACGCGGGCGTGGTGCTCGGCTGGCGTTTCTTCCCTCGCTATTTCTTCCTGCTTCTGCCCGCTCTGGCGATTCCCGCAGCGCGCGGTCTGGCTGGCATTCGCAACCGTGCGGCCATGGCGGCACTGTTCATCATGCTCGCCATCCCCATGGCCCGCTTTGGTCCGCGCTACGCCTCGCTGAAGGGCTGGAATGACCTGGCGATGGACCGCGACAGTCAGGAAGCCTCGCGGATCGCACGCGCGGCGGCAAAGCCAGGCAACACGCTCTACGTCTGGGGCTACCGGCCGGAGATCTTCGTCTACACAGGGCTGAAGCCCGCGACTCGCTATCTGGATTCACAGGCGCTCACCGGCGTACCCGCGGACCGGCACCTGACGCAATCCACCGTCGTGCTCACCGCCGGGACACACGAAGCCCGTGAGGAACTAGCCCGCGCCAAACCCGACATTCTGATTGACGGTCTGACGTTGTTCAATCCTGCGCTCTCCATGGACAAATACGACGAACTGCGACCCCTGCTGGCGGACTATCACGAAATCGGCCGAACCAAAACGACCGTGATTTACGCAAGTCGTGTTACAACGCTCCAATGATTAAAATGCCCCTAATGACTTCCAACAAGCGAATTCTGGTGACCGGCGGTGCTGGTTACATTGGCTCCAACACTGTTCTGCAATTACTGGACGTTGGGTACGACGTAGTGGTGGCCGACAATCTCTCGCGCGGCCGGCGCGATGCGGTGGACCCCGTCCGGCTCCGCGAGGTGGATCTTCTTGATACCGATGGGCTGGTTCGGGTAATGAATGAGAAGCCGGTCGACGCCGTGATTCATTTCGCTGCCTACATCGCAGTCGGCGAATCCATGAAGAAGCCGGAGATTTACTTCCATAACAACACGGCTGGATCGCTTTCTTTGATGACGGCGATGGTCACCGCAGGCGTTCGGAATATTGTCTTTTCATCGACCGCCGCGGTGTACGGCATGCCGGTCAACGTGCCCATCCCGGAGAGCGAGCCGTATGCTCCGGTGAATGCGTACGGCGAGTCGAAGGTGATGGTGGAGAAAATGCTCGACTGGTTCGATCAGATCCATGGGCTGCGCAGCGTCTGCCTGCGCTACTTCAACGCTTCGGGCGCTGATCCGCTGGGTCGTGCGGGTGAGAGTCATGACCCGGAGACGCATTTGATCCCGCTGATCTTTCGCGCCGTGCAGACCGGCAATCCGGTCACGCTTTTCGGCAATGACTATCCCACTCCGGATGGCACCTGCATTCGCGATTACATTCACGTTTCTGATCTGGCGCGCGCTCACATCGCTGCGGTGGAGTCGCTGGTGAACGGTGGGGCGTCAAAGAAATACAACGTCGGCACGGGCCATGGCTACTCGGTCCAGGAAGTCCTGCAGGCGGTGGAAGAAGTGACCGGCAAGCCAGTGCCGTACGAGTTCGGGCCGCGCCGTGAAGGCGACCCGCCAATGTTGGTGGCGGACTCAACCAGATTGCAGCAGGAGCTTGGCTGGCGGCCTGTCGATTCAGACCTGAAGCGTATTGTGGAAACCGCCTGGCAGTGGTCTAACCGATAGCGTCGGTCCGGGACGAGGGCAGCAGGTTAAGCCCGGCCCCGAATTTTCCCCGGTAGCTGCCTCCCCATTCCCGCCGGGACCCAGTTTCTTGCAATATTCTTCGCCCAGTTGGCTTGTCCCCGCAGGCGGCACTTCCGTTTCGATGTCAGTCTTGACGCGCCCACCACGCCTAACAGGCTGCTGAAAAACTCCTGGCGTCTAACTTGTTTATTTGCAATCCTGGAGAGATGCGAGGCAGCGACAATCAGCAGTCGGAGTTATTCAGTTACGGACGAACCGAGGAGCGTATCCCGGAAAAGCATCCGCTACGGGCG
>JBBQDH010000426.1:0-2476 GCA_038319515.1 Bryobacterales bacterium
CCTCGTCGATTACCGCTGTGGCAAACGGGCGATGCACCTGGTCAGAAGGCTGCAGGGCCAGTTGATCACGCAGGAAATCAAAACCCACTTCGTTCGCCGTGGCGCAGGTGATATCGCGCGCATAGTTGTGGCGGCGGTTGGCCTGTGTCATGCCTTGTTGAATGCACCCTGTGGAAAACCCGAGCCTTTCGTAGATGCCGCCCATCCATTGCGAATCGCGCCGGGCGAGGTAGTCGTTCACCGTCATCACATGAACGCCTTTGCCCTGTTTGGCGTACCAGATGATGGCAGGCACAGCGGCCAGCGTCTTGCCCTCACCCGTTTGCATCTCCGCGATGCGACCGTTCGCGAGGGCGATGGCGCCCTGTAACTGGACGTCGAACATGTCGAGCCCAAGCACTCGTTTGGCCATGATGGCAGTGACCGCAATCACCTCTTCGGGCATACGACTTTTCCGGCAGGCCTCTTGAAGTTGGGAATCGCTGTGACTGGCCCACTGGTCTCGTAAGCGGTTGATATCCCGAACAGAATGCTGCTCCGCTGCCGCGCGTGGCAGCAGGGAGCGCAAGAACTGACGCATTTCGTCTCCTGGTAATGGCAACAGACTTCGCTGACGGGGGAACTACGGTCAGGAGAAAGAGGCTGGAGGGGGCAACTGGAAACGAAGACGGGAAACAAACGCGGGATTGAAAATCCGAACCCATTCCGCCGGTAAGGCGGCGGCGCGATGTGCCGGGCTGATGGCCGGCAGTGCGCGAATCAGCGCGGCATGCTCTGCGCGGCGTTCCTGCTCAACCAGGCAAACGGCGGAACGGACCTGCGCGAACGGGGCACGGGTGTGGGCGGCGGCTTGCAATGAGCCAAGCGAGAGCAACGCCGCCAGCAACCAGATGAGTCTTTGTGTTCGCACCCGGTTTGAGTATAGCGTTCTTTGCTGCGATAGACTGGCAAAGGAGTAAGCCAGAAATGCATAGTGATCGCCGCACATTCCTGAAAGACCTGGCCGCCTGGAGCGGAGCTTGTTTTTGCGCAGGCGAAGCTGCCGCGGTGGCTGCGGACTGGAAAATGCAGATCGGTCTGGAGCTTTACACGGTACGCGATCTGACGGCGAAGGATTACGAAGGCACACTCACGAAGGTCGCTGCGATGGGCTACAGGGAAGTGGAGCCCGCGTCCGACTATGCCGGGATGGAGCCGAAGCAGTTCCGGGCGATGCTCGACCGGCTGGGCCTCTCCGTGCCCAGCACGCATGTGGGTGCGAGCGAGGGCCCGGAACTGGAAAAACAGCTGGAAGGCTTCCAGATCATGGGGATCAAATATACCGAAGTTCGAGCGCCCCGCCCGGCGGGAGGTGGTCGCGGCCGTGGCCCGGGCGGCCCCACCGAAGAATCCATCAAACGGCAGGCGGAGCAACTCAACCGGCACGGGCAGTTGGTGAAGAAGTTCGGCATGAAAATGCTGATGCACAACCACACCAATGAATTCGCTTTTCTGGAAGGCAGCACCACGCGCCGTCCGTACGATATTCTGCTCGCCGAGACTGACCCGTCGCTGGTTGCCATGCAACTCGATATCGGCTGGGCGTCGGTGGCGGGTCAGAACATCCTGGAGATGTTCGCGAAGAACCCTGGTCGCTTTGAACTGTGGCATGTGAAAGACGCGCGCGGCATCAGGGAAATGACACCACAGATGGCCCAAAGTGAAAGGCAGCGCGCGGCGAAACTGGTGCCGGTGGGCGAAGGGGAAGTGGACTACAAACCGATCTTCGCCAGGGCACAACAGGCCGGACTGAAGCATTTCTGCGTTGAGCAGGACAGTGCGATTGAAGGCGATTCGCTGGCTGCAGCGAAGACGAGTTTCGTGAATCTGAAGAAGCTGCTTTCGTAGAAGCTATTTCTTCGTCTCGGCGCGCTGCAGCATCTCGTCGAGGGCCTTCCGGGAATAATAGTGATCGCCCTGGAAGACGGCTTCCACCTCTTCGGAGTGGCGAATCGCCTGGAGCGGATTCGAACGCAGCATCACCATGTCGGCGACCTTGCCACGGTCAAGCGTGCCTTCCAGACCGGAAGTCCCGCGCCATTTCGCGGCGTTGATGGTCGCCATGCGAACCACGTCGGCCGGAGTGAAGCCGGCGCGCACCAGCGACTGCATCTCTTCGTGGATGGAGAAGCCGGGCATTGTGTAGTTGTTATTGGCGCCACAATCGGTGCCCAAAATCATGGCCACGCCCGCCTTTTGCCCCGCGAGCGCCAGAGCTTCCCAGCGTTTGTTGGAGGCTTCCCGAATGGTGAGCGCGCGCCCCTGAATCGGTCGGCGGAAGCTGGACTTTGCATCCCAGGTTGCCCAGATACCGGCGGGGATGTAGCGTTGGCGGTCGTCGGTTTCGAAGTCTTTGCCGCCTGTCTGCAGGACGTTTGTGCTGACTGCGAGTGTCGGGGTAACCCAGAATTGCTTTTCAGCCATCAGCTTCCAGACG
>JBBQDH010000427.1:0-2205 GCA_038319515.1 Bryobacterales bacterium
AGCCCGGCCCGGCGTCGTGCAGTTGATAACATCCGGAGCAGATGAAAACACGAAGGCAATTCCTGAACGAGTCCGGGCTGCTGCTGGCTGCTGCGACCATCGCCGAAGCCCAGTCCGGCCCCGTGCAGAGCCCTGACTGGTGTGAGCGTCCCATGCGCTGGTTCCAGCTGGCCTTCGTGGAGGACGACCCCGGCAACTATAAGCCGGAATTCTGGCTGGATTATTTCCGCCGAATCCACGCTGACGCCGCCTGCCTTTCAGCGGGCGGCTGCGTGGCTTTTTATCCCACAAAAGTGCCGTTTCACTACCGAAGCAAATACCTGGGCAACACCGATCCGTTCGGAGAAATGGTCGCGGGGTGCCGGAAGCTGGGGATGAACGTGATCGCCCGAACCGATCCACATGCGGCGCATCAGGATGTCTACGATGCGCACCCGGAATGGATCGCTGTCGATGCGGAGGGAAAAAAGCGTCGCCACTGGGCGGATCCGTCGCAATGGGTGACGTGCGCGCTGGGGTTCTACAACTTCGGGTTCATGACGGACGTCACGATTGAAATCGTTAAGAACTACAAGGTCGATGGCGTGTTCAGCAACCGCTGGACCGGGTCCGGCATGTGTTACTGCGAGAGCTGCAAATATCTTTTCCACGAGTACTGCAATAAGGACCTGCCGCGCACCAACAATCCCCTCGACCCGACCCGGCGCCAGTACATATTGTGGCGGGAAGGGCGCCTGTTTGACCTGTGGCGGCTCTGGGATACCGAGATTAAGAAGATCAACCCGCAAGCGGCTTTTTTGGCCAATGCCGGAGGCGGCGCGCTGAGCGATCTGGACATGAAGACCATCGGCGATCTGGCACCGACGATGTTTGCCGACCGGCAGGCGCGGCACGGACTGATGCCGCCCTGGGAGAATGGCAAGAACGGCAAGGAATACGCGGCCACCATGGAGAACAAGCCCATCGGGGGCATTGTGAGCGTGGGGGTGGAAGAGGCGTATCGCTGGAAAGACTCGGTACAGACCGGCGACGAGATTCGTCTGTGGCTGGCCGATGGCGCAGCGCACAACCTGCGACCGTGGATCACGAAGTTCAACGCCAAGCCCTATGACAAGCGCTGGCTGCCGGTGGTGGAGGAGTTCTACAACTGGCACTACAGGAATGAGAAGTATCTGCGCAATGAGAAGTCGCTGGCGGAGGTCGCGATTGTCTATTCGCAGCAAAGCGCGGCGTATTACGGGCGCACGGTGGAGGACCACGCGCTCGGGTACTATCAGGCACTGATTGAAGCGCGCGTGCCGTTTGACATGGTGCACGATTTGTTGCTGGATGAAGAGCATCTGGCGCGTTACCGCACGCTGATTCTGCCAAATATCGCAGCGCTGTCTGAGCGGCAATGCAGGCAGCTGACGGAGTTTGTGCGCGGCGGCGGGAGTCTGATTGCGACTTACGAGACTTCGCTGTACGACGAGTGGGGTGTACGGCGGAAGGATTTCGGGCTGGCGGAACTGTTCGGCGCTTCGTATGAAGGCAAGGTCGATAAAGATCTGCACAACTCGTATTTGAATATTGAAAAACCGAACCCCCTGACACGCGGCCTGGAAAACGCCACACGCATTATCAACGGCGTGAACTGGGTGCACGTGCGGGCAACGGCGCCGCTTGCGGCCAATCCTTTAACGCTGGTTCCGTCCTATCCGGACCTCCCTATGGAAGCCGTGTTCACGCTGGTGCCGCACACCGATACGCCGGGGGTGTACGCACGGGAGTTCGGCAAGGGCCGGGTGGTTTATTTTCCGTTCGACGTGGATCGCACCTTTTGGGAGGTACTGGCTCCGGACCACGGCTTGCTGCTGAAGAATGCGGTCGAATGGGCGCACCGGGTGGAACAGCCGCTGCGCGTTACCGGCAAAGGGATGCTGGATGTTTCACTGTGGCAGCAGAAAGGCTCCATCACCGCGCATCTGGTGAATCTGACGAATCCCATGATGATGAAGGGACCAGTGCGGGAACTGATCCCTTCACCCGCGCAAAAGGTTCGGATTCGTCTGCCGAGGGGCAGACAAGTGAAGGCAGTGCATTTTCTTGTGAGCAAGTCCGTGCCGCGCCATCAGACAGTGCAGGGGGTTGTCGAAGTGGAAGTCCCGCCGATTGAGCTTCATGAAGCGGTGGCGCTCGATTTGATCTAACGGCGCAGGTAGGCGT
>JBBQDH010000428.1:0-2124 GCA_038319515.1 Bryobacterales bacterium
CTTCAGGGTTTCATCAATACGCACGGTCAGGAACTTAATGATCGAATCCTGCACGCGCATACGGCGTTCGAATTCTTTCACGGTGTCCGGGCCCGCCGTAAACTGGAACAGCACATAGCTGCCTTCGCGCTGTTTTTCCACGCGGTAGGCGAGCCGACGCTTTCCCCACTTATCGACTTTGTCCACTGTGCCACCAGCTTTGGTGACATGTGCGGTCAAAAGTTCGATGAGTTTGTCGATATCTTCTTCTGTTGCATCGGGTTTAACGATGAACAGATTTTCGTAGATTCTCATCATTCTTCTCAACTGCCTCTTTTTACTGCTCCGGGCGCGACTGTTCAAACGAGCGACCGTTAAAACGAGTCATGGCCATTTCGACGCCCTCGGCGATTATGGACTCTGCTGCGTCGGCCCCAAGGTCAAGCAGCTCATCCAGGGTTTCGTTCTGCCGCCGGTTGAAGGGCGACAACAAATAATCCGCTCCAGATTGGAGCGGCTGGCCAGGGTGCACCCCCAGCCGAATTCTTGGAAACTCCAGCGTCCCCAGCTTCGCGATCAGGTCTTTCGCGCCGTTATGGCCGGCGGCGGAACCTTTTGGGCGAACCCGGAGCGCTCCCCATGGCAGGTCCAGTTCGTCGTACACCGCGATCAGTTCAGCGGCGGAGACTTCATTTCGTTCCATCAGCGGTTTTACTGCCACACCACTGAGATTCATGAAGGTCTGCGGCTTCGCCAGCATCACCGGTTTCCCGCCGATGACGCCCTGACCCACGAGAGCCTGACATTCCTTGCGCGTCATCCGAATTGCATGACGCGCGGCGAGCCTGTCGACCACAAGGAACCCCAGGTTATGGGGTGTTGCGGCATACTGCTCACCCGGATTGCCAAGACCGGCCACCAGGAACATGCCGAACTACTTCTTCTTGGCAGCGGGGGCTTTAGCGGCGGGGGCTGCAGCGGGTGCAGCGGCCTTTTCGTCCTTCTTGCCCTTCTTGGCCGCGACTTCCGGTTCCTTGGCGTCGCCTTCCTTCACAGCTTCTTCCTTGACGCCGACGATGTGCGCAATCACCGCTTCGCCTGCCGTCAGGACGCGAACGCCCTCTTTGAGAGCCAGATCGGAAACGCGGATGGAATCGCCGATCATCAGTTCGGTAACGTTGACGTCAAAGTTGTTCGGAATGTCGTCCGGGATGCACTCGATTTCCACCGAGCGCGTCGCAACTTCGAGAATGCCGCCCTGCTGCTTCACGCCCTTCGATTCACCAGACACATGAACCGGAACCGAAACGCGGAGCTTGCGGGCGAGATCAATGCGACGAAGATCAACGTGGAGAAGGTGGCCCTTGATCGGATCGTAAGCCTCGTCCGCCACGATCACCGGGGTAGTTTCGCCCCCTTCGATCACCAGATCAAAGATCGAGTTATGCCCGGTCTTGCTGTGGATGATCTTCGTGATGTCTTTGGGGTTCAGGCTGATGGCGACGGGCTCTTTGAAAGCGCCGTAAACCACGGAAGGAATTCTGCCGGAAACACGTGTGCGGCGGGCTTCGTTTTTGCCGCGGGTGGTGCGCAGCAGAGCGGGTACTACTGTTTCTAGTCTCAAGTTCTTTCTCCCTTAATTCGCGCAAGTCCGTTTCAGGGGTTTAGGCCCTGAGTCGTGGGTTGCGCTTTTCAATTGCTTTGTGAGTTGAACGGCCTGAGTTGAAAACCACGAGGAATCACAACGACGAGGCTTACAGGTAACATCTACAATCGAATTGCCAAGTTTAACACGTCCATTCACCGGGTGCCGGTGGTGGCGCAGCAGCCGGACATCAGATCACCAGTTTGGTACGCTACGCTGCCGTCCCGAGCGCGCTACCGGTCCTTCAACAGTGCCTCTATCTGAAGTTTGAGCCGGGGCAAATGCTCTCGGACCGTCGTCCAGACGATTTCCAGATCCAGGAAGAAATACTCATGGATCGCCACGTTACGCATCCCGCGCACTTGGGCCCACGGAATCTCAGAATACTGTTGAATGAACTCCGGCGCTGTGATGTTGATCTTGTTTACCGCCTCGCCGATGATCTCAAGGTTGCGGACCACTGCATCCTGAACCCGGGAGTTCTCTCGAAATGATGCCAT
>JBBQDH010000429.1:0-2067 GCA_038319515.1 Bryobacterales bacterium
GGCGCAGCAAACCGCTCGATATCCTTCACAAGGAACAGCCACAACATTGGAAGTGGTAAATGTTCACACCGAACCGAGCCGCACTTCGCCCGGTTTTCTTCAAATCCCTGAAGGCGGCAAAGTGGAAGTAATCGGCCATAGGGTAACGCCGCGTACCCAGCTCTCCGCCGCGATGCCAGCGCCGCCACCGAAGCCCCGAAACTCCCGGAGGAGATCCAAGGAACGGTCCAGTTCCACGAAGATCCCGCCGCCTCCGATGCCGCCTGCCCCGAGACTGCCGGCGCACTGGCAGGACCTCTCCAAGACACGGCTGCCTAGCCTGGCGCAGGATAGCGACTCGCCCAGGCAAAACACTCCGGCTGCGCCTCCCGCACCCACAGAAGATTGGAATCTGGTGCGCTCGGCCGACGGCAAGGTGGGATGGGTGCTCTCCCGCATGTTGAACATGGCCATCCCGGACGAAGTGGCGCAGTATGCGGAGGGTCACCGGATTACATCCTACTTTGCCATGGGCAACGTGCAGGATGAAAACCAGGTGAAGCATAACTGGCTTTGGACTACCATTCGTAAGGCTTCCATGCGCTATGAATTCGACAACTTCCGGTTTTTCATCTGGAGCCGCCGGCATCATCGTTATGAGACGGTGTACATCGAGCGGGATGTAATCGGACACTTTCCCGTTGAGGTGGACACGTCGGGGCCGAACCCTACTTTCGCTATGATTCTGGAGGACGACAGCGGAAACCTTTGGCGGAAGAAATATGTGTTCAACGGGTACCGTGTCAACAAGGTGGACACATCACCCTTCGCCGCGCCTCAAAAAGAGCCCGTTTCCGCGCCGGCGCTGGCTGTTAACAAGAATGCCGAGAACCCTTCGCAATCATGGTATTCGAGCATGAAACAGAAAATTGTCAATCTGTTTCACCGCTGAGCTGCTGCCTGTTGCGTGGCGCTCCCCGCTCAACGGCCGCCTGACACATCGAGGATTGTGCCCGTCACATACGATGCCTCTTTGGATAGCAGCCAAAGAATCGAGTTAGCGATTTCCTCCGGCTGTCCACCCCGCTGCATCGGGACCGTCGCCTTTACTCGATCGACACGCCCTGGCTCACCAGCTTTAGCATGGAGATCGGTATAGATGAACCCGGGTCTTACGGCGTTCACGCGAATGCCTTCAAGAGCAACTTCTTTGGCGAGACCAATCGTGAGCGTGTCAATGGCTCCTTTGCTCGCCGCATAGTCGATGTACTCGCTTGGCGACCCCGAGCGCGAGGCTCCGGAAGAAACGTTGACGATACTTCCTCCGGCACCACCATAGCGAGTAGACATTCTTCGTACCGCCTCACGCGCGCACAGAAACGTCCCGATGACATTTGTCGCGAATACCCGCCGCAGCCGGTTGGCGTCCATGGCGTCCAGTCGCATCTGACTCTCAATCGTCGCAGCGTTGTTCACCAAAGCGGTGAGCCGGCCTAACTGGTGCTCCGTCGTTTCAAAGAGGCTCAGGACCTCAGATTCCGAACTGATGTCAGCCTGTAAGGCTATGGCGTGCCCACCATCTGCTTTAATGGCGCTGACTACTCTTGCGGCCTCCTGGTGATGTCGCAGATAGTTGACGCAGACCACATAGCCCCGCTTGGATGCGAGACGAGCTGTCGCCGCTCCGATTCCAGTGCTGCTGCCTGTTACGATGAGAACCTGCTGGGCGCCGCTATTCATCCCCGGCCTCAAGTGTAAAATGTAACTACCTCTTCATGTTTCCCCATTTCCACGGCAACGCCCCCGCCGTTGCAACGCTGGAACAGATGGCGCGGACCAATCGCATTCCGCAGACGATTTTACTCGCCGGGCCAGAGGGTGTGGGTAAGGCTACCCTCGCGCGCCGCTTTGCTGCTGCGTTGTTGGGTAGTCCGCATAAAATCGAGCAGGATGATTTGAGTCTCGATGGCAATGCAGCCTGCATTGCCGACCGCGAGAAGTGGGCGGCCAATGACCGCAATGAAGATCCGCTGCTGTTCTCGACCCATCCGGATTTCGTTACCTTCCCGCCCGATGGGCCGCTGCGTC
>JBBQDH010000430.1:0-2066 GCA_038319515.1 Bryobacterales bacterium
ACCATTTCGAGTCATCGTCTTTGGCGAGCGACTTTGCATTCAGCACCATTGCTGGCGTTACGGAGCTTGCTACGGCGTGCACACTCCGAGTGGCTGGCTCATCGTTGGCGGCTGATTTCGCCTGAGAGGCACGAGGGCTTATGTGGGGAACTTCACCGCAGGTCCGCGGGCACTTTCCACCACGCGAATCACTTCCTGGGAAATCGGCAGATCCATTGATGTACGCACCGCGTTGTAGCCTCCATGCCCGCCCGTTGAAACGGTCGCGACTTTCGGGTGGGCCATTCGCACCACAGCGCCCGGCTCGCCATCCGCCACAAAATATCCCTGCTTACGAATATGCTCGATTACCCTCGCCTCCACCTTTTCATGGTCCATCCCCTTCACCAGACGGATATCAATAGATGCCGTCGCACTGGAGGGAATCACGTTCGACGCCTGGGCTCCGGTGCGGGAACTCGCCATGCCCCGGATATTCAGCGAAGGCTGCTGCAGTAGTTCAATCAGTTTCTTCGGAGCGCCTTCCGTGGAACCCAGCCAGAGCTCGCGCATCAGGTCAGCCTCGGGCGCAGGGGCGGCAGCAATCGCGCGCTTTTCCGTTTCACTGAGCGGGGCAATGCCGTCGTAAAAATGCTCCACCAGGACGCGCCCGTTGTCGTCCTTTAGTGAGGTCAGCAGCCGCGCCAGCATCATCGCGGGATTCGGAGCCCAGTTGCCGTAGTGCCCGCTGTGGAGTTCGCGTCGCGGCCCGTAGAGGGTGATGTTCAGTGTGGTCACGCCGCGCGCACCAAACGCCACCAGTTGCTGACGGTTTTGTGCCACCGGGCCATCGCAGATCAGCCAGATATCGCCGGTGAAGAGTTCTTTATGTGCGGCGAGGATTTTTTCCAGGTTGACGGAGCCCGCTTCTTCTTCGCCCTCAAAGACAAACCGGATATTGGATCTCGTCTTCAGTCCCGCCGCGCGAATCGCGTCGAGCGCCGTGGCGATGGCGATGATGGGAGCCTTGTCGTCAGAAGCGGACCGGGCGTAGATTCTGGCCTCCGGGTCGAGCGGGTATTTCACCGTATCCCAGGGGAGGACCTGCCCGTCCTTCTCGATCATTCGATCCCGCAGAACCGGCGAGAAGGGTGGCGTGGCCCACTCCTTCGGATCAAGCGGCTGGCCATCATAGTGGGCGTAGAGAACAATTGTTCGCGTGGCACCCGGCGTTTTCAGTTCGCCCTGCACCACCGGGTTGGAACCCGGCACGTCCACCAGTTGTGTCGCGACTCCGCGTTTCTGCAGCAGCTTCGCGATTGCCTCGGCGTTTCGCCGGATGTTCACCTTGTCGGCGGCGATATTCGGAATAGACAGCAACTCGGCGAATTCGCCGACAATCGCCTTTTCATGGGTTTGTCGCCACTGGCGGGCGGCCACCGAAGCCGGGTTGGTTTGGGCGATTGCGCCACAGACAAGCAGAAGAAGGGTCAGAAATGTACGGAGCACCAGCCAATTGTAGCGATTTTGCACCATCGCAGGCCGATTCGCGCCTAAAGTTTTTGTCTGCCAGTGTCGATGTATGGGCAGGGCAAATGATGTTCAACGATTCCAGCTACCACCAGTTCGTGCGGTTTGCCACAACTGCGCTCGGCCTAGCTTTAGGGGCTCTGGCGGCATTTTGTGCTTCGCGGGAGTACCGGGCACGCCGACGGGAAAGAGGTCTGGAGTTGCTGGTTCGGCAGAGCGCAAGAGAGCTGGAACAAAAGCGCGTTAGGGAGCGGGCACGGCATCACATCCTTGAATTGCTGGTCTCCAGCCGACATCTGGGCTCCGTGCTCGATGGAGTGGCCAACCTGGCGGTACAGGAATCGAACGCCGAGACCGGGGGCACCGAAGCCGCAGTCACGCATTGCATGATTCTTCTGAAAAACTCCAACGGTTGCAACGTAGGTTCGGCCCCGGGCATCCCGAGGCAATGGCTGGAGGCCATGGGGACGTCGCGCGCCCTGCCATTTGAGATTTGGAAAGAGGCCTGCCTTTTCGAAAACATTGCAAGCCATCCGGCGTGGCGCGTTTTCACAGCA
>JBBQDH010000431.1:0-2065 GCA_038319515.1 Bryobacterales bacterium
GAGCGCGCCAATAAACTGCCGAAGAAAGATGCCGCCCCCGGTGAGCAAAACTCTCCACGGGCTCCGGCATAAATCTTTCACCATCAGCGAGCCCGCCGTCCGAATCACGTTGGACCAGACCGGCGCACCCAGTTCCATCAAATCCCCGACAATCACCGCCGCCCGCTCCGGCGTGGTCGCCAGCGACAAAACCCGTTCTGCCATCGAAACTTTATGCATATTCCACCCCTGCTATCGTGAGCCCTTTGAGTAAGTTCTGGTAAGCCTGTTGTGTCCGCGCAATGGCTTCGGTACCACTGGCAGTCACCGTGAAAAACCGCTTAGCCCGACCGCCCCGTTGCGGAGTCGGATCCCCCAAACGCGAACTGACCAGGCCCTTCTCTTCCAGCCGGTCGAGCGTGGTGTAGAGTGCGCCGGGTGCAGGATCGCGCCTTGTGCACGACGCAATTTCGGCCCGAATGGTCACGCCATACGCGTCCTCGCCCGCCCGCAGGATCGCGAGCAAAACGATCTGTTCGAAATCGCCAAGAGAAGACTGAGCCATTTAAACTACAGCGTAGTTTAAATATCTTGGGACGTCAAGCCGTGTCATTCAGAAAGGTTTCGCGACTTCCGTCAGCGCGGCCACAATCTCCCGCGCTTCCTGGTCGCTGAACTTGGCCCCGCCCTTTGTGACGTAGAAGACGTCGATCGCCTTCCTCGCCTCGGTATCCACCAACACAACCTCAATGTTCGCGCCGTGTTTCGAAAACAAAGAAGCCACGTCGTAGAGTAAACCAGGACGGTCCTGCGTCACCAACTCAATCAGCGTGGCATTGGGCGAAGCCTCATTGTCCCAGGCTGCCCGGAACCCCGCCATGGCACAGGGATCGGGCTTCACTTTCGGCCGCCGCTTCAGCAGATCCTCCGCCGAAGTCTCGCCACGCACCACCCGCCTCACCGTCCGAATTACCTCCTGCGACTCACCCGGATTCAGTTCCAGATTCCTGTGCGGGTCAGAGAAAGTAAACGTGTCAATCACAAGCCCCTGCGCGTTCGAGAACGCATCAGCTTTCAGGATGTTAAAGCCATAGCTCGAAAGCGCCGCCACCACCGATGCAAACAGAAACGGATGATCCGTCGCCACCACCGTCAGCAGCCACACCTCTGTACGGTTCAGCGAAACCGCCACGCCCTTCTCACGCCCCGCGCCCGCCAGGCGCAGATGCTCCAGCATCTCTGCCTCATCGTGAATCCGCAGGTACCGGGGCGGCAGACCCTCCAGGAACGCCCGCAGTTCCGGACTGGCATTCGGTTCCGGAGCCGTAATTTTCGTACCCAACTCCCGCGTCAGTTCCGCATAAACCTTGGCGTAGAGATTCCACAATAACTGGCGGCGCCAGGGCGTCATAGCGGTTGGATGCACCGCGCTGATATCACCATAGGTCAGCAGCGTCAGCAGCTTCAGCCGCTCCACCGTACCCATCCGGGCAGCCACATCGCGGATGGTCGCAGGGTCTGAAATATCCCGGCCATGCATCGCGCCCGAAAGCTCCAGGTGCGCGCCAATCAGGAAATTCACCACGCCGCGCGCACGTTCGCTGGTGCCGGAACGCACCAGCGCAGTTTCGGCAATCCGGCATGACGGCTCCACATGGCCCAGCAGCGGATCGGCCTTCCCCACATCGTGGAACAGCAGCGCCGTTACCAGGAGGTCAAGGTCCTCAGTCTCCGAAGCCAGGTCGCCAAACAGGTCGTTCTTTTTTTCGCGCAGGTCCAGCAGGGTCTGGATCGCGACCAGGGTATGCTCATCCACCGTGTAGCGATGGTTGAAGTCGCGAATCACCAGCGCTTCCATCTCGCGCAACTCCGGGAAAATCACTTCCAGGACCCCGCAGGCATGCATCGCACGCAGCGCCTTGCCGCCATGAGGGAGCGCCGGAATCAGGCGAAACACAGGCCAGATCGGCTGATGCGATGCCACCCACGCTTCGAACCCGGTCGCCGCCTTTTCCACACGCTCTTCGGTGTCCCCGGCCAGCGGCAACCCATGCCGCGCGACAAAGTCAAACAACCGCAAAAGTAC
>JBBQDH010000432.1:0-1808 GCA_038319515.1 Bryobacterales bacterium
CGACGCTGAGCCGGTCGCGAGCTGTGGTGGCCGGGTCCAGCAATGACCGCCCGCCGGTATGCAGAAATTCGGCGACCCGTGCCGCTACACTGCGAAACTCGTCACGGCCCACCGCTTCCTGGCAGGGGCGCAGACACCGGCCCATCTCGCCATACATGCAGCCGGGGTGTTCGGCACTCGGTTCCAGATCTTCCAGGCAGCGGCGCAGCTGGAAGAGATCCAGGAATTCTGATTCGAACATAGCGGCTGTGGAACGGTTGCGGAATGGCCCGAGATACACTGCTTCGGCGCGCCCCAGCTGAGTCGTCACATGTGTCCGCGGGAACGCGTTGGTCAGCACCAGCTTCACGTACGGAGGCATGCGAAGCCGGATCTCTTCGCGATAGCCGGAACCCAGGTGTAGTCGCGCCAGTTCCCAAAGCACGAATTGCGATTCGAGCCGCGAGCCGGTTAACCGGTATTCAATCCGCACCGCCGTGGCGCGAAGATTGAGCATTCGGGAGGGTTTGTCGTCTTTCCCGGGAAGGGTGCCGAGCAGCCGCAGCAAACGCCGTCGCAGCACGTTCGTGCGGGCGAGATAAGGTTTTCCCTCGCGAGGCCAAAGCAGAAATACCGCCGGTTTGTTGGGGATGTGTTCAACGGCGGTATCAAAGTCCCGAACGTCAATTTCTATGGTCGTCAAAGGCCCTGCAACTGTGTGAGAATCGCCTCCACAAGTATCCCTCATCGTGCTACGATGGCCCTCGCATGCCAACGCCGAATGAGCAGATTCTCCAGATCGTTTCGCAGCCGGTGAATACAATTCCAGATGTAGTGGCTGCATTCACTGCCATTGATGCCGTCCTGCCGGAGGGCGACGGGCTCAAGTACTTCAACGCGCTCTACCTGAGCGTCACGCGGTCCGTCGACCGAAGCGTAACCATGGTGCACTGGAACAATCCGGCCTGGCTCTCGCGCCTGGATGTTCTGTTTGCTCGCTTGTATCCGGGGGCGCTGAAATCTTCTCTGACGCCGGGCCAGTCCGCACCCGGCTGCTGGCAGGTGTTGTTTAATGCTCGCCACAATGCCCGCCTGGCGCGCATCCAGTTCGCGCTTGCCGGGATGAACGCGCATATTGACCACGATCTTTCTATCGCCGTCGTCGATACCTGTCGTGAAGTTCACCTCGAACCAGCGCACCTGTCTCCCATTTATCAGGATTTCACGAGGGTCAACGGACTTCTGGACGCGTTGATTGACCAGACCAAACACGCTCTGATGGTGGGCTTGGTGGGCGAGGCGATTCCAGACGTGGGAAAGCTGGAAAACATGGTGGGCGCGTTCGGCATTGCTGCCTCCCGCGAAGTTGCCTGGACCAACGCCGAACTGCTGTGGCACACAGGGCTTATCCCGTCTCTCAGCAAACGCTTTCTGGCTGGTCTTGACCGTGCCGCCACAGTGGCAGGCACGGTCCTGCTGACGCCGATTATTCCTTAAACGGTTTGCCTTCCGGAGTGACGGCGATCTCTGAAGCCTTGCTGCCCTTCAGGATGGCCGCTTCATAGGCCACCACTTTGCCGCCTTTGCTCACCGCTTCGATCTTCGTTATCTTCGCCGTGCCGGCTTTTTTCATCAAAGCATCGTGGGCAGCCGGCGGCATTGCGGACATTTCAATCTCCTCCTCAGCACTGGTAACGGTGCCAGTCGCGTCGAGTATCATGTCGCGGGTCTTCCCGTTCAGTTTCGTTTCCACTTCGTAGTACGTCTTGCCTTTTTCAACCTCCTTGACGATCCCGACCACTTCGCCGCTCTTCAGCTGTTCCTGAATT